>JBGSKI010000405.1:0-2088 GCA_041741315.1 Hyphomonas sp. | reverse complement strand
CAATCGGCGCGGTCCGGTCCGAGCTCGTGCCCCGGGCGCGGCTGGTCACGCCGAACGCGCCGGAAGCGGAAATCCTTACAGGCAAGGCGGTCGAGTCCGTGAGCGGACAAAGACGCGCGGCCGAGCGGCTGCTCGAACTCGGGGCCCATGGCGCGCTGGTCAAGGGTGGCCATATCGAGGGCAACACGGTGGTCGATGTCCTGCAGACCACTACGGGCGAATGGATTTTCGAGAGCGAGCGCATCCGCACGAATTCCACCCACGGCACCGGCTGTACGCTCGCCTCGGCGATTGCAGTTCTTTTGGCGCAAGGGGTCAGTGTGCCGGAAGCGGTGGAGCGCGGGCGGGAATATCTCATGGGCGCCCTGCGTGCGGCGAAGGGCTTCGGGCACGGGCATGGCCCGGTGCATCACGGATGGCTGCTCGACGAGTCCTGACCGGTTAGCGCCGGTCAAGAGCGGTTCAGGAATTATCGTTTCTCCGGCGCGGCGGGCCATGGCAAGGGAGCTGCAATTCTGTGGAGTCAGTGCCATGCCGATGTTTCCCTTCTACCAGGTCGATGCCTTTGCCTCGAAGCCCTTCGAGGGCAACCAGGCCTGCGTGATGCCGCTCGATGCCTTCCTTCCGGATGCGGAGCTTCAGGCGATCGCGGCGGAGAACAATGTTGCGGAAACGGCCTATATCGTGCCGGCGGGCGAGGGCGTCTGGAAGCTGCGCTGGTTCACGCCGGCCGTCGAGGTGCCGCTGTGCGGGCATGCGACTCTGGCGAGCGCGCATGTCCTGTATGAGGTGCTGGGGTTTTCCGGCGGGGCGATCGCGTTCGATACGGTGAAGTCCGGCCGGTTGCTGGTGCGGCGGCTGGAGGACGGACGGCTCGAGATGGATTTCCCGTGCGCGCCGGTGCGGGACATTCCGGTCACGGACGAGGTGTCGGCGGCGCTGGGTGCGCGGCCGGTGCGGGCCTGGGGCGGGATGTTCCATGCGGCGCAATTCGCTGCGCCGGAGGAGGTCATCGCACTGAAGCCGGACCTCAGGGCGCTGAAATCGCTCGGCGCGCCGGGGGAGGGCTGGGACCGGGGCAATTTCGGCTGTTTCGCACTTGGCGGCGAGGGCGTCGACGTGACCAGCCGCTTTTTCGCGCCGGGTAGCGGCATCGACGAAGACCCGGCCACGGGCAGCTGGCACACAATGCTCGCCCGCATCCTGAACGACCATTTCGGACGATCCGAAGCGGAATGTTTTCAGGCGTTTCCGGGCCGGGGGGCACAGGTTGCGACGCGGGTTGCCGGCGACCGGGTGAAGCTGATCGGCCGCGCCGTGACGGTGATCGAGGGCCGGTTCATTCTTTAGGCGGGCGCCAGCACGAACGGCCGGAGCGGCGGGGGCCGTCCGGTGTGGGAGGATGGATTCGGGATCGGGCGGGCCTAAGGCGGGCCGCGCGGCGGATGGAAAGTGTCCATAAAGAGGTCCGAACCTGTCCATAAAGCCGGGAAAAGTGTTCTTGAATATTGGAACACTCCTGCGTCGAGGCAGGCGGGCATATTCGAGCGCGCGGCAGGGGATTCCCAGCGGGGGATTGCAGGCGCTTCGTAAGTATACAGATCGTCCGGCTTCGGTGCATCGCCGATATAGCGGACATGGACGTTCCCGAACCGGTCCACGAGGACGAAAACCTGCCTTCCTGTCTTCAGGCGCCAGGCGGTGAGACGGACAAGGTTCCACCAGAGCCATGGCCAGCACAGGGCGTAGACGTGCCGGAAGAAGGGGATGTAGTGCGGGTCCATGCGCGGAAGTTTGGCATGGTTTCGGGTGGGGGAGGATAGATTCCTGTCCGCCTCGTGCGGGAGCGCGGAATTGCTGCGGTTCCGTGCCCTCTTGCCGGCGGACGGGGGCGGGCGTAGATCGCGCGGCGAGGCCGGGCCGGGCATGGTGTCCGGGCCGGGCAGCGGAGCCGGTGGAAGGCGCTTTCCATGTCCCCCCAGTCGTTCGACTGCGTATCCTGCGGCGCGTGCTGTGTCAGCACGAACCCGCGCTATCTCATGCTGCTGCCGGAAGACGCCGGGCGGCGCCTGCCGCCGGAAAGCCTCA
>JBGSKI010000404.1:0-5499 GCA_041741315.1 Hyphomonas sp. | reverse complement strand
GCCAACGCGGTCCTCATAGGCCGGGCCGATGCCGCGCTTGGTGGTCCCGATCTGCGCCGCGCCAAGGGCCCCTTCCCGGGCCGCGTCGATATCCTTGTGCCAGGGCAGGATCAGCGAGGCATTGTCGGCAAGGATCAGGCTGTCCGGCGATACGGTCACGCCCTGCGCGCGGATGCCTTCGATCTCGGTCAGCATGTGCCAGGGGTCGACCACGACGCCATTGCCGATCACCGACAGCTTGCCGCCCCGCACGAGGCCCGACGGCAACAGCGCCAGCTTGAACACCTTGCCGTCGATGACCAGCGTATGGCCGGCATTGTGCCCGCCCTGGAAGCGCACGACCACGTCGGCCCGCGCCGACAGCCAGTCGACAATCTTGCCCTTGCCTTCGTCGCCCCACTGGGCTCCTACGACGACCACACCTGCCATCTGCCGCTCCCGCAATCTTCGCGGCGACATGGGCAGGATTCATGCTGGAAAAGCAAGGGGACAAAGCGCCCCCTGAACAGTGCCTAATCGAAGCTGTAGCTGACCCGCACGCCGATATTGTCGAGGCCCTGGTTGCGGCCATTGCCAAGCACCTGGCCATGGCTCAGGTGCTCGTACAACAGTTCGACGCCCCAGGTGTCGTTGATCTCGTGATGCAGGCCGAACGTGGTGCGGAACAGGTCGCGCGAGCCGAGGAAGACATGCTCCTCCGCGAAGGCATCCGAGCGCGGATCACCCTGCGGGAACGGGCTTTCCAGTTCGCCATCATGGATGACATAGCCGAAGCTCGGCTCGAAGGCCCAGCTGCCGGCAAACGGGAATGACCAGTGCAGGCCGGCGCCGCCGAAGCTCGTGTCGCCCTGCGTGTTCAGGCTGGCCATCACATAGGGCTTCGGGCTCCAGATGATGTCCAGGAAGTCCGGCGAGGTGAACTGGATCTCGCCATTGATGTTCTGGCCCGGTTCCTTGTTGGCATTGTCGCAGTCGAGCACGCAGACGTTTTCCTGCATCACGCCGAGGCGGACCTCGCTGATCGGGCCTGCAAAGGCAGGCGCGGCAATGGCGGAAGCGGCGAAAACGGTGGTTGCGATGGCGCAGCGCATGGGCATCCTCTCGTGGTTTGTGCCGAGGAATGCCGTAAACGCCGCGCCGTCAAGACGGTTCCGCCATGCCCGGACGCGAACCCCGCAAAGGGTGGCCTCCGCGACACGCTGGCCCCGGCCCAGTGCCTAGAAGCTCAGCACCTTGGCGTACCGCACCTGCGGCAGGGCTTCGAGCTTGTCCATCACCTTGGCCGGCGGTACCGAATCGATGCCGATCAGGGCGATCGCCTCCTCTCCAGCCGCCGTCCGGCCGAGGTGGAAGGTCGCGATATTGACCTTCGCCTCGCCCAGCATCTGGCCGAGCGCGCCGATGAAGCCCGGCTTGTCGAGGTTGTTGACGTACAGCGTGACCGGCGAGAAATCGCCTTCCAGCGCCATGCCCTTGACCTCGACAATCCGCGGCTTGCCGGCGATCAGCGCGCCGGCGAGCGTCCGCCAGCCGCCCTCCGGGGCGTTCTTCGTGGCCTTGGTCTTCACCTTGACGCGGATCAGGCTGTCATAGATCGGGCTCGCCTCGGTCTTGGTCTCGGTCAGCTTGACACCGCTGTCGGCCAGGATGGCCGGGGCCGACACCATGTTGACGTCGCCGCGCGAGGCGCGCAGCAGGCCTGCCAGCAGCGCCGCCGTCAGCGGCTTGCGGTTGAGGTCAGCGACCTCGCCTTCATACTCGATGACGACTTCATCATATCCGTAGTCGGATATTTGCCCGGCGAACGAGCCGAGCTTCTCGGCCAGCGCTGCGAACGGCTTGATGCGCGGGGCTTCCTCCGCCGTGATCGACGGCATGTTGAGCGCGTTGGTCACCGCGCCGGAGAGGAGGTAATCCGACATCTGCTCGGCCACCTGCAGCGCCACATTCTCCTGCGCCTCGTTTGTGGCCGCGCCAAGGTGCGGCGTGGCAACGAAATTCTTCTTGCCGAACAGCACGTTTTCCTTGGCCGGTTCGACCGCGAACACGTCGAACGCGGCGCCCGCCAGATGACCGGACTCGAGCAGGTCGGCAACCGCCGCCTCATCGACCAGGCCGCCGCGCGCGCAATTGACCAGGATGAGGCCCTTCCTGGTCTGCATCAGCGCTTCGCGCGACAGAACGTTCCGCGTCTGGTCCGTCAGCGGAACATGCAGCGTGATCACATCGGCGCGCTTCAGGAGTTCCTCAAGCTCGACCTTCTCGACCCCGAGTTCCACTGCCCGCTCCTCGGTCAGGAACGGGTCATAGGCGACAACCCGCATCTTCAGGCCGATGGCCCGTTCGGCAACGCGGCTGCCGATGTTTCCGCACCCGATCAGGCCGAGCGTCTTGTACGACACCTCGACGCCCATATAGCCGGATTTCGGCCACTTGCCGGCCTGCGTGTCGGCATTCGCCGCAGGGATCTGGCGGGCTGCAGCGAACATCATCGCGATGGCGTGCTCGGCCGTCGTAATGGCATTGCCAAACGGCGTGTTCATCACCACGACGCCCTTGGCGGTGGCCGCCTTGATGTCGATATTGTCGACGCCGATGCCGGCCCGGCCGATGACTTTCAGGTTCGTCGCAGCCGCGATGACATCGGCATTCGGCTTGCAGGCCGAACGGACGACGAGGCCGTCATAGGCCGGAATCTCCTTGATCAGGTCTTCCGTGTTCAGACCGACCTTGGTGACGGTTTCGATGCCGCGCGCGTGAAAGATCTCGACGGCGGCGGGGGAGAGCGTATCTCCGATAAGGACTTTGGGCATGTGTCTTCTCTTTGCTGATCGGGTTCGTGTGGCCCGGCTCTCCTTCGACGGCGCTCAGGATGAGCCTGCAATGGAAATTCCGGTGCGTCCTCATCCTGAGCGACGTCGAAGGATGAGGACGCGGGAAAGATGTCAGAGGCTCGCCGCCTCTTCCGCGAAGGCCCAGTCGAGCCAGGGCAGCAGCGCTTCTACATTCGACGGCTCGACCGATCCGCCGACCCAGATGCGCAGGCCCGGAGGGGCCTTGGCGTATCCGGCCGCGTCGAAACAGGCGTTTTCCTTTTCGAGGCGCTTCATCATCTTCTTGACGAAATCGCGCTGGCCAGCCTCGTCGAGGGCGGCAACCCGCGGATCGACAATGCTGAACGTCACCCCCGTGTTCGAACGAAGCTCCGCATCCGGACAAAGGAACTCGACCCAGTCGGTCTTCTCCACCCAGTCGGTCAGAATGCCGAGACTCTTGTCGGAGCGTGCCTGCAGGGCTTTCCAGCCGCCAAGGCTCTCGCACCAGTCGAGCGCCTGAAGATAGTCTTCCACGCACAGCATGGACGGCGTGTTGATGGTCGCGCCTTCGAACAGGTCCTCGTCGATCTTGCCGCCCTTGGTCATGCGGAAGATTTTCGGCAGCGGCCGGTCCGGCGCATAGGTCTCGAGCCGCTTCACCGCGTTCGGCGACAGGACCAGCATGCCGTGCGCCGCTTCCCCGCCGAGGCATTTCTGCCAGCTATAGGTGACGACATCGCATTTCGCCCAGTCGATATCCTGCGCGAACGCTGCCGAGGTCGCGTCGCAGATCACGATCCGGTCCGGGTTCGGCTTGATCCAGTCGGCATTCTTCACGCGCACGCCGGAGGTCGTGCCGTTCCAGGTGAAGATGATGTCGGCATCGTCGCGCGCCTTCTCGAACGGCGGCAGCGCGCCGTAATCGCCGACATAGGTGTTGCAGTCCTTCAGCTTCAGCTGCTTGGTCGCATCGGTCACCCAGTCCTGGCCAAAGCTTTCCCAGGCGAACACGTCGACCGGCTTTGCGCCGAGCATCGACCACATGCACATCTCGACCGCGCCCGTGTCGGACGCAGGCACGATGGCGACGCGGTAGCCGTCCGGAATGCCAAGAATGGTCTTGGTCCGGTCGATCGCGGCTTTCAGCTTCTTTTTCGCATCCGACGAGCGGTGCGAGCGTCCAAGCGCAGCAGTGTTCAGTTTTTCAAGGGAAAATCCGGGGCGCTTTGCAGTCGGGCCGGAAGAAAAGTGCGGGCATGCTGGCAGCACGCCGGGTTTGGCGACGGTCGTCATCTGTTTTACTCCTATCCTTACAGATAGGCTGCATGCCGTTGGGGGCATGTGGCCCGGCGCGTCATTCGCATATTTCAGGAGGGCGCGCAAATGACATTCTTGCGCACGCTGCGCGCCGATGGTTCACTCCCCGCATGAGCATGACCATCCAGCCCCTGACCGGAACCCTCGGCGCAGAACTCCATGGCGTGGACCTGACCAGGGACCTGTCGAATGCCGAATTCGACGCCGTCCATCAGGCCTTCCTCGACTTCAAGGTCATCGTCCTGCGCGGCCAGAACGGCCTGACGCCGGACCAGCACAAGGCCTTCGCCCGCCGCTTCGGCACGCTGAACATTCACCCTTACGTAAAGGGAATGCGCGGCCATCCGGAACTCCTCGAGATCATCAAGGAGCCGGAGGAAAAGACCAATTTCGGCGGCGGCTGGCATTCCGACATGAGCTTCCTGGAAGAACCGGCCCTCGGCTCGATCCTGCACGCGCTGGAAGTCCCGCCCTTTGGCGGCGACACGCTCTTCGCCGACCAGCAAGCCGCCTATGACCGCCTCTCCCCCGGCCTGCAGAAGACGCTCGGCGGCATGACGGCGATCCATACCGCCAGCAAGGAATACGGCGCCGACGGCTATTCCGCCGCCGTGCGCCAGTCGATGGATGCCACCGTCGCGCCGGAAGCCCCGGAATACGAGCATCCGGTCATCCGCACCCATCCGGAAACCGGCCGCAAGGGCCTGTTCGTCAACCCGGCCTTCACCCTGCGCTTCGCCGGCTGGACCCGCAGGGAAAGCCGGCCCCTGCTCGATTACCTGTTCGAGGTCTCAAGGGAAGAGCGCAACACCTGCCGCGTCCGCTGGCAGGCCGGCGACGTCACCATGTGGGACAATCGCTGCGTCTGGCACTATGCCCTCAACGACTATCATGGTCACCGCCGCCACATGCGCCGCGCCACCGTCGACGGCGGCAAGCCGTTCTGACGGGCCTGTCAGCCGAGCGGATGGACCACGCCCCAGGCGATCAGCGCCTGCCCGCCAAAATACAACACCCATACGGCCAGGGACCGCATCTGTCCCGGCAATGCCCCGGCCGGACGGGTGAACAATTCCAGAGACAGGATCACGTCCGAGGCGACAAACATCAGCGCGCCGATCGTCACCAGCAGGTACGAGGGGTCGAGCTTCAGCGCCGCCGCCCCCATCACCAGGATGATTGCCGCATAGGCCATCACCGGAATGCGCATCGCCCCGAGCCACGGCATCAGCCAGCGCACGAAGAACACGCCCCCGAACACCAGCCCGAGCTGCGCCGCGATCACCAGCCACGACCGGTCGCCCTGCGGCAGGGCCCAGAACAGGGCAATGTAACAGGCATGCGCCAGGAAGAAGGCCGCCATGCC
>JBGSKI010000403.1:0-10146 GCA_041741315.1 Hyphomonas sp. | reverse complement strand
AGAACCTGCCGCCCGGCGGCTCGGCTCCGTCTTTCAACATCGCCCGCAGAGCATCCCGCGCGGCCACGATCTCGGCCACGGTTGCGCCCACGGCATGCTCGGCGAGGATCGACGCCGCGGCCTGCCCTAGCGCGCAAGCCTTTGGTTCGACAGCGATTTCCACGACCCGCTCGCCCGTCTCGTCCAGCCGCACATCGACAGTGACGACCGATCCGCAGACCCGGGAGACCTTCAGCGACGACCCTTCGGGCGACGCCAGCCGGCCGGCATGCGGAATGCCTGCCGCCAGTTCCAGGACCCGGTTGTGATAGAGCTCGCTCATGCCCGGAACATGGCCGTGCCCCCGCGATTCCGCAAGCCGGCGGAACCGAGGGGAGCTGTTGCCTAGACCCGGCGCCAGGTCGAACCGGCCGGGCCGTCCATGATCTCGACGCCTTCCCCGGCCAGCGCCTTGCGGATTCGGTCGGCCTCGGCCCAGTCCCTGGCGGCACGGGCATCGACCCGGGCCTGGACCAGCGCGTCGATGCGGGCATTCTCGCCATCGTCCCCGCCCTGCTCCCATTGCTTTGGCGTCTTGGCCAACAAGCCCAGCAGCTTGCCCGCCGCCAGCAGGTTCGCCCTGGCGTTCGCCATCGCGACAGAATCGTGCTGGTCGGCGGCGGTGTTTGCCTCCCCGGCGAGCCGCGACACTTCGGCGAGCGCTTCCGGCGTGTTGAGATCGTCCTCAAGCGCCCGGATGACGCCCATATCCCGCGCCTCTCCTCCCCCGGCCTCCCAGACGCGCCGCAACGCGCCATAGATGCGGTCAAGCGTCGTCTTGGCCTGTTTGAGCAGGTCCGGCGTCCAGTCGAGCGGCGCGCGATAGTGCCCGCTGAGCATCGCAAAGCGCAGCACTTCGCCCGGCCAGTCCTTCAGCAAATCATGCACAAGGACCACGTTGCCGAGCGATTTCGACATCTTCTCGCCGCTCATGTCGAGGAACCCGTTGTGCAGCCAGTAATTGGCCATCACTTCCCCATGCGCGCATTCCGATTGCGCGATCTCGTTCTCGTGGTGCGGGAACAGGAGATCGACGCCGCCGCCATGAATGTCGATCGTCTTGCCAAGGTGCCTAGCCGCCATGGCCGAGCATTCGATGTGCCAGCCGGGCCGTCCCCTGCCCCAGGGACTGTCCCAGATCGCATCTTCCGGCTCGCCCGGCTTGGCGAATTTCCAGAGGGCAAAATCGGCCGGGTCGCGCTTGTCCGGGTCCACGTCCACGCGGGCGCCGGCTTCATTGTCCTCAGGCTTGCGGCCGGACAGCTTGCCATATTCCGGCATCTGCCTGACCGAGAACCAGACGCCTTCCTTGCCGACATAGGCATAGTGCTTGCGCACCAGCTTCTCGATCATGGCGATCATTTCGGCGACATGGCCGGTCGCCCAGGGTTCGATGGTCGGCGGAAGGACGCCGAGGGCCACCATGTCGGCATTGTAGATGTCGGCGTACTTGTGCGTGATCGCGGCAATCGGCTCGCCGGTCTCAAGCGAGGCGCGGATGATCTTGTCCTCGATGTCCGTGATGTTGCGGGCATAGATAACGGCCTGTTCGCCATAGGCCCGGACCAGGAGCCGGCGCAGGACGTCGAACACGATGGGCGGCCGGGCATTGCCGATATGGGCATAATTATACACCGTCGGACCGCAGACATACATCGTGACGCGGGAAGGGTCTTGCGGCGCAAAGACGCGCTTCTGGCGCGTCGCGGAATCGTGAAGGCGGAGTGTCATGTTGTCTCGCGGATCAAGAATTTCGTGGAATGTGCCGGCCCGGGTCCTGCCCCGCCAGCTCTATGACCTGTTGCAGCCTCAGCAGCAACAGACGCAGGTACACGAAGGGATCGGCAGGCGCATCGACATGCCGCGCCGATACCACCTGACGCGACGAAAGGCAACGAAATAGCAATCCAAACGCCGGATCGTGCCGTAGAAACTGCTGGAAACGGGCAAACTGTCACCCTATGTTCCTCGCTATCGCCCTGAGGGTACAACTCCGGGCGGGCGTTAAGTCCGGGCAGGGGGCAAGAGCTATCCCAGACCAGGCCCCGGCTCGACCCCCGTCCCTCAGTCGGAAGGACTAATACCATGGCTATGGACGCCATCACTCCCAAGAAAGATCTCGCGCGCGTCGAGCCCGTGAAACGCCCCACCCTGCAGGAAGCGGAGGAAGCCGTCCGCACCCTGATCGCCTGGGCTGGCGACGACCCGCGCCGCGAGGGCCTGCTCGACACGCCGAAGCGCGTCGTCAATGCCTACAAGGAATGGTTCTCCGGGTACGACGAAGACCCGGTCAAATACCTGTCCAAGACCTTCGAGGACGTTCAAGGCTACGATGACATCGTGATGCTGCGCAATATCGATGTCGAGAGCCATTGCGAGCACCATATGGCGCCCTTCCTCGGCAAGGCCTTCGTCGCGTACATGCCGTCCGAAGCCGTCGTCGGCATTTCCAAGCTGGCGCGCGTGGTCGAGATCTTCGCCAAGCGCCTTCAGACCCAGGAAACCATGACCGCCCAGATCTGCGACGCAATCACCGAAAGCCTCGCCCCGATGGGCACCGCCGTGCTGGTCGAGGCTGTCCATGAATGCATGTCGACGCGCGGCGTGCACCACAAGGACGTGACCACGATCACCACGCAGTTCACGGGCGTGTTCAAGTCGGATGCAGACCTGCGCAACCGTTTCCTGCGCATGGCCGGCCACGGCTGAAACCAGGACTATCCCAAGAAGCGAGCCCTGGACCGCAAGGTCCGGGGTTTTCTGTATGCGATTTCAGTTGCACTGGTGGCGCGGCTTGCTAGCGTCGCAGGCGAGTAGAGTGAACCCGAAATAAACAAGGGAACGAGGGAGGATGTTACCCATGAGACTGATCCTGGCCGCTGCAGCGGCACTTGCCATTTCCGCGCTTCCGGCGCTCGCCGAATCCACGACCGTGGAATTCGCCGCCGCCGACGGCACGAAAACTGTCGTCGTATTCAATGCTGACGGCACCGCCACGATGGATGGCGCCGATCCGATTGCCTACACGATGAACGAGGAAACAAAGACCGTCTGCGGCACGACGCCGGATGGCGAACTGTGCGCCACGTTCGACGAACTCGGCGAAGAGGTCGGCTTCTCGACCGGATACACCAACACGGCCGGCGTGACCGGCACGGCCACCATCACCGCCAAGGACTGATCGCCAGGCCCTAGATGTGGTGATTGAGGAGGCGCTCGTAGCTCGCGAGCGCCTCCTTTTCAATTTCGGCGGCCTTGCCCGTGTGCTGCGGCAACGGCCCCGGTAGTGCGCCGAACCCGGACGATTTCCACACTGCATCATACCAGTGCGGCGCCCAGGCGCCTTCGTCCGGCTTCGGGCCCGGCGTCCAGGACAGCATGGCCGGATCCCAATCGATGCCAAGCGCTGTGCACAACCGTCGCAGCATGGGCTCCGGTGCCTCCAGGATGCGGTCGGAATCGATGACGGGCGGGGGCGACCCGGTGAGCCGGGTGATCTCCGCATAGAGACGTTCCTGTTGCGGCATGCCGATGGCCTCGAGGCTCAGCCGGTCCATCTTCTTCATGTAGGAGGCGATCACCCGGCCCGGATGGCGTACCAGGAACGCGTTGCGCACCTGCGCCACCCAATCCAGCGGAAAGCTTTCCGGCATATGATGGGTCATCTGCTTCTGATAATGCAGCGTCTTGCCGGGTGGCAGCGGGGCAAGCATGTCCTGCGCAACCTTGGCGGGGTCGCTGGACTGCGAGGCGAGAATTTCCTCCTGCATCGGATGAACCTCTCCCGCAGCAACCAGCCAGGCTGCGTAGAACGGTTCGTCCACGCAGGCGCAGTCCGCCCGCGCGCCGAAGCTGCGCATCAGCGTGGTCGACAGATTGCGCGGGCCGGACCACATGGCGATGCGGATGATGTCAGACATCGTCACAGAATTCCTGAGCTACACTAAGAATAAATTCCGATTCCGCGGTGATTTCCGATGGTCTTTCAAAATCGGCCCATTCGAAACGCACGCTAATGGTCTCTTCAGGCGCCAGCTTGACCATTTCGTCCAACGTCGTACGCACGGGAAGCGTTCCCGTGTATTCATTGAACGGCTCAGCGTGCACACTCGCGATTGCAATCCTGTGTCCGGCAGAGCCCGCCTGTCTCGGCGAAATGTTCGTAGGGATACAAATCGTGCGATGGGAAGAATTGGATATCTCCACTTCAAACGCAGAATCTTTGACCGAAGTGTAATAGCCAATTGCGGGCGCCAGCTCCTCCCGCGTCTCCACGCAGGCGGGAGCAAAGAGAACCATAATCAAAGCGACGGCCCGAATGTTCATACAATCGGTGTCAGGCTGCGGGCCTGCAGCGCCTTGTAGGCTTCGCGGATCTTCTGCGAGATCGGGCCGTCGACGGTCTCGATACTCCGTCCATCCACCTCACGCACCGGCGTCACGCCGGCAAAGGTGCCGGTGATGAAGGCCTCGTCAGCCGAATAGACATCGAACAGGGAGAACCGCTTTTCGAACACGGGAATACCTGCCTCCCGGCAAACCCGGATGATGTTGCCCCGCGTGATGCCGCCAAGGCAGTATTCCGGCGGGCTGGTCCACACTTCGCCGTCGCGGACGATGAAAAAGTGCGTGGAATTGCAGGTCGCCACGAAGCCGAGCGGGTCGAGCATCAGTGCCTCGTCGGCGCCCGCCTTGTCGGCCTGGATACAGGCCATGATGCAGTTGAGCTTCGAGTGCGAGTTCAGTTTCTGGTCCTGCTCGGCCGGGCCGGTGCGGCGTACATGTACCGTGAACAGACTGACGCCCCTGGCCGCGATTTCCGGCACCGGAGTCTTGTATTCCGGAATGATCACGATCGTCGCTTTGCCGATCGTGAAGCGCGGACCCTGGTAGGGCGTCTTCTTGATGCCGCGCGTCACCATCAGGCGGATATGCCCGCCATCGCTCATGCCGTTGGCCTTCAGGCAATCGAACAGGCGCGCGGTCAGCTCCTCCCGCGTCAACCCGATATCCATGTCGATGGTCTTCGCCCCGGCCCACAGGCGCTTCAGGTGCTCCGGCAGGAAGGCGACGCCACCATTGATGACTCGCAGGCCCTCCCAGACACCATCGCCCAGGATGTAGCCGCTGTCGAACACCGACACGACCGCCTCGTTCCGCTTCTTCAGCTCTCCGTTCACGGAGATCAGGACATCGGCATTCCTTGGATCGGCGACATAGTCATGTACGCCGTGCGCTTCTTCTTCCATCAGGCAGGTTTTCCTTCATTGCGGGCGAGCCAGGCGATGATGTCGTCTGTCACTTTGTCGGTGCCCGGTTCGTCGACGATCCAGTGCGCATTGCCGGGATATTCGAGAAAGTCGCCGGGATGAGCCGCTTTGGCATACTTCTGACCCACCTTGCGGACGGCCGCCGCCAGTGTGGCGCGGTCCTTTCCGGCGGCGATGGTCAGTGTCGGGATATTGATGCGCGACGCGTCGATCTCGATGCCGTCGAGAATGTCGCCATACACCTTGCCGGAATCGTACAACGCCTTCGCATAGATGCCGGCATGGCGCCGCTTCGGCACGCAATTGACGACGCCATAGCGAAACCCCGTCTCCCACACCTTGTAGGATTTCTTCCGGTTGCGCGTCAGGATGATGTTCAGGAACGTGATGGCGACCGGCAGGCCGATCACGGCACATTCCTTCGGCTGGGCAGGCGTGAGGAACACGGCCTCCGAGACGTCACCGCGCTCGGCCAGCATCTGCGCAATCAGGCCGCCCATGGAATGCCCGATCACGGCCGGCTTTTGGCCCGTGCGCCCGGCGATCTCCCTCGCCTTCTCAGACATTGCGGTCACATAATCGTCCAGCCCGAGTTCTGGCAGCGTTGGCGGCGGATCATTCGCCACGCGCCTGTCCGGGAACAGGGTCGGTGCCTCGCAGGTCCAGCCTGCCGCTTCGAAGGCGGGCTTCATCCGCTCCCAAACGTCTCCGCCACAGCCGATGCCGTGGATCATCAATAGCGTGCCTGCCACGGGTCCCTCCCCTGATCGCGGACCAAATTCAGCCCTGCGCGATCTTGCCGCCCTGCACGGGCGTCGTCCAGCGGTCGAAGCGCCGCGCCACCTCGGTATAGACTGGCCGCTTGAACGGCACGACCAGAGACGGCGTCTCGGACAGGACCGCCCAGCGCCAGGCGTCGAATTCCGGCGTATGCCGGTCGAGCCGGACATCGCTGTCCGATCCCTTGAAGCGCAGGGCGAACCATTTCTGCCGCTGGCCGAGATACGGGCCCGGCAGGCGCTTTTTCAGTTCCGGGGGAAAATCGTAGTAGAGCCAGTCCTCGGTTTCCTCGAGCACGTCGACGAGCTTGGACGGGACGCCGGCCTCTTCCTCAAGCTCCCGGAGGGCGCCGGTCAGCGTGCTCTCGCCCTTGTCGATCCCGCCCTGCGGCATCTGCCACTGGAACGCGCCGCGGCCATTGATCCGCCGGCCAATGAATACGTGCCCCGCCTTGGAGAAGAGGGCGAGGCCGACGTTCGGGCGATAGCGATCTGGGTCTGGGTTTGCCGGTTTCACCCGCGCGGGTTTACAGGAGCCGGAGCGAGGCTGCCAGTGCGAACCGACCCGCCTTCGACGATTTCGGCAGGCGTGGGCGATGCGAGGGCAGAGACCGGGGCCAGAACGATGCCTTTCTGCTCCAGTCCGGCGGTCCAGGTCTTCGCCATTTCGATGGTGATCGGGAAGGCATAGCCGGCCCCGAGCGCCGCGCCATTTTCGAGCGCCAGCGATTCCAGGTCCATGAGGGAGGAACTGATCTCCTCCGCCGAGAGCTTTGCGTCGATTGCAGCATCGGCACGGGCATAGCGCAGGCGGGTCACGCCGCTCAGGCGGTCCATCCGCTGGCGGTCGAGCGTGCCGTCATCGACCAGGGCAAGACCGCGCTGGCTGATCTCGTCGAGCACCGGGCGCAGGGCTTCCTCGCTGTCGCCCAGCTTGGCACCCTGGTAGTTGATCAGGCCGAAATAACCGGTTGCACGGCTCAGCAGTTGTTCGAGGCGCTTGGCGTTCACGCCCTGCGAATTGTCGGCCAGAAGGGTCTGCGGATGGATTTTCATCCGGCCGTAATCATAGGCCTCCATGGGCGCCTCGATCAGCACCTCGTGACCCGCAGCCCGGGCCTTGTCGATCCAGAACTGCAGCCTGGTCGCATCCGGCGCGAAGGACAGCGTCACATCCGCCGGCAGCTCATCGATTGCCGATTTGGTATGCGTGGCATTGATGCCGAGGCCGCCGATGACCAGCGCCACGACCGGCTTGCTGCCCGGATTGGCAAACGGGCGCGCATAGGCATCGGCCGGCGTCCGTCCGTCAGACGCGACTTTCGGCAGCGTCAGGCCGTTGACCTTCTCGATCATCCCGGCAACCGGGCCCGGATCGAGCGCGATGACGCGGGTCACATCGCCATACGATTCGCCGGGACGGACCAGTTTGCCATTGATCCGGATACCGGCAGGACGCGGTTCGGCATCGCCCTGCTCGGCATCGCCGGGCTCTTCGGCGGAGGCGAGACGGACGTCCTGGTATTCCACGCCAAGGCTCGGCTCATTGCCGGGACCGGCTTCGCCCGCATAGTCCGGCATCTCGGATGGAATGGCCGACGCGCTGGCCATATCCGACTTGAGCCTTGTTTTCAGCTTGGGATCTTCCGATGGCGTGACATCGAACAGGGCCAGCCGGGCCCGCGGACCAGCATCGGACGGATCCCCGGAGACCTGGATTCCAGCCCCGAGGGCGCCCGACAGGCCGCCGAAAATGAGCAGTGCCAGACCCGCATGGGTCAGGCCGGTACGGAAAGGAGAGGGCTCTGAGTCCCGCCGATGACCCATAGGGGCAACCTCTGCTGATCGAAAAAATCGCGATTCTGAACGAACAGAAATGGACCAATCCGGTTAACAGGTTGCAAACAGAGGTTAACCGGCCCTTTTCAAGGTCGCGCTGGCGGTCACCTGACCGTCTTTCAGCATCTCGGTCGCCCGCTCGAGTTGGTAATCGTCGCCCTTGTAACCTTCCGGCGGTTGCTCGTCCGGCATCGTCAGTTCATGGCGCACGGCGCCTTCCTCGTTCGTCAGGGCATGCGGCAGGTCTGCTTCCGACCAGCGCTTGATCTTGGCGAGTTCTTCCTCAGTCAGGCGGGCCTGCGAGATCGTCAGGTCGGGTTCGATGCCGAGGGCCTGGATCGACCGGCCGGCCGGCGTGTAATAGCGGGCCGTGGTCAGCCGGATGGCACCGCGATCTGCGCCGAGCGGTATGACCGTCTGGACCGATCCCTTGCCGAAGCTCGTCGTGCCGACAATCGTCGCCCGGTGGCGATCCTGCAGCGCGCCGGCAACGATTTCGGAAGCCGAGGCAGAGCCGCCATTGATCAGCACGACCATCGGCACGCCCTTGAACACTTCGCCGGCCCGCGCATTGTAGCGCTCGATATCGGCGGCGCGGCGGCCCTGCGTCGAGACGACTTCACCGCCCGACAGGAACGTGTCGGACACAGACACCGCCTGGTCGAGCAGTCCGCCGCCATTATTGCGCAGATCGACGATGATGCCTTTCGGGCGCGAACCGGTCTTCTGCGAGATGCCGTTCACGGCCTCTTCCAGCAGGAGCGTCGTCCGCTCGTTGAACGTCGAGATGCGGATATAGCCGATATCATTGGTATCGACCTTCCATGTAACCGATTTCTGCTGGATCACTTCGCGGGTCAGCGACACGTCGAACGGGTCCTCGCCTTCGCGCAGGACGGTAATGTCGAGCGAGGTGCCCTTTTCGCCCCGCATTTCCTTGACGGCGTCATTCAGCGTCTGGCCGATGATCGGCTTGCCGTTGATGGCCGTGATCAGGTCGCCCGGCTCGATACCGGCGCGGCTCGCCGGAGAGTCGTCCATGGGTGAAATCACCTTCACGAAGCCGTCTTCCATGGTCACTTCGATGCCGAGGCCGCCATATTCGCCGGAGGTCTGCACCTGCATGGACTTGAAATCGTCCGGGTTGAGATAGCTCGAATGCGGGTCGAGCGAGGTCAGCATGCCGTTTATGGCGGCTTCCATGGCTGCCTTCTCATCGATCTCGGTGACATAGTCCTGACGGGCGCGGGCGAGAATTTCGGCAAACAATTCAAGCTGTTGGTAGGTCACCATGCGCGGATCCGCGGGCTTTTCCGGGGGCGAGGCGAAGGCCGAATAGCCCACCACCGCTCCGCCAAGAATGATGCCAAGCGCGGCGCCTGTCAGCAATGAACGCATGTTCCAAACCTCTCTCATACTCTGCCCTACCCGCCCCGAGGCAACCACTCTGCAGGATTCATCACGGTATCGCCAAGCCTCAATTCCATATTGAGCTCAGGAAGGGGGTCCGTCCGGTCCGGCATGCGGCCAACCGGCTCTCCCGTGGCCACGTCCTGGCCCTCGGCGACATAAATGCGGCTCATCCCTGTCAGGATAACATGGTAGCCGTCACTCGTCCGCAAAATTAGCATCGATCCGTAGGACCGGAACGGCCGCGCATATTCAACCGTTCCGCCGACAGGCGCGATTACCTGAGCTTCGGCGCGGGTCGCGATGGTGATCCATTCTGCCGTGCCGCCGGCCGGCAATTTGTCGCCGAACTGGTGGATGATCGAACCGGAGGCAGGCTGTTGGAGCGCGCCAAGCGACGCCTTTCCGAGCCCCTTGGCAGGCGCCGGGCTCGGCGAGGGTGTCTTTGTCGCCGGTTTGGCGAGTTTTTCGGTCTTGGACACGGTCGAGGCAACAAGACGGGGCCGGAGGGACGGTTTGGTTCCGGGCGCATCCGGCGCGTGGGATTCCAGCGCTTCCAGCAGGCCACGCAGATTGTCGGCCTGTTGCCCGATCTCTGCGGCGCGCGAGCGCAGCTGGGCAACATCGCCTGACAGGTCCTCGAAACTGCCGCGCTTGGCCGCCGCGAGGCGCTCGATCTCGACCTGTTTGAGGGCGAGCGTGGCTTCGGCGGCATCGAGCCGGGCCTTTTCGCCGCGCATCCGGCGTTCCAGCGTGTTCAGTTCGTCGATTTCGGCCTTCAGCCCGTCCGCCCGGGCGGACAGGCGGGG
>JBGSKI010000402.1:0-12558 GCA_041741315.1 Hyphomonas sp. | reverse complement strand
CCGCGCGCCGGGCCCTTGGGCTTGGCATAGCGGGCATTCGGGTCAGGCGTCGCCAGCAGGCGCACCGTGCTGCCGGCCGGCAGTGGCAGAACGTCGATCTGCATGCCGATCGTCTTCTCGATGTCGCGCAGGAAGTAGCGCTCGTCTTCGGCCACGAACGACACGGCAAGGCCGGTCTTGCCGGCGCGGGCCGTGCGGCCGATGCGGTGCACGTACTGTTCCGGAATGTTCGGGACTTCGAAATTGATCACGTGGCTGATGCCGTCGACATCGATGCCGCGGGCCGCGATATCGGTTGCCACCAGGATGCGGCACTGGCCGTCCTTGAAGGCGTCGAGCGCCTTCTGGCGTTGCGGTTGCGACTTGTTGCCATGGATGGCGCGGGCGTCGAGGCCCTTGGCCAGCAGCTTGCGCACCACCTTGTCGGCGCCATGCTTGGTCCGGGTAAAGACAAGCGCGCGGTCGATGCCGGGGGTGACGAGATAGTCGTACAGCAGGTCCAGCTTGTCATTGTTGGACACGTGCAGCACGCCCTGGTCGACACGCTCGGCCGTCGTGGCCGGAGGCGTCACCGAGACGCGAACCGGATTGTCCAGGAATTGCTGGGCAAGGTCGGCAATCGGCGTCGGCATCGTCGCTGAGAAGAGCAGCGTCTGGCGGTCTTTCGGCACCAGGGCGACAATCTTCTTGAGGTCGTGGATGAAGCCCATGTCGAGCATCTGGTCGGCTTCGTCGAGGATCAGGATCTCGACATCGCGCAGCGTCACCGCTTTCTGCTGGATCAGGTCCAGCAGGCGGCCCGGCGTTGCCACCAGGATATGCGTGCCATGCTGCAGGGCGCGGATTTGCGTATTGATGTTCACGCCGCCGAACACGGTCTGCACGTTGCAGTCCATGAAGTGCGAATAGGTGCGGAAGCTGTCGGCGATCTGACCGGCCAGTTCCCGCGTCGGAGCGAGCACGAGCACGCGCGTACTCCGTGCACGGCGCTTCTCGGCATGTTCGATCAGGAAATCGAGCGTCGGCAGGGCAAACGCGGCGGTCTTGCCGGTGCCGGTCTGTGCGATGCCCAGAAGGTCCTTGTCATCCAGCAGGTGCGGGATCGCAGCTGCCTGGATCGGGGTCGGGATCTCGTAGCCTTCCTGGGCAATTGCCTTGAGCAACAGCGGATGGAGGCCGAGATCGGTAAAATTCGTCATTAGGTATCTTTCAAGTGCGCGGGCGAACGGAGCAGCGCTCCGCCAACCCGCTTGGGGTCTGGTGGAACGACCCGCGCGAATAGGGGCGTCAAAAATCTGCAATTGCCTGAAGGAGGAGGCCTCATCCCGCCGGAATTACCGGGGTGCGCTTCACGCAGCCTGCCCCATGCGCCTCTGAAGGCGCTGCGACACGGGCCACATGGCCCTGTTTGAATGAACAGTCAATGAACATCCTGACAAATTCCGGAACCCGCCCGGCTGCGCCTGTCCCGGAAAGGAAAACCCCGGACAGCTTGCAACTGCCCGGGGCCGGCCTGTCCTTCTTGCTTCCCGCCCGGCCTGGTGCGTACCGGGAGAGTCTGTCCGCGCTCAGGGGCGCGGCAATACCTTGAATTCCGTGCGCCGGTTCCGTGCCCGGGCTTCTTCCGTTTCCGACCGGTCGAGCGGCATGCTCTCGCCATATCCCGCCGCGACCAGCCAGGTGCCGTCGACGCCCTTCTCGATCAGGTAGTCGCGCACGGCATTGGCCCGTTGCTGCGACAGGTCGAGATTGATGTCCGGGCTGCCCCGGGAATCCGTGTGCCCGCCGATCTCGATCTTGAAATCCCTGCACAGGGCCGCCACGCCGGTCACCGCATCCAGCAGGGCCGCGCTTGCCGGTTCGATGGCGGCGCTGTTCTGCGTGAACTCGATGTTCCGGCCGTTCAGCGTGCCGGAAAAGGCTTTCTGGCAGGATTGCAGGGTAATCGCGCCCTGTGACAGTTGCGCCAGGCTTTCGCCCACGCCGGCCTCGCCGCCTTCGACCGAGATCCCGTCGACAACCAGCGTGATCAGGTCGCGGCCCACCGGGTCCTCGCCGATGATTTCCTTGCCGGACTGCAGGGCGCGCGCCTTGGTTTCGGCGTCCGGGGCAATCCCGGTCAGGGTGGCGACATGGTCGCGCACCTGCACGCCCATCCAGGAATAGCCGACCATCGCGAACGTGTATTGCAGTTCGCCAAGCCAGGACGTGTCAGACGGCGGGGCCGGCCGAACCGGGGCATCCGAAGCGCCGATCACGGTGAACCCTGAACCGTCCCAATGATAGTTGCCGATCTCCATGGGCACGCATTCGGCCCCGGCCCGCGCGGCGGCGGCCTTGGTCTCCGCATCATTGCCGGAACATGCGCCGAGACCCAAAATCGCCGCACACGCGACAGCGCCAGGCAGGACGCGCTTCAGTCCAGGCATGTCAGTCCCCTCATCTTGCGGCGCGCGTCATCATGCGGCGCCTCACTTGCCGCGCGAACCTTCCAATCTTTGCCGGGACTTGTCAAAACCCTTCGCGGATAAGGCGAAGCGTCCCGGCAAGGCTGGAACTACTTGCCGCCCTTGTAGACCACGCCGCCCTTCATCACGAAGTCGACCCCTTCCAGTTCGGTCACGTCCTTCAGCGGGTCGCCATCGGTCGCGATCAGGTCGGCATATTTCCCGGCCTCGATCGTGCCGGTGTCCCTGGCCATTTCAAGGTGCTCGGACGCCACCACGGTCGCCGACCGGATCGCCTCTTCCGGCGTGAAGCCGGCACCGACCATCAGGGCGAACTCCTTGGCATTGTCGCCATGTGCCGACACGCCCGTATCGGTGCCGAACGCCACCGTCACGCCGCCCTCATGGGCCCGGCGCAGCATGTCCTGCATCAGCGGTCCGACAATCGCCGCCTTCAGGCGCGACGCTTCCGGCAGCCAGGGTTCGTTCACCCATCCGGTCACCGTGGCCCCGGCCAGTACCGTCGGCACCAGGACCGCATTGTGTTCCTTGAACAGGGCAATGGTCTCGTCATCGGTATAGGTGCCGTGCTCGATTGAATCGACACCGGCCATGAGGGCCGCATCGACACCCCCCTTGCCGTGCGCGTGCGCCGTCACCTGCCGGCCCATCGAATGCGCCGCCTCGACAATCGCCACCAGTTCCTCATGGGTGAACTGCTGCTCGAGGCCCGCCTTGGTGTTCGACAGGACGCCACCGGTCGCCGTGATCTTGATCAGGTCGGCGCCTTCCTTGATCTGCTGGCGCACAGCCCGGCGGCAATCATCCGCGCCATTGCAGATGTTCGTGCCGGTGAACATCGCCATCACGTCCGGCGAATAGCCGTTGATGTCGCCATGGCCGCCGGTCACCGAGATCGCCTGCCCGGCCGCGCGCATCCGCGGCCCCGGCACCTTGCCGCTGGCAATCGCATCCCGCAGGCCGAACACGGCAGAGTTGGAGCCGCCGACATCCTGCACTGTGGTGAATCCCGCCAACAGCGTTTTCAGCGCGTACCCCGCTCCATCGAACGCCTGGTCGATTCGGTGTCCTCGAACGTCTTGATCCGCTCGTCCGGTCCGTTCTGGCTGGTGATGTGCACATGGCTGTCGATCAGGCCGGGTATGACATAGGAATTCTTCAGTTCGATCACCGGCACGCCCTTCGGTGCAGACTTGTACCCTGCCTCGACCGACACGATTCGCCCGTCCTTCACCGTGATCGTCTGCTTCTTCAGGTATCCTTCGCCCGGCTTGGCCAGCAGGTATCCCGCATGGATCACCGCTTCCTGCGCCGAGGCCGCCCCTGCCAGAACCAGCGCCGCCGCGCCGGCCATCATCATCCGCATCATCATCTGTCGCTCTCCCGCTAAGTGTTGGGCCGAGCCTAGACGCGCGCGGCAGCCATCGCAATCACCCCCAACCGGTCCGGAATTGCCATTCCGGCTCCGAAACGGTAAATTGCTCCCCAAGGGGACAGTCTGATGCGGCAATTGCTCGTTATCTTCACCTTTGCTGCGGCAATCGCCTTCCCGGCCTTTGCCGACAACATCACTGTTTACAAGGCTGTATGCGACGACGGGCACGATCGCATCGAACTCGGCGACGAAACCCTCGACCCGGAACTCGCCCTCGACGAATGCCGCCGCCATGTTGTCGCGGTCCACGACGGTGCCAGCGGCGACATCTGCCACGTCGCGGAAATCCTGCTGCCGATCAGCGGGGACACGTCCGGCGGTTTCTCCGATCCCGGCGAACCGGCCACAGGCGCCAGGTCCACACCCTGACACGGTTGGATCAGGGTATGGCGGTCCATTCCCGCTTGCGGAAATGACCGATGACGCGGCGCAGGATCATTTCAGCTCTTCCGTCCGGTCAATGATAGTCTGGGCACGGCCAAGATCGTAACCGGCAAGCTCCACGGCCATCACCTCGGTGTCGATCCAGTAGCGGAGGGCGTTGATGAGCGCCTCGTCTTCCGCGAGCTCCCTGAGCACATCGGCGATACCGTCGACGGCGTCGGGCGGCGGGCATTCGATGAAGACCTGCACGCCGGCGCCCTGCCTGAAGCATTCCTGCCAGTAATAGCGCATGATGTCAGACCGCATGCGGCCGCGCACCATTTCGCGATAGTCCGGCAGGAGATTATAGGGGCCGAGCCCGCCTCGCCGGGCCGCGACGAGGACATAATAGTCGGCGAGTGCGTTTTTTAGTTCCATGTCGGGAATGAGCTTCAGCTCGCCGGCACTGCGAAGTTCGGAATAAGTGGTGTCGATGAAGGTGAACTGCCAGGACTGGCTGGCATTGAGAAAGGCACGAAGGATTTCCCACTCGGTTGCCCCGCCTGTTTCACCGGTCTCGGCGAACCGGATCGCGTTGTACCCCTCGTCAGCGACCTGCTGCCAGAAATCCTGATGCTGTTTCAACTCGGTCATATCTGACACAAGATCGGCGCGCATGCTGGAAATGTATTCGCGCGCGCGCGCTCTCTCGACACGGGCGTCGTTCCAGTTATTGACCTGCAGGCCGATGAACACACCGAACACAACGATCAGCGTCTCGATCAGAACCGTGAACCAGTCCTGCTTGCGGAGGGCATCTGTCAGGCGGCGGAGGATCATTTGCCAGAGGTCCCCTCTTGCACTGGCGCTGCAGGAACATCGAGACGTGCACGGAGGCTGCGGGCGCCCTCCAACCATCCCGCATATGCTTCAACATCGTCGGCGCGGACGGTGACGGTCGGCAGCCAGTCGATGAAGTCCTGCCGCGCGATCATCCGTTCATAGGCTTGCATGGCCCCGTCTTCGGATGTCTCCAACGGCCCGGTGGCCGCAGGATTGTTGTAATAGGCCGTCACCGCCTGAAGCTGGTCATAAGTGAGGATGCCGGCAGACCGCCGGACATATTCGGTCTGGCGGAGTTCGCGCAGATAATCCCATTGGGAGAAACCCCGGATGCTCGTGTAGAATTCGGTCAGGTCGAAGCGCAATTGCGTGTCGCGCAGGATGTTGAGGTCGCCGGCAGACCGCATTTCATCAAAGGTCTGGGCCCGGACATTGGGAGAGAATGTATACCCGCCGATGACCAGGGCCACCAGGAAGTGCTCCGGGTCAGTGCGCACAAGGTCCGGATCGGTGACTGTGCGAAGCAGGAATTCGCCGAGTTCCTGGCGCTCGTTGGTGATCAGAATCGAGTGCTCGATTTCTTCGATCGTATTGTCGAGTTCGGAGGCTATGCGCGTCAGGTAAAGCTGTTCGCGAACACGCTCCTGCCGGGTCTCGTTCCATGTGGTGATCTGGAACGCGATCAGGATGCCGGTCACGACGACGGCAAAGTCGATCGCGATGGCGGTCCATTCCTGATGCTTCACATGGTCGATGAAGCGACGCAGCAGCATGATCGTGTTTCCCCCGGATGAAACACTCTAGGGGCTTTCGGGCCGCTGACAACTCGCCGGGGCGTGCCCCCTATTTCCCCACGAACACCAGCGTCCGCTCGGGCACATCCGCCAGGAACGTGGTCAGGTCGTCGGCCGAGAAGACGATGCACCCGTTCGACCGGCCAAGCTTGCCGAACTGTTTCAGGAAATCCGGCTCCGCATAGGCCGCCGCATGCACCACGATGGCCCGCGCCCGCGTATGCGCATTGGTCGGGTCCAGCCCGTCGAGCCGCAGCGACTTGCCATGCTTGCCCCAATAGGTCTCGGCCGTCAGGTAGGCCCCTTCCGAACTCGCCGACGAGCCGGCCACGTCCGAGAAAGTGTCGAGGAACCCATTGTGGTCGGTATCCGATCCGCGCCCATGCGCCGTCCGGAACGCCGTCACCGCCCCCGTCTCAAGGTCGACGACATAGGCCCGGCGCTCCCGCGAATGCTTCGCATAGTCGACCACGACCATCCGCGTCGGGTCCGCCTCCGTCCGGTGCGCCTCAAGGGCCGCGACCGCCCGCCCGAGGAGGTCTGCCCGGATCACGCCATCCGGATCGAGCGGCACGGCACTCGCCGAGGTGGCAAACGCCAGGGCGACAAGGATCGATGAGAAAAACAGGCGCAGGAAAATGAGCATCGTCTAGGCGCACCTCTCTCCCCCCGAACCCAGCCAGAACCGAGCCGCAACCCAGCCAAAATCCGGCACCAGCCAGCCTAGACCCAGCCAGGAACAAGCACCAGACCCGCCTTCATGCGGCATTTTTATGCCGTCGGCGGGCACCTGTGTTACAGAACATGAACGCTGCCAGCCACGCAACCGCCAGGCTTGCCAGCAGGACGAGCAGGATGCCTGTCGCGGCAGTCTTCAGCAGGGTCATGGCGCGTTCCTCCTTTTGCCGGGCTTCTGCCAGGCGGGATCACGCGGACGCTGCGGAAGGCCTTGGCGCGGCGTGGTCCGTGAGTATGGTATCGCAATAGAACAAGCAGAATTGAGGGCAGGAAAATGGCCGACACGCCTAATGCACAGGACCTGTTCGCAGGCACCAAGCCGGTCGCCGAAAGCCACCGCTTCGACGAGGCCAGACTGGTCGAATGGATGGAAGCGAACGTCGAGGGCTATGCAGGCCCGCTGGACGTGCGCCAGTTCAAGGGCGGCCAGTCGAACCCGACCTACCAGCTCATAACTCCGAACAAGAAATACGTCATGCGCCGCAAACCGCCGGGCAACCTCCTGCCCAGCGCCCATGCCGTCGACCGGGAATACCGCGCCATCAGCGCGCTTTGGCCGCTCGGCTATCCCGTCGCCCGCCCCTGGGGCCTGTGCATGGACGAGTCCGTCGTCGGCACGATCTTCTACGTGATGGACAATGTCGACGGCAGGATCCTGTGGGACGGCACCCTGCCCGAATACGAGCCGGCCATGCGCCGCAAGATCTACGAGGCGAAAGTCAAGACCTTCGCCGACCTGCACAATGTCGACTGGCGCGCGGCCGGCCTCGAAGGCTTCGGCAAGGAAGGCGACTATGTCGCCCGCCAGGTCCACCGCTGGACCAAGCAATACAAGGCCTCAGAGACGATGCTGATCCCGGAAATGGAACAGCTGATCGACTGGCTGCCAAAGAACATCCCGCCCGGCGACAAGACCACCATCGTCCACGGCGACTACAGGCTCGACAACATGGTGCTCCATCCGACCGAGCCCAAAGTCATCGCCGTCCTCGACTGGGAACTCTGCACGCTCGGCGACCCCTTGGCCGACTTCTCCTACCACCTGATGAACTGGATCATGCCTCCCGGCGATTCCAGCCGCGGGTCGCTCTCCGCCATTCCCGATCTCAAGGCCTGGGGCATCCCGACCATGGAGGAATATGTGGCCATGTACTGCGGCCATACCGGCCGCGATGGCCTGCCGCAGCTGGACTATTACTTCGCCTACAACGCCTTCCGCCTCGCTGGCATCCTGCAGGGCATCGTCGGGCGCGTACGCGACGGCACAGCCAACAGCGCCCATGCAGAATCGAACGCCGCCCGCGTCGTACCGCTCGCCCAGTTCGCCGCCAAGTATGCCCGCAAGGCCGGGATGGAAGGATGACGGCAACCGCTTCGCCGCCGGGTGATTTCGATTTCCTGTGCGCAGACTGGAAAGTCCGCCACCGAAAGCTCGGAACCCGGCTCGCTCATTCCAATGACTGGTTCGAATTCGACGGCACCAGCACCACCCATTCCGTGATGGGCGGGTTCGGCAATGTCGAGGATAATCTCCTGATGGACCCGAACGGCACCTACCGGGCCGTCGCGCTGCGCAACTATGACATCCAGACCGGCCTCTGGCGGATATGGTGGCTCGACATGCGCTTTCCGGCCGCGATCGGCGAGCCGGTCGTCGGCCGGTTCGATGCGGACCGGGGCGAGTTCATCTGTGACGAGACATGGAATGGCGCGCTGGTGAAGCTGCGGTTCATATGGCTGAAGGACACCGGCGACGGACCGCGCTGGGAACAGGCCCTGTCTGCCGACGCAGGCAAGACCTGGGAAACCAACTGGATCATGGATTTCCGCCGCGCCTGACCGGCGGGGCAACTGAACGGCACTTAACGGTCACGCCACAACAGGGACGCCAGGACATGCTGAACAACCGGTGGATACGTAGGCTCTCGCTCATCGTCGCCGCGCTGGCCATGGCCGCCGGAGCGGGGTGGACGCTGATCGGTCCCGACTGGCGGGCCGTGCTGGCCCACCCGCCTGCCGGCCGCGACGTCCTGTTCTGGAGCGTACCGCAGCGCGACGCCGCATTCCGGATGATGGACCGGATGCCCTTCATCGTGAAATCCCGTCCCATCAAGGCTGGTACCAGCGTGCATCCTTTGCCCTCCGGCGATCCGATGGCACTTGAAATGGACCTCGACGCCTATCTCGCGGCCAACCGCACGGCCGGTCTCGTCGTTCTGGTCGGCGGCAACATCCGCCTTGAGCGCTACGGCCTCGACTTCCGCCCAGATGGCCGCTGGACCAGTTTCTCCGTCGCCAAGTCCCTGACCTCGACGCTTGTCGGTGCCGCCATCGCCGATGGGTCGATCACCAGCATCGACGATCCTATCGCCCGATACATCCCGGAACTCGCCGGCTCCGCCTATGACGGCGTCACCATTGCGCAGGTCCTGACCATGACCTCCGGAGCCAAATGGAACGAGGACTATGACGACCCGGACTCCGACGTCGCCCGCTTCGACAAGCAATCTGTCGTCGACCGCGAAAGCGCCACCGCCGCCTACATGG
Organism: Hyphomonas sp.; assembly: GCA_041741315.1. GTDB lineage: Bacteria > Pseudomonadota > Alphaproteobacteria > Caulobacterales > Hyphomonadaceae > Hyphomonas. The sequence continues at coordinate 3,370 of JBGSKI010000402.1, read as the reverse complement.
CCACCCTCACACGCGCCCACGAACCCGGCACGGTCTGGAATTATTCCACCGGCGAGACCAACCTGATCGGCGTCCTGGTGAGCCGCGCCACCGACAAGGATGTCGCAAGCTATCTCTCCGAAAAGATCTGGGCGCCCTATGGCATGGAGCAGGATGCCTCCTGGCTGCTCGGCACCGACGGACACGAGATCAGCGGCTGCTGCATCCAGGCAACGACGCGCGACTTTGCCCGTTTCGGCCAGTTCATCCTTGATGGCGGAATCGCCGGCGGCAAGCTCGTCCTGCCGCCCGACTGGCTCGCGCAGGCGTCGCAGAAACATGCCGAGTATGGTGTTCCCGGCGAGGGCTACGGGTATCAGTGGTGGACATGGGACGATGGCTCCTTCCAGGCCGACGGCATCTTCGGCCAGGGCATCTTCATCGACCCGCTGCGCAGCATCGTCATCGCCTCGAACGCCAGCTGGACCTCCGCCCTCGGCGACAAGGATCACGAATTCGACGCGCGCAAGGAATTCTACAGGGCAGTCCAGCGGGCTGTGGATACCGAAAGCGTTCCCGACTGATCCTGCCTGAATTTCACCTCGTCACCGAGGGTGACGCAGCGCTGAAGTCCTGCCACAATGAAGGGAAGGGAAGAGGAGGCAGAATGTCCGAAATTGTCGCAGGAGCACTTCGCGCGCCGGCGCAGATGCTGGCAGACCAGTCCTATGGCGGGCACAAGAGCCTGCACGACGACGCCGAAGCCGCGCGTCTCGGCATCAAGGCAGGCCCGATCGAAGGGCCGACCCATTTCCAGCAATTCGTGCCGCTCCTGGCCAAGGTCTGGCGCGACGCCTGGTTCGAGCGCGGCTGCTTCTCCTGCCATTTCCTCAACATGGTGTTCGAAGGCGAAAAAGTGCGCGCCGAAATCGACATGCCCGCGCCCGGCGCGACGCGCACCCTCGCCCGCGCCTTCAAGGAAGACGGCACGCCCGTGCTCGAAGCCAGCGCCTCGCTCGGTCCGGATCATGGCGAAACCCTGCTCGAAGCCCGGATGAAAAAGCTGCGCCCGCCCGAAAGCCTCGTCATCCTTGAAGACCTGCATGTCGGCATGACCGGCACTGAAGACGAAATCGTCACCATGGGACCGGACCAGCACATGGGAGACCTCTACCCGTTCTCCCTCGCCCAGAAGCTCGCCGTCATCACCGAGCCGGACGAGATGTACCTCAGCGACGCCGCCTCCCCGTGGGGCCGCGCCGTCATCCCCCTCGAAATGGTCAGCGTTCTCGGCAATTATTCCAGCCGGCGCTCGCATTTCCCGGTCAAGCATCCCTCGATCGGCCTGTTCGCCGACCTGGAAATCCGGATGATCCACGGCCCGCTTTTCGTTGGCGAGACCTATGTCCTGCGCCGCGAGGTCGTCGCCCTGTCGGAAAGCCGCCGGGCCGAGAATTACTGGATCCGTACACGCATCTTCGACGCGGCTGGCAAGGTCCAGGTCGCCGAAATGTTGCTCAACCATGGCGTGATGAAAGCGAGTTATCCGCACTATCCCGCCGACCGCCTGGCCCCGGCCTGAGGGAGATATCCATGACACTCGCCCCCGAACTTCAACCCATCGCCGATGGCGTCGCCCGCGACGGCTGGACCAAGGTCTATGTCCGCAAGGATGCTGCCAATCCGGAGTCCCGCATCCTGTTCACCACCACGGTCGGCATGCAGGAAAAGTTCGGCCTGCCCGAACTGGTCGTCTTCGGCCTCGACCAGGAAACCGTCGATGGCGTGATCCACAATGTCGCCGCGCGCCTCGTCCGGGAAAAGCTCTGGACCGGCCAGCCGCTGCGCATGGACGGCATCCTCAACGAGGCCGACGTGGAGCTGCGCGCCGTGCATCCCGAGCACCTGAATTTCATCGGCGCCATGAATATCATGGTCCGGCGCGGCACCGGACGTCCGCCACTGCAGGGCATGATCCAGGTCTTCTGGCCGGGCGATGACGGCCGCTTCCCGTGGGACCCGGAAGCCACCGACGAATTCCATGACCAGAAGCGCCTCGACGTGTCGTGGGCCAAGGGGGCTGTATCGTGACACTGGACGAGGTCCGGCATCATTGCCTGGCACTCCCCGGAGCGGAAGTGGTCGAGCAATGGGGCGACGACCAAGTCTACAAGATCGCCGGAAAGATGTTCGCCGCCCACGCCGCGACCGGCTACGAACTCTCGTTCAAGTGCTCGCCAGAGGCCTTCGACATGCTGGTCGAGAGCGGCGCCGGCACGCCATCGCGCTATCTCGCCCGTGCCAAATGGGTGACCGCCAAGCTTGACGCCCTGCCCGACGAGGAACTCGCCGCCCGCCTTGTCCAGGCCTATTCCATCGTCCGAAAAGGCCTCACCAAGAAGCTCCAGGCCCAACTTCCGCCCTTCGGCGGATGAGGCGAAAAACTCGCCTCTGAGGCTGGAAGACATCCCCTTCTCCCTGTGGTAGCGATTACACGGGGGAGCCGGGGACGCACCATGATTCATCTGCCGCACTTGGCCGTTCTGGCCAGCAGTTTCAGGGACACGGCAGCATGAAATTCGATTGGCTGGCGTCCCGTTTCCGCAAACCTGCCGCGCCGCCGGAAAGCCCGCCCGCTGCGGTCTCTCCGCCACCCCTCGCCAACGCGGCCACACCGGGTCGTCTCGACCGCATCAACCGCTGGCTCACCCTCGGTGCGAATGTCGGTGTCCTCGCCGGCATCATCTTGCTGATTGTCGAAGTGCACCAGAACGCGGCGCTGACCCGTGCGGCCATGGAGCAGCAGAAAAACGACCTGCTCGTCCAGATCGAGCTGAGTATCTCAAGGCCGGAAATGGCCGGAGTCTGGATGAAGTCCATCCACACGCCGGAAGCCCTGACCGATGCCGAAGTCCTGATGATCGAGGCCCACCTCGTCGCCCAGATGATGCAATGGGACCAGATGCTCCAGATGGAACAGGCCGGCCTGGTGACGCGTGAACATGTCCGGCAGCACATCAAGAATACGGCGCCCTATTTTTTTGGCAGCCGCTTTGCCAAGCACTGGTGGACGATGCAGGCGCCAAGCTGGGAAGGCACGACCATGATGGACGTGGCAGGCCCCATCGTCGGAGGCCTGAGTGATGACTTCATGGCCCGCTATTTTGACAGCCTCAGAATTGTCCCGCTCGAACCTGCCGCTCCCCAACCGGAAGAATCCCCGTGATCCTCCGCCGCATCTCCGACGCTTTCCGCAAGCAGGACTGGTTCACCGTCGCGGTAGAAACCCTCATCGTCATGTTCGGTGTGTTTCTGGGTCTGCAGGTCAACAACTGGAACCAGGCTCGGGTCGAGCGAAACAGCGAGCAGGTCCTGCTAATGCGTCTGCAAG
>JBGSKI010000401.1:0-2684 GCA_041741315.1 Hyphomonas sp. | reverse complement strand
CTGCCGGTGGACGTGTCGAGCGCCACGCCGACCTTGCGTTCGTCGGTCATGGTGGCGGAGATCGTCCAGCCGCCGGGCGCGCCGGTGCGCGTCATTTCCGGCAGGGTAGAGGACCGCAGGCCCCGGCCGGGGCCGAGCTGGCTGACCGCTTCGAGCAGGTTCGTCTTGCCTGCGCCATTGGCGCCATAGAGGCAGACATGCCGCCCGTCGAGCGGCACGCTGAGCGACGCGTAATTGCGGAAATCCGTCAGCGAGAGGCGGGTGAGGGCGGTCATGGTGTCACGCGGCAGCCCTTTGCCGCCGCCGCTACACCCGCAGCGGCATCAGCACGTAGCGGGCGGAATCGTCGGACGGGTCGAGGACGAGCGCCGGCGAGGCCGGGTCGTTGAACATGAATTCCGCCTCCGGCGCCTCGATCTGCCCGGCAATATCGAGCAGGTACTTGGCGTTGAAGCCGATCTCCATCGGATCGGAGGAATAGTCCGCTTCCAGTTCCTCATTGCCCGCGCCAGTTTCGGCATGGCTCACCGCCAGCGTCAGCTTGCCGTCCGACAGCGACAGTTTCACCGAGCGCGAACGCTCCGCCGAGACCGTCGACACGCGGTCGACGGCGGCTTCGAAGGCCTTGTTGTCGATGGTCAGCTTCTTGTCATTGCCCTTCGGGATGACGCGCGCATAGTCCGGGAACGAACCGTCGATCAGCTTCGAGGTCAGCGTGGCGCGGCCGGCGCGGATGACGATCTTGGAGTCCGAGACTTCGATGTCGACCGGGCCGTCGAGACCGTCGACCAGGCGGCGGGCTTCGCCCACGGCCTTGCGCGGCACGATCACGCCTTCGAGATCCTCTGCGCCCTTCGGGGCCTTGATCTCGGCGAGCGCCAGGCGGTGGCCATCGGTGGCGACGGTGCGCAGCACGGCCTTGCCGGCATCGTTCTTGGCGCCGTGCAGGTAGACGCCGTTGAGATAATAGCGTGTCTCCTCGGTCGAGATCGCGAAACGGGTCTTGTCGATCAGGCGCGCCAGGTCCTTGGCGTCGACGGTGAATTTGGTTGCGCCTTCGTCCGAGGCCATGGTCTGGAAATCGGAAGCGGGCAGGGTCGGCAATTCGAAATGCGACCTTCCGGCCCGGATCGACAGGCGCTGGTTGACGGGATCGAGGGCAAGCTCGACGTCGGCCCCGGCGGGCAGCTTGCGGATGACGTCGAACAGCGTTCCGGCGGGGGCGGTGACCGACCCTTCCTGCTTGACCTTGGCGGCCGCGCTGTCGACGGCCTCGATGTCGAGGTCGGTGGCGGTCAGGCGCAGCTGGCCCTTGGTGGCCTGCAGCAGCACGTTCGAGAGGATCGGGATCGTGTTGCGGCGCTCGACAACGTTCTGCACGTGAGAGAGTGCGTTCAGGAGGTCGCCGCGTTCAATCGTCAGTTTCATCGTCTGTTCCGTCCATCGTGGCGGGCGCGAGGGCCCTCCGGATACCCATCATCAGTTTCTGGCTGCTTCCATCCGGCGGCTCGGCCGTTCCGGTAGAGAATCAGCCCGCTCTCTGGGGGAGAGCGGGCCGAGAACCCTTAACGATTGCTGCGGAAAAGCCAAGCCGTGAATGGCCTTGCGCGTTCCGGTGCCGCGTCAGCTGGCACCAGATGCCTGCAATTCGGCAATCACCGTCTTGACCCGGGCAACATCCGAGGCAAGTTCGACGTCCTGCGGGATCAACTTGTTCAGTTTCCTGTGGGAATACAACACGGTCGTATGGTCACGCTTGCCGAAGCAATTGCCGATCTGCGGGAACGACTTGCCGGTCATCTCCCGGCACAGGAACATCGCGATCTGCCGCGGATAGACGACTGTGCGGGCCTTGCACGGGCTTTCGAGGTCAGCCTTGGTGACGTTGAACACGCGCATCACGGCCTTCTTCACCAGTTCGATCGAGGGCGGCTTCACGTCGCCTTCGATCTGCCGGACCACGCGGTCGAGCATCTCGGCGGTGGGTGCCAGACGGCCGAAGGCGGCCTGCGTGTAGAGGTTCCACACCGCACCGGTCAGGTCGCGGCCAGGGCCCCGGATTCCCGCACACAGCCGGTCGATCATCTCGTCCGGCATCTCGAAGGCCGGATGCTGGGCAACGATATAGTCCGCCAGTTCGCTGACGATCTGCCGGCGCATCTGCGCGTCCGGCAAGCCGACTTCCAGCACGGTGGCGCCTTTCAGCTCGCTGACCATCCGTCCGGAGAATCCTGACAGCTCGCCCGGAGTCTTGTCGCCGATCAGGACAACGTTGCCGCCATGATTGGTCACTTCGCGGATATTGTGCAGCAGCTCGGTCTCCGTGCCCTGCTTGCCGGCGATCCGGTGCAGGTCGTCGATCAGCAGGTGGGTGGCCGACCGCAGGCGCTTCTTGAGGGCGCTGGTGTCCTTCACTTTGACGCCGTCCGTATAGGCGGCGAGGAATTCCTCGGCGGTCAGGTAGACCACGACGGCCTCCGGATTGTTCGCTTCCGCCCGCGCCTTGAGGGCCAGCGCGATATGCGTCTTGCCGGTGCCTTGCGGTCCGCACAGGAGGTGCGTCTGGCGTCCGACGGGCAGGCCGTCGGCGAGGCGCATCGCGAATTCGACCGCGATGGCGTTGCACTCGCCGGTGACCAGCGTTTCGAACGTCGTGTCCGGAGCGCCCGTTGCCGAGGGCTGGC
>JBGSKI010000400.1:0-4663 GCA_041741315.1 Hyphomonas sp. | reverse complement strand
TGCAGACAGGGCCCGCTCGGCATCCGCCACGCCGCACCCGGCAAGCTGGTCGCCCTGCGTCGCCGGGGCCATGTCTTCCATGATCAGCGCGAACCGGTTGGTGTTGGCGTCATAGTCCGTGTAGAGTGCCTTCGGCGTGATCCGGTCGGCAACTTTCGGGAAAGTGCGGTAGAACATCACTTCGCGCTCGTAATGTCCGAGCAGCTTGGCGGTCATCAGGCTGGCCTCGCTGCCAGAAGGGAACTTGCCGACCAGCGTCGCCGGCGCGCCCGCGCCTGCCCGCGCATAGTCGAACACGAAGCGCACATTCTCGCCGATCTGGCCCGTGCCGATCGACTTCGCCGTCAGGCCGCGCACGTCGGCATCGATGCCGATTTCCGCAAACAGCTGGTTGAACCAGTCCGGCGTCAGTTCAAGGGGATTTGTGTCCAGTCCCGGCCGGCTCATCGGTTTCCTCCGTTTCGGCGGTCTCGTCCGGACCGCTCTTTTTCTGTTTGGGCAGCCAGGCGGACAGGCGCTCAAGGCGCCCCTCCGCGTCCCGCAGTCCCCGGTCGAGCGCCGCCATGGTCAGCGCGAAATCGCCGTTCGCATCCTTGCGCCAGGCCCGCTCGGTCTGGCCAATAACCAGCCCTAAACCAGCCAACTTCAGGCCAAGCGGTGCCCCTTTGTCGTCATCCAGACCCGCAGAGACCAGCGCCCAGTAGGCACTCGCGGCACGATGTTGCGGCAGGCGAACCAGCAGGCGCGGAGCCCGGTCGCGGTGCTGCATCAGCGACAGGATGCCCGGACGCAGGTCCTCCATCGCCTCGAACCGCAGCATGATCACGTCAAACAGCCGTTCTCGCGGCGGCTCCCCGCCAGCCGGACCTTCGGCCGACATGGCCTTGTCGAAATGGCCATCGAACGCATTGGCCAGATCGTCCCGCGTCAGACCGTGTAGGTCATTCAGCGAAACTCCAATGGATGCTGCGATTCCCGACAGGGTCAGGCCGCCCCAGGACGTGTCTCCGGCCAGTTTGAGCGCACCGAGAAGGGCCTGTTCGACTCTGTCGTCCTGGCCGTTCATGATTACGTCGCTCCTAATCCGTTTCGCGTGAAAGGTCCCGGTCGCGATTGGCCGCAGCCCGGATCGCCTTTCTCAGCAGGATCGGCATCCCACCCTCATCCATGAGGATGTCAAGGGCAGCCTGGGTGGTGCCGCCGGGAGAGGTAACTGCTTTTCTGAGCACCGCCGGATCATCGCCGGTCTGCGCCATCAGTGCTGCCGCACCTTCGACCGTCAGGCGGGCAAGACGCGCCGCAAGGTCAGCCGGCATGCCTTCGGACTCGGCGGCATTGGCCATCACTTCCGCCAGCAGGAAGACATAGGCTGGGCCGCTGCCCGACAGCGCGGTCACGGCAGACATGTGCTTCTCGTCGACCGGTCCGATCACTTCGCCCAAGGGGGCCAGCAGGCGAGTGGCCGTGGCAATGTCCGACGATTTCGCTCCGGGACCGGGCGAGATCACCGAGACACCCTTGCCGATTGCGCCGGGCGTGTTGGGCATGGCGCGGATGACCTGCTGCGTGCCGAGACGGTCGGAAACCTGCTTCAGGCGGGTGCCGGCCATGATCGACAGGACGAGCGTCTTCGGACCGATCCATGCCCTGAGGCTGTCCGCCGCCGTCGGAAAAATCTGGGGCTTCACAGCGACCACGAGCACATTGACCGGCGCCGGTTCCGGGTTGAGCAGGACCGTGCCGGCATCGGCCCAGGCGAGCGCTTCTTCCGAGGGGTTTGGATCGGATATGCGGATGTCGGATTTGGCCTTGCGGGCGAGCCAGCCCTTGGCCAGCGCGGTTCCCATCCGGCCGGCACCGACCAGCGCGATCGTTTGCGCCGCTGCCATGTCCTTAGGCTTCGCCGTGGGTTTCGAACATCACCGCGTCAATTGCGTCGCGCGGCGACTTGCCGGCCCAGACAAGGAAGTTGAACGCCGGGATGAAACGCTCGACGGCGCTGACAGCTGCAGCCATCGCGGCGCGAACTTCGCCGAGCGTCGGCTCGTCGCGGTCCATCAACGGGAATGTGTAGCGGAAGATGATCACGCCTTCGTCAGACCAGTAATCGAAATGGCCCAGCCACAGCCGTTCATTGGCCAGCATGATCAGCTCAGCAATGCCGGACCGCTTGGCGGCCTGCGGCTTCACGTCGAGTGTCATGGAAAAGTGTATGGCTGCCGGTTCCGGACGGAAGGCGAACAGTGCGCCAAGGTCGCCCCAGCGCGTTTCGGCCATGGCGTGAATCGTTCCATCGTCATCGCGTTCGGCCTGCCAGCCGCCGTCTTCCAGGGCCTCCTCAACGCGTTCCAGCGGATCGACCAGGTCGAATTCGGTTTGGCTCAGGTCCAGGCTCATCGGATTACCCCGTCTGCAGCGGGCATCGGTGCAGGATTCGCGCCGAGCCGCCACCCCCTCTGTTAGTCCCTGAAGTCATCAAGTCCACGCGCTTCAACAGCTGAGCGAACCCGGATTGCTTAACCACCCTGGGTTTTTGCGCCGGATGCAACACTTGCCTCAAGCGCCGCCACGCGGGCCTCCAGAACCTCGACACGCTCCAGCGCGGCGACTGCTAGAGCCTTCAGCGCCTCGACTTCGTCCCGTCCGGCCAAGTCCATATCGGCGATCAGGGCCCGGACGCGCGACTGTGCGGCGGTCTTGGCTTCCTCGCCAGCGGATCGTGCGGCTCCCATCGCGCTTGTCACAAAACCGGCAATGTCATCGAGTAGTGGATTTGTCGTCGCCATGAGGCTACTCCTTCGCGCGCGGTGGCAGGGCGATATCGCTGCTGCCCTAACAGATAGGCCCTCAGCAAGACAGGGAAAAGACCAGGTATGCTCGACACGATGACGCTGCTCGGGGGGCACCTTGCCGCATCCAGCCTGAGTTTTCCGGAAATCAGCCCTGCGCTGGTCAGCATCGACTTCGGGTTCATCGGCCTCGGGACGTTCCATCTGCGCTGGTACGCGCTCGGCTATATGGCGGGCATCGGCCTCGCCTGGTGGTATGCCAGCGCGATGCTCAAGCGTCCGGCCCTGTTCGGCGGCACCAGCCCCCTGACCAAGGACCAACTCGACGACATCATGTTCTGGATCATCCTGGGAATCATCCTCGGGGGCCGGCTCGGCTACATCCTGTTCTACATGGTGCCGTATCAGGGCGATGCCCTGGCGCGGGACCCGATGGCTATCTTGCGCATCTGGGACGGCGGAATGGCATTCCATGGCGGCATCTTGGGCGTCGTTATTGCGCTTGTCGTGTTTGCCGCGCGGCGCAAGGTCAGCCTGCTGTCGATCGGAGACATTGCCGGCGTGGTTGCACCGATCGGCATTGCGCTGGTCCGGATCGCAAATTTCATCAACGGCGAACTCTATGGACGCCACACCGACTCCCCGATCGGCATGATCTTTCCGGAAGGCACCGTTCCCGGGTCCACGCCGCCCTCCTATGACTGGGATGCTGGCAAGTGGGTTTATGCCGGCAATGAAACCGCACGTTATCCAAGCCAGTTGTTCGAGTCGGCGCTCGAGGGCTGGTTGCCATTGATCCTTCTGTCGATCCTGATCTGGCGCTTCCATGCGCTGAAGCGCCCCGGCCTCGTTGCCGGGCTGTTCCTGCTGATCTACGCAACCGGCCGCACCATTGTCGAGAATTTCCGCATGCCAGATTCCTTCGTGCACGGATTGCCGGAATGGATCACGATGGGCCAGCTCCTGTCGGTGCCGATGTGGCTTGGCGGAGCATGGCTCGTCTGGAATGCGCTCAAGACCAAGGGCGCTGCGAAAGCGTGACTCTGGAAGACCGCATCGTCCGGCTGATCGAGACCGGTGGTCCGATCCCGCTATCGACCTACATGCAACTGGCGCTGCACGATCCCGCACAGGGCTATTATGCCAGCCGGCCGGGCATCGGACGGGACTTCATCACCGCGCCGGAACTCAGCCAACTGTTCGGGGAATTGTTCGGGCTCTTCCTGGTGCACGAATGGCGCGCCATGGGATCGCCTGACCCGTTCGTGCTGGTCGAGATCGGCCCCGGACGTGGCGTGCTGATGGATGACGCGCTAAACATGGCGCGTGCGGTGGCAGGCGGACCGGAATTCCTTGCCGCGATGCGCCTTGTCCTCATCGAAGCGAGCCCCCTCTTGCGCGAAATTCAGGGCAAGCGGCTCGAACGTGCCGACCCTGTGTTCGCGGCTACGCTGGCGGAGGTACCGGCAGGTCCGATGCTGCTGGTCGCCAATGAATACCTCGACTGCCTGCCTGTGCGGCAGTTCCGCAAGGACGGCGAGACCTGGCGCGAATGCGTGGTCGGGCTCGACACGGCTGGAGCCCTGACCTTCGGCTTGGCCGCGGACGACCGCACCGCACCCGAAGGCGCAGCCGCCACCGCCGAGGTGGTCGAAGTCCAGGTCGGGCTGGACCTCGTCATTGCCGATCTCGTGTCGCGCAGTGCACCCTTCCGGGCCTTGTTCGTCGACTATGGCCCGACAGACATGGCACCGGGCGACAGCCTGCGTGCCTTCCGCAGCGGGGCTCAGGTTTCCCCCCTCGCCTGCCCCGGCGAGGCGGACCTGACCGTGGACGTGGATTTCGGGCGGCTCGCCCGGCTCGCCCGCAAGGCC
>JBGSKI010000399.1:0-10709 GCA_041741315.1 Hyphomonas sp. | reverse complement strand
GGTGACGCGAATGCCCGCGTCGGTGAGCGCGTGGGCGGCACCCGCCCCGGCAATCCCCGCACCAATGACAGCAACCGTGCGCGCCTGGACCGCAGGCAAGCGAAGTCCAAAAGGGTCGGGCCGCGCAGTCGGAGCGGTCACGAGCCGCGCTTCGAGTCGCTGACGCTTGCGTCCATGACCCGGCATTTTCACCGCTTCGAAACCTGCCTCGGTCAGGCCCCGTCGCACAGCGCCCGCAACCGTGAACGTCGCCGCGCGCGCACCCGGCGCGCTGCGTTCCGCAATCAGCGCAAACAGCGCGTCTTCCCACATGGCTTCGTTCTTCGCCGGGCTGAATCCGTCAAGGAACCAGGCATCGGCCCGAACCAGGCTCAGTGGCAACGTGTCTTCAATCCTGCCGAGGTGCAGCGTCAGCGTCACCCCCTCCTCCGGCCAGACCCAGCGGCGTACTCCCGGCACAGGGCCTGGCCAAACGGACAACAACCGGTTCGCCAGATCCTTGAGTTCCGGCCATGCCCAAAGGGCCCGCGCTGCGTCGGCCGGTGAAAGGGGAAAGGCTTCGAAACTGACGAAATGCAGAGACGCGTCCGGGCCGGGCCGGTGCGCGCGCCAGAGGTCCCAAGCGGCGAGAAAGTTGAGCCCTGTGCCGAACCCCGTCTCGGCGATGGTGAAGGTCTCGCGCCCTGCCCAGGCTTCAGGGAGGCCACAACCCTGCAGGAACACAGCGCGCGATTCCGCCAGCCCGTCGCCCGCGGTGAAATAGACATCGCCCATCGCCCGGGCGACCGGCGTCCCGTCATCCTTCCAGTCGATTTCAGGGGTGGAAAGCAGGCGGGCCATGGTGTCCGATCCCTAGCGCCAGGCAGCCGCTGTGAACAGATGCGCATCTGTCCGCAATTTCATCGGACCTTGTTCGCCGTCCGCGCGTTGATCTGTTGACTGCACTCAAGCAGCCCACAGAAAAGGACCAGAACATGGACAAGGAACATATCAAGGGCGCAGCGAAGAAAGCCGAAGGCGCGGTCAAGGAGACTGTCGGCAAAGTGACCGGCAATCGCAAGCTCGAAGCTGAAGGCAAGCTCGACAAGGCCGAAGGCACCGTGCGCGACAAGGTCGGCGACGCGAAAGATGCGATCCGCAAGAATACCTGATCTTCAACCGGTCAGCCAAGCCGCCCGGCCTACCCGCCGGGCGGCTTTTGCTTGCACAAGTCGCCCCGGCAGACCAGATAGGGCTGCTGATACGGAGCACACATGAGTGAGTATGACATCCGCCGCGAAGATGGCCCCACCGGTGGCCGCTATGTTACGGTCGTGAACGGCCACGAAGCCGAAATGACGTTTTCAAAAGCCGGCACAATCCGCATCATCGTCGACCATACGGAAGTTCCGGATGCCTTGCGTGGCCTCGGCGTCGGCCAGGCGCTGGTCCTGCGCGCCGTCGAAGACGCGCGGAGGTCGGGCATCAAGATCATCCCCCTCTGCCCCTATGCGAAAGCGCAGATCGAGAAACACAAGGAATGGCAGGACGTACTGGCATGAGCAGCGAAATTACCCATGATGAGAACCGCCAGCGCTATAGCCTGTTTGAGGACGGCCTCGAAGCGTACCTCACCTATGAGCGGCCATCTGCCTCGCACCGGCACATAACCCACACGATCGTTCCCGGTGCGCTGGGCGGCCGCGGCATCGGCAAACGGCTGGTCAAGCAGATCATGAACGACGCGATCCATGCCGGCGAAAGCGTTTCGTCTTCGTGCTGGTTTGCCAGCGCCCTGATCGAAAAGACGCCGGAATGGGCCGCCCTGCAGGGATGACCGAACCGTTCTGGAAGACCAAGACGCTTCAGGACATGTCACATGCGGAATGGGAATCGCTATGCGACGGCTGCGCCAAATGCTGCCTGCTGAAACTGGAAGACGAGGACACGGGCGAAATCGCCTATACGCGGCTGCACTGCCGCCTGCTTGATGCTGGCGCGTGCCGGTGCGCGAACTATGAGAACCGGAAGAAGATCGTCGAGGATTGCGTGATCCTGACACCGCAGAACGTGACCGAAATCAACTGGATGCCGTCTAGCTGCGCCTATCGCTTGGTCCTGGAAGGCAAGGACCTGCCTGAATGGCACCACCTGGTCTGCGGCGACCGCAACCGGGTCCATACGACCGGCAACTCGATCCGTGGCCGGACCGTTTCGGAAGAGACCGTGTTCGATGAAGACCCGGAAGACTGGATCGTCGATTGGGAAGGCAACGAGCCCTAGGACTTCGGCGAGAACGGTGCCGTCGGCAAGGAGCTGTCCGGCGGATGACGGCGAAAGATCGGGTCGGTGACAAATTTCACGAAATCAATCGCACTGCGATCGACGATCCGGCGGTAGATGGAGGACGCGGGATGGTCGGATTTCAGCCAGTCGGATTCGCGGAAGCGGTAATAGGCATAGGCCATCACCAGGATGGAGATGATCATCGTCAGGAACAGAACCACGCTTGGCGGCGAATAGGCGTGCGGTCGTTCGAGTGCGTAGACCAGGGCATTGCCATAAGCGAAGATAAACAGACCCGTCCGTCCGAAGGCCATCCAGGCGGACTTGTCGCCAATATTTGCTGCCCGGCGAACCAAAGTGAAGAAGTCTATATAGATAACGGCGATGGTTATGCCCATGAGCAGGTAGAGCGGATGGTTGGAATTGCGCAGCAGCGTGCGCACCGCGCCGTTGGTGTAGTCATAGTGCCCCTGCCAGAGCCAAATGGCGCATGCGCCGACCATCAGCGCAAACACGGCCCGAACGGTCCAGCCCGGACCTGCCAACAGCAACTCCGCACCCGGCCGGGATTTCAATATCTTACCGATCACCATGCCGGCGACGACAAAACCCACACCATGAATGACGGATGGCCCCGTATGGGTGAACAATGTGCCGCCGTAGAGGAACGACGAAACGCTGTCGGCCCCCGGGAACGTGCCGACCGGACCGATCTTCGAGATCAGCGGAAACGCGGCATGGATCAGAAGCGACACCAGGACGAGCGGCCACAGGCCAATCCTGGCGCTCACCAGGAGCAGGAGCGGCGACAGGAACAGCATCAGGGAATAGAATCGCAGGATGTCGGTGAAGGCAGTTTCGCCCATGAACAGGGAGCACCGCACAAAATAGAGGAAAGACAGGTGCCCGAAAATTGCCAGCACGGCACAGGTCATCACGTAGAGCAGCCAGCACTGGAACGCGCGCGCCCACAGGCGCTGGGTCACATCCACGGCCTTGCCGGCCTCAAACTTCGGTTCGTAGACGATTTGCTGCATCACGCCGAACAGGCAGAAAAAGGTCGGCGTGGCGAAAGTCAGTAAGACGCGTGCGCCTTCGATCAGCGGGCCATGAAGATTGGATGCGGTCAGGGAATGGCTGACCATCACGCTGACAACAGCGATGGTCCGTGCGAAATCGATCCCCAGGTACCGCATTCTACTCGTCACTCGCTGCAACGCCGCGCGGAGAAATCCCTAGCAATTTCTGGTCCATAACCGGCGTTTGCGCGCCAAGTTTGGCAAAAATCATCTGGAAAGGCATCCTTAAGGCGCAGCTGCGAGGATTACATGATGGACATGCTCGCCGAGTTTACCACGTATCTGGCGCGCGAGCGGCGCCTGGCTTCAAACACGGTTGAGGCTTACCAGTCGGATATTGCAGGGTTTTTTGGTTTCTTGCAGCTGCACCGCGGGGAAGAACCGACAATCGCGGTCCTTGGCAGTCTGAAAGCACGTGATATACGCGCACATCTTGCCCAGCGCCGCCGGGACGGGCTTTCGGACGCCTCGATTGCCCGATTAATGTCCTCGATAAAGGCACTTTATCGCTGGCTCGGGCGTGCCCACGACCTGCAAAATGCGGAAATCGCGTATCTCCAGGGCCCGAAACGGTCCCAACGCCTGCCCCGCCCGGTGTCGATCGAAGCGGCCCGCGACCTGATCGAGGAGGCCGAGACCGATCCCGATGCGGAGCCCTGGATCAATGCACGAGATGCAGCGGTCCTGTCGCTGCTGTATGGCGGGGGTCTGCGCATTTCCGAAGCGCTGAGCCTAACCGGCGCGGACGTCCCGGCTCCCGAACGCCTTCGTGTCGTTGGCAAGGGCGGCAAGGTGCGCATCGTACCGCTGATCCCCGCCGTGCGGGACGCCATCGCCGACTATGCCCGGGTCTGCCCCTACCAGCTCTCTCGTGGCGCAGCTCTGTTTCGGGGGGCCAAAGGCGGCGCCCTGAACCCACGCATTATCCAGGGTCTCGTGCAGAAATTGCGCGGCGTGCTCGGCCTTCCGGACACCGCAACTCCGCATGCCCTCCGCCATGCCTTCGCCACCCATTTGCTCGCCGCCGGCGCCGACCTCCGGGCGATCCAGACCCTGCTCGGCCATGCCTCGCTGTCGACCACACAGGTCTACACCGCCGTTGATGCGAGCCGCCTGCGGGAGGTTCACGCCGCCGCGCACCCCCGCGCCTGAGGTAAAATCACCCTACAACCGGCACGCAATACCCTTTTTGCCGCCGCATTTGCGAGCGATGATTCACTTTTCGGACGAAGGGAGACGTCAAATGGGTACGAAACGTACACTGATCCTCAGCCTGCTGGCCGCTGCAACCTTTGTCGGCTGCGGACTGCTCGCCCACGCACAGGAAGACACGCAGGTCGACTATGACGGGTTCTTGCTGATGTCGCAGGAAGTCGCTGCCTACAGGGCCGACCGTCTGGTGCCGCTAACGACCTTCAACGAGATGAAAGCCGATCCGGACACGATCATCCTCGACGCGCGCAGCCCCGGCGCCTTCTTCACCGGCCATATCGATGGCGCGATCAACGTGAACTTCTCGGACTTCACAGTGGACAAGCTTGCCGCGCTGATCCCTTCGACGGACACGCGCATCCTGATCTACTGCAACAACAATTTCAGCGACAATATCGAACCGGTGATGCTCAAGCGCGCACCGCTTGCTCTCAACGTACCGACCTTCATCAACCTCTACGGCTATGGCTACCAGAACATCTACGAGCTTGAGGGTGCCTACTCGATCGACGATCCTGACATCCACTGGGTCGCGGCTACCCTGCCGAACTGAACCCTAGTGCAGCGCAACGATCACGTAGCGGTCGTAGTATTCCCGCCCGGGAGCTTCCTGCAGTTCGATCACCCGGCGCTCCAGATTGAACACCAGGGACAGGCCGTCGTTCCGGCCGGGATCGGTCAGGTAGATCGCCCCCGGCTCCTGTTTGGTCACCCGGAACGTGAACCGCGTCTCCCCGGACGGAACCGCAACTTCGTCCCAGGTTCCGTCCTCCCGGAGACGAAAGGCCGTCGACTCAGTTTCATTCGCGCCCCCAATAAAAGAAACTGACTGGCTGGTCGCACCATAGGTCCAGCGGGTCATTTCGAAGGCCCGGACAGGCGGAACCTGCGCCGCACAGGCACATGTGCAAAGCAGGAAGGCGAGGCCGGATCGCTTCACTTCTTGAACTCCGTCCATATCCGGGATCGTTCAGAAAATCTGAAGCGTTCATCTGACACATTGCATTCGACCGGCACGCTTGTCATGTGACCGGCGCAACAAATCCAACTGCCGAAAGGGACATCGATGTCCACCGACGCGACCGCCGCTTCAGCTGCCGTGCCCAAAGCGAACCCGAACGGGCCGACCGAGGAGACCGTCCTCGCCGTCGAACACTATACCGACCGCCTGTTCCGTTTCCGCCTGACCCGCCCGCAGAGCTTTCGCTTCCGGAGCGGGGAATTCGTGATGATCGGCCTGCCCAAGGAAGACGGCCGCCCCTTGTTGCGTGCCTATTCAATCGCCTCGCCAGCCTGGGACGAAGAGCTCGAATTCTACTCGATCAAGGTGCCGGATGGTCCCCTGACCTCGCGCCTGTGCAACATTCAGCCGGGCGACAAGGTCCTTCTCGGCCGCAAACCTACCGGAACCTTGGTGCTGGATGCGTTGACCCCCGGCAAGCGTCTCTACATGTTCTCGACGGGTACGGGCTTCGCGCCCTTCGCGAGCCTCGTCCGCGATCCCGAAACCTATGAGCGCTATGACGACGTCATCGTCACGCACACCTGCCGGGAGGCCGCAGAGCTGACCTATTCGCGCACACTCGTCGACAGTGTCGTCAATGATCCCCTCGTCGGTGAAATGGCGCAAGGCAAATTGCGCCTTTATACCAGCTGTACCCGCGAAGCCTGGGAGCACTCGGGACGCATCACATCCCTGATAGAAAGCGGAAAATTATTCGAAGATCTCGGCGTCCCGCCGCTGGACCCGGCCACCGACCGCGCGATGATCTGCGGCTCGATGGAGATGATCCAGGACGTCAAGACACTCATGCAGAACGCCGGCCTGACCGAGGGTTCGAACGCAGCCCCTGCCGAATTCGTCATTGAAAAGGCATTTGCAGGTTAGGAATCGGCATGTCACTCTTCCCCGTCTGAAGCGGGAGGGCTGAGGGTGATTCGTAAGATCCTGGCGGGAATCGCGGGTATCCTGCTTGCTGTTTGTGTCGTCGCCGGTGTCCAGTATGCCGGACAGCAGGTCTTTCCGGTTCCAACCGGCCTCTCGCTGGCAAGTCCCGACAGCATGTCCGCCATTCCATTCGGTGCGAAACTCTCCGTTGTCATCGCCTGGTTCCTAGGGGCTTTCGCCGGTATCTGGCTCGCCCTGGTGATTTCGCGAGGATCGCGGCGCGCGGTCATCATCGTCGGTGCGGCCATGTTGTTCGTGACAGTCCTGACCCTGTTCAGCTTCCCGCATCCCGCCTGGATGGTCGCAGCCGGCCTCGTGGTGCCGATCATCGCGGGATTCCTGGCGACGCTGATCGTTCCCTTCGAAGAAGGCTGAGCGGTCCGGACCGCATTTCGTCCTCGACGGGATATTGCCTGATGGTTAATCTCGCGCGACGGGAGGACGTCTGTATGCGTACCGGAAGATGGCCAGTCCTAGTTCTGGCGAGCTTGATTGCCGCCGCCACCGCGCAGGCCGATCCCGAACCGCGGAGCTGCCGGGCAGACAGCCAACAGACCGGTGCCAAAGTGGTCGGCGGCGTCAATGCCTCGCTCCGCAACTGGCCGGGTATTGCATCGATCCAGGTCCGCACGCTCAATAACACCTTTCATATGTGCGGCGGCGCAGCGATATCGAGCGAATGGATTCTGACTGCCGCGCATTGTGTTGAGGATTTCCAGCTGTCGCCACAGAGCGGCAAGGTGTTTGCGTACGAGGACCCGGGCGACGGCAGCCCGAAAACCCGCGTCGGTGCAGTCCGGGTCCAGCTGGGGACAGGGAATCTTGGCGTCCAGACGAGCGGCTCCATGGCCGCCTTCGTGACGCAGTTTGTGATCAATCCGTCCTATGACAGCTCCGAGAAGATCTGGAAGGGCGGCGACATTGCCCTCTTGAAGCTCGACCGGCCATGGGACGGCCCGCTGGCGACTTTGTCGTCCGATGCAACCACCGATCAGCTGACACTGTCTGGCGAGGAGGCCTGGGTCGCCGGGTTCGGAAATCTCGAGGAAATCGGGCCGGGCCAGCGGACCAAATGGCAGAATTCCCGGAAATTCGCCCTCGCCGCACCGAGCCTCGTCCTGCAGGAAACCTCAGCCCCCACCGTCGACGCCCAGGTGTGTGAGGCGCGTCTCAAGTCCGCCACGCGGGATGCGGGTTTCCCGGCATCCTACCAGTCGCTTGTCGTCGATAACCGGCTGATGTGCGCGGGTCTCGAACAGGGCGGCCGTGATGCCTGCCAGGGCGATTCCGGCGGGCCCCTGGTCAAGTACGACAAGGAAGGCTGCCCGTATCAGGTCGGCATCGTCAGCTGGGGCGTCGGCTGTGGCCGGGAGGAGAGCCCCGGCGCCTATACGCGCGTATCGGCCTATGCCGACTGGATCCGGAAATACGTACCCGATGCGGCCTTTGCCAAGCCTTCCCGCACGCCGCCGATTGCGCGCGGCGTGCCGTCGCTGATGGAGACCGTGATCGGTGACATGCAGGACGATGTGGCCGCCATGCCGATCACGCTGGTGAATTCGGCAGGGTTGCCGATCAGCGTTGCCGAAGACAAACAGATCGTCGACCTGCGGGTGACACTTCCGGTGCGCGGCAAGCTGGTCCTGTTCGACTACAATGCCGATCAGGAACTGACGCAGCTCTACCCGACTCCCAGCGAAGCGGCCGGCAACTGGCCGGTTCGCGAGGCCGGCGAGACCGTGTCGCTGGCGCGCGACATATTCGGGGAACCGGGCTTGCAGGCCGGTCCGCCGCTCGGCCAGCAATCGATGATCGCCATGGTCGTGCCACAGGATGCCGACCTGCCCGTCGCGCCGGAACTCGGATTTAGCGTGATCGATGCGCCGCTCGACTATGTGAACCGGCTTGTCCGCGCAGCCCTTCGCGAGACCCACGCCGTGCGCGGCCTGAAACGCTTGAGTGCGGAAGAATCCCCTGATGAAGGTCTGCCGCCGTCAGCGCCTTCTCCCGCACCGCGCCTTGCCATGGGCGTTCTGGATTACTGCATCGATTCCCGCATTTGCGGCACCGAGGGACCTGCCGAATGAGCCGCGCCGTTCAAATGCTGCTGGCTTGCATTGTCGGCCTTCTGTTTGCCGGATGGGCATCTGCGGCTGAAATCCGCCTGGGCCTCGTCATTTCGCAGACCGACTATTCCGGCGACCTGTCAAAAGTCCTCAGCGCCAAGGGCGAGGCAGACCAGATCGCCAGCGCGCTGACGGCCACCGGATTCGATGTCACCCGCGCGCACGACCTGACCAAGGCAGACCTCAAATCGGCCCTCAACGATTTCCGCCGCAAGGTCGACCAGGCAGGGCCGGATGCGGTCGCCTTCATCTACTATACCGGCCACGGGGCCCAGCATCCCGAGAGTGGGGATTCCTACCTGCTCGGCATAGATACCGAACTTGTCTCTGCGTCCGACCTTGCCGTGTACGGACTGGACATGCAGACACAGCGGGACGGCTTTGCCGCAACGAGCGCCAAGGCCGTGTTCCTCGTCTTCGACGCCTGCCGGAACGTGCCGGGCCTGCAGGGTTTCAAGTCCGGCACCAAGGGCCTCTCCCGGATCGAGGCGGCCCCGGACATGCTGATCGCCTATGCAACCGGTATCGGCGATGTAGCCAAGGAAGGGGTGTACGCGCCGGTGCTGGCCGAAGAACTGCAAAAGCCGGGGCAAAAGGCCGAAGACGCGTTCGCCGCTGCGCAACGACGCGTGGCCGGCCGCACCAACCGTTCGCAACTTCCGTGGACGAACAACCTTCTGTATAACGAGTTCTGCTTCTCCACCTGCGAGCAGCCTGCCGCAACCGCGCGTCCGGAACCGTTTGAACTGGTAATGAGCGGTGCAGATCTCGACCGGGCTTTTCAGACCGTCTACGGCACGACCGGTAAGGCTGTCACCGAAGGTGCCGAGGACCACACGTTTGACGTCACGCCCGCCTTTGCTGTGAAGTTCGACGACTATGTGGCCCTCGTCTCGAAAATGCAGAACAGGGACGATTCGCATGTCACGAGCGGCTATGCGGCCGCCCACTACATCAAGGACGGCGAGGTCATCGGCACCTGGCCGGAACTGGCGGTCGGCAACGGGTTCGGCATGCCACCGGACTATTCCCTGCGCACCGGCCTTCTGACCTATCCGACCATGATGGTTCAGGCGGGCTATACCGGTCAGGGCATGACGATAAACTGGCAAACCCTGATTGAGATCACGCCGGATGGACCGCAGATTCGGGCCGATGTCGAGACGCTGCAAGACACCAGCGGCGCTGCCTTTGACGATCTGCAACCCTGCGTTCTGGAAGGCACGATCCAGGCATCCCGGGCGAGCAGCGACGAGTTCTATGTCGACTATCGCTTTACAGGCCCGGTCAAGGGCGAGGACCGCAAGGTAAAATACACATTGGACTCCGGAACCGGAGAATACCTGCCCGATTTTGAATTCGAGCCCGAAGTCTGCGTCGAACTGATGTTCGACGCGGTGGGAGATTCTGCGGAATAGTCCCCCGCCCTGCCCGGCGAAAACGGATCAATTTCATCGATTGCTTTCAGCTAACCGTCACGACGGCGATGCTAGGTATGGTTCATGCCGCGCAAACTGATCGCCTCCCTTATTGCGTGTTACGCCATCGCTTTTGCGTTTGGCGCACTGACCGCCGTGCGCTGGCCGTCGATCATGATGGTCATGAGCTGGCTGATGAAGGACGACCTCGCCGCCGGCATCGCCAACGTCAACTGGCGCCAGCTCGGGATATCCCATGGCGGCCCCTACCTGATCTCGGCTTTCTGCTTCTATGCCTCGTCCGCCATGGTGGCCGGCCGCCGGCCGGGAGCCATTGCCTGGTATCTTTGCGGCCTCGCTGCCGGCTTCCCCTGCTATTATCTCGTCAGTTTCGAGCCCGGCTGGTGGGAAGACCCGAGCATCGCGGAAGGCCTCGTCGCCGGCCTCGGCGCGGGAGGGGTCCTGCTTCTGGTTGCGGTCTGGGAACTACGCCGCCGGCCTACCCCATCCATTGCCCGGGTCGAGACGCCAGCAGTCGAAGCTGCGCAACCCATTGCGGCAGCGCCGGTCATCGCGCCGGAGGTTGCCCCCGCCGCCATCGTCGTGCGTCCACCCAAGCCCAAACAGACCTTCGTGCCCGCCGCCGTTGCCCGCCAGCGCG
>JBGSKI010000398.1:0-3562 GCA_041741315.1 Hyphomonas sp. | reverse complement strand
TCGCAGGGGCTGCGCCGAACGGGCAGGGGATCGAGTTGTACGGCCCGGCCCCGGCACCGATCACCGTACTGCGCGGCCGGCACCGGCGGCGGTTCCTGGTCAAGGCGCCCCGGAATGTCGACCTGTCGGCGTATATGGCTGTGTGGATGACGAAACTGAAGCTGCCATCGGCGGTGAGGCTGTCTGTGGATATCGACCCGTATTCGTTCCTGTGAACCTGGCGTTCAGGCGCTGGCCTTGAGAATGCGGCAGCCGAAGACCGGGCCGGCAGTGTGCCCCTGTTCAGGTTCGAACCGTATGCGGACGGTCTGCTTGCCACGTGTCAGGTCTTCGGGAATGTCATGGGAGACATCGACGAAATCGGCCGTGTACTGACCTTCGAGCGTCTGCGAGGCGATCCGTGTGCCGTCGACAAGGATGTGGAAGGCGCGCTCGCGCTCGCGGCCCCAATAGGTGGCGAGCAGGCTGAGCGGGCCATCGGCGACGCGCAGGGTGAATTCGAAATGGTCGCCGGTGCGGGCATCGCGGCCTTTGCGCATGCGGTATTCGACCGCGTAGGAGCGCTCGCCGGATGTGAGGGCGTGGGCCGTTTCGGAGTCTGGTTCGCCCGGCTGGAGCGTGTCGACGGAACGTTTGTCAAGCGCGTCGAGGCGGGCTTTTTCTGCGGCGAACGCGGCCTGTGCGGTGTCCCACTGGGCCGGGGTGAAACGCTTGAAATAGACGGCCGTGCGGCGGTCATAGAGCGCGTAGAATGGGGACATGCGAAGCGCGCCGGGGCGGGCGATTTCGGGAACGTCGAAGGTGGCGGCAGCGCCGGAGGGTACGAAGCCTGCGAGGATATCGTCCGCCACGAGGGCCGGGGCGGGCTGGTCGAAGGGCTCGCTCGCCGGGCCGAGATCGGCGGCGAGGACGAGCGGGCCATAGAGCACGGCGACCGTGTCCGGATCGTCCGGCGTGGCTTCCATTCGCAGCTCGAACGGCAAGGACAGGTCGACCGTGTCGCCCTTTTGCCATTCGCGTTCGATGACCGCGTATCCGTCCGGGTCCGGTGTGGCGGAGACGGGTGCGCCATTGACTGCGAGGGTGGCGTTCGAGGCCCATGCCGGGATGCGGAGAGCGATGGCGAAGGTGCGTGGCTGCTCCAGACGGTCCAATGTCAGGTGGATGTTGCGGTCCTGCGGGTAGGTCGTTTCCAGCGAGAGCGCTGCGCCCTGCTCGGCCCATTCTACCGTAGACGGAACATATAGGTTCACGGTGAGACGGCCGGGCGATTGCCACCAGATCGAGTCGCCATGCTTGGAATGGCTTTCCATGCCGGTGCCGACGCAGCACCAGAAATCGTCATGCGGTGTGGAATATTCGCGGTGCGCGCCGGACATCAGCGGCACCATATAGGCGAACATGCCGGTGTCCGGCCGGTGCTGGGCGAGGATGTGGTTGAAGTGGCAGCGCTCGTAATAGTCGAAATAGTGGCTGGCGGACGCTTCCTCGTAGAGCAGGCGCGTCAGTTTCATCATGTTGTAGGTATTGCAGGACTCGCAGGTCTGTTCGGTGATGTAGTGCGAAATCGCGCCCGGCTCCTGGAAGTATTCCCGGTCACCGTGCCCGCCGATGACATAGGAGCGGTTCCGCGTGACCGTGTCCCAGAAGAATTGCGAGGCGGTGCGGTCGCCGGGGCGTTCGGCGATCTGGTGCAGGCGGGCAAGGCCGATGACTTTCGGGATCTGCGTATTGGCGTGCAGGTAGGCGAGGTCGTCGCGCTGCCGGGCGAGCGGGTCGAGTACAGCGCGGTGGTAGAAGCGGTCGGCGAGGGCGAGCCAGCGGGCATCCTGCGTGCGTACCGATAGCTCGGCGAGCGATTCATTGAGGCCGCCATGTTCGCAGATCATTACGGCCTGTATCTGGTCTTCGGTCAGCGGGTCCGTCCTGGCGGCGATGTAGCCGGCGAGGCCTGCGGCGACGGCGAGGGCCTGTTCGGAGGCGCAATGTGCGTGGGCATCGAGCAGGCCGGCGAGCAGCTTGTGCCAGTTGTAAAGCGGGGCCCATGAGCCGTTGAGGTAGAACCTGGCGGGGCGGATGTCTCCGGCGGCGATCTCGTCGAATACCATATGGCCGGGCTCGATCGTGTCGTCCTCGTTGCGGCGGGTGAAGCCGGCAACATAGCCATCACCGCGCGCGGCCTGGCAGGCGGCGAGTTCGCCGACAATGTAGGCGGCACGCTCGCGGCAGGTCTCGTCGCCGGTCTGGTCGTGCATCAGGGCGCAGGCGGAGAGGTAATGCCCGAGCGAGTGCCCGGCGATCGTGTCGCTTTCCCAGCCGCCGTAGAGCTCCGCCTTCGGGGTGAAGCCCGCCTGTTCATGGAAATTGTGCAGGAACCGGTCGGGCTCGAGGGTATGGAGGTAGGTCAGGTTGACCTCTACGGCATCGAGGAAGACCGAGGGCGTCAGGCGCACGGCACTCATCGGGACGGGGGTGGTGGTGCGGGCGGCGAATGCGGCGGGTGCCGCGCGGGTCGAGGACGGGCCGCAGCCGCCAAGACAGGCGAGCAGCGCGACCTGCGCCGTATGGCTGAGGAGGGCCCGGCGGGACAGGCTGTAAGAGGGCGGGAGCGGCAATCGGGCCTCGATCCTGATGTTTGCAGTGGTAGGGAATAGACGGGCGATTGAGGTGCAGCGTCAATTGGAAAGTGCCGGTCTGCGAATAGTAACCGGCTGGGCTACCCGGTTTCCCTTGATCCGTGTACGGCGGGTGCTAGACTCCAGATATGCTGTCGGTCGTGCAAATGGACAATATCGCGCACTCTGTTGCAGCTACAACAGATGCGCACTGGCGCAAGCTGTGCTTTGCCAGTCAACAGGAGTATGAAGACTGGTGCTGGAACCGGGGGTTCGGCAAGGCGGTCCGGAAGGAATTCGGCCAGAAATTGCGGGAATCCGCCGCCCGGTTCCTTGAACTGGAGGCCGGGCAGGCGCGGGCGCGACATTTCCAGTCGCCGGACGCGCTGGTCGATGCGATCTGTTCGGGGCGCCTGAAGCATTGGGAGGTGCAGCATCGCCCGCTGCAGGCGGCGGCGGAAATCATCCATGATGCCCGTCTGGACGCGTTTGAATCGGCCTCGCTGGCGGATTTCCTGAAAGTGCTGTCGCGGCCCGGGCCGGTGATCAGCCTGGCGGTGCCGGAGACGAATGGCATACCGGTGATGCACGGGCTGCTGAACCTGCATGACCTGCGGGCCTATTGGGTGCGTCCGGTGGCGGACTGGGTGCCCCCGCAGGGCACCAGTGCGCAGGTGTTCGGGAGCCTGGTGCGGCACCTGATGGACCGGTTCGGGGACGTTCCGGGCTTCCTTGAGAGTGCCTGGCTGAGGCGGGACCCGGACGGGGAGCGCTATCGAAGCTGGTATGTGCACCTCGGGCGGGGCGGCAGCCTCAAGACGCTCGACCTTCCGGTGCCGCTGACCCGCCGCATGCTGGCCGTCCTGAGGCAGGCTCCGGCAGGCTTTCCGGTCGAGCGGGCGCTGATGTGGGCGCAGGTGGCGGGGCAGGGTGTCGGGGCGGGTCTC
>JBGSKI010000397.1:0-3741 GCA_041741315.1 Hyphomonas sp. | reverse complement strand
GCCCGGCACGGCAGGCATCCGCCAAGGCAAATGGCCGGCGCGCAGGCCAGACCGGCAGTGAACAGGCCGACCTGCCATTTTCCGACCGGGGCCGGCGCCTGCGCCGTCCCGCCGGGCGTGCAAACTCGCAGCTCAGCCTCGACCTTGCCCCCCGCCAGATCGACCCGGCCAGCGTCCGATTCTCCTGATCGGGCGTCCGTTTCGGCCTTGCGGCCCCGCAAATTCGTCCCATATCGAAAAACAACAAGCCTCAAGACCCTGAACTTGTTCGTATTTATTGTTTTTCGATATTTATCTATTGATTTTCGATAAGTCCTTTGCTACATGTCTTTTATCGGCGGCGGGATGGTCCCGCCCGACAGAAGAAAAAAAGGACTAAAGATAATGACCCCCCGCGCCCGTCATAGTGACCACGAGATTGCCGCGCCTGCCGCGCAGGTGGCGACCGCCATCCTCACCGGCAGCCGTACGCTGCTCTCCCGTCCGGCGAACGATGTGACGGACACGAGCCGTCCTTCGCTCCTCGAACGCCGCCGCCGCCGTCAGCTGCGCCGCGAAACGCACTGACGTCCCCCGGACGCGCCGCAGGCCCCGCCTCTGGCCTGTGGCGCTGTCCAACTCTCCCACAACGCCCCCCTGTCCCTCCCAAGAAGGAACCCACCATGAAACGCATCCTGATCGCCCTCGCCGTTGCCGCAAGCGTCGCAACTGCCCCCGCCTTTGCCGCAAGTGAACGATTCGAAATGGCCGTCCAGGTCGACACCGCGAAGCTCGAAACGCCGCGCGGCGCCCTTGTCGAATACGAGCGCATCAAAGGCGAAGTCGCCGAACGCTGCGCAGCCGAGCACAAGGACTTCCCGTTCGGCGGCGAACTCGCCACTTCGATCTGCGCAAAGAATACGATGAAGTCGGTCGTCCAGAAGATCGCCAACCCGAACTTCACGGCGGCCCAGGTTACAGACGCCGTCCGCTGACACCCCTGTCCACGGGCCGCTCCGCCTCTCTCCCCCTTGCGCTGCCCGTGACATCAACGCCGTCCTGCCTCTCTCCGGCAGGGCGGCGTATTTTTTGGAGCAGAGATCAGGAGTCGGTGTCGGTGGCGTCGACGGTGCGATAGTCCTTGGCGCGGAGAATCGCGGCGAGGCGGAAGTGCGCGGGCACATAGGTGCCATCCTCGTCGGACTCGAACAGAGCCGCACAGCTGGTCGGGAATTTCTCGATCAGCCGGATGGTGGCGGAGTCGTCGGTCGAGCCGGCCTGGCGCAGGATATCCAGCGCGAAGTCGTGAATGCCCGGGCAATGGCCGATCAGCATCAGCGTGCCTGCGCCATCATTCTGCGCCACGGCATCGGCAAGGCCGCGCACACCCGTCAGGTAGAGCGACTCCATCGGACGAACCTTCTCGCCGGTGAAGACTTTCGCCACTTCGGAACAGGTTTCGCGGGCGCGCCGCGCCGTCGACACGAGGATGCGCTCGGCGCTCCAGCCCATGCCGGCCAGTTCCTCGGCGATCCGCCTTGCATCCGCATGTCCCTGAACCGTCAGCGCCCGGCCGAAGTCGTCTACGCCCTCGCCCCATGGCTCGGTCTTGGCGTGCCGCATCAGGATCAGTCTCTTCATGGAATGCGGGCTCAACCGGTGGGTTCATTAGAAAATCTGACTGACACCTTGAGGCATCAATCCTTGGCTCTGCACCCCTTAGGCACCATTTTCGCGGGCGAAATCAAGTGACCGGAGACCGTAAACATGAGCCTGCTGATTGGCGACATCGCCCCAGACTTCGAAGCCGACACGACGGAGGGCCGGATCCGCTTCCATGAATGGGCCGGCTCTGACTGGGTCGTGTTCTTTTCCCACCCGGCAGACTTCACTCCGGTCTGCACGACTGAGCTTGGCTACACCGCTCGCCTGAAAGACGAATTCGCCCGCCGGGGCGCCAAGGCGCTGGTGATCTCCGTCGACAGCCTGGAAGACCACAAGCGGTGGATCAAGGACATCGAGGAGACCCAGCACGCACATGTGCAGTTCCCGATGATCGCCGACCCTCAGCGCAAGGTGGCGACCCTCTACAACATGATCCACCCGAATGCCGACGCCAAGGTGACCGTGCGCGCCGTTTACGTGATCGACCCCAACAAGAAGATCCGCGCCTCGATCATCTACCCGCCGAGCGCCGGCCGGAATTTCGACGAAGTGTTGCGCCTGATCGACAGCCTGCAACTGACCGACGGCCACAAGGTGGCGACGCCGGTGAACTGGAAGGACGGCGAGGACGTGATCATCGTGCCGTCGCTGACCGATCCGGAAGAAATCAGGCACCTGTTCCCGAAAGGTTACACGGCAGTGAAACCCTACCTGCGCTACACCCCGCAGCCGGACAAATAGGCCGCCGCCTAAAGCGCCATTTCCAGCTTGCCGTTCACCAGCGCGGAATAGTCCGTCACCAGCGCTTCGGAAATCTGGCCCGGCTTGTAAGTGTGTGCGCCGATCTCGGCCACCGGCGTGATTTCGGCGGCAGACCCGGTGATGAAGCATTCCGAGAAAGTCGGCAACTCATCCGGCATGATGGCGCGTTCGATCACTTCGATCTGGCGCTCCCTGGCCAACTTGATCGCCGTCTGGCGGGTCAGGCCGTTGAGGAAACAATCCGGCGTCGGCGTGTGCAGCGCGCCGTCGCGCACGAAGAAGATGTTCGCGCCCGTCGCCTCGGCCACCTGGCCGCGATAGTCCAGCATCAGCGCATCGGCATAGCCGGCCCTCTCGGCGGCATGCTTGGACAGGGTGCAGATCATGTACAGGCCGGCGGCCTTGGCATGGCAGGGCGCTGTGTCGGGGGCCGGGCGGCGCCACTGGGCATGCGTCATCCGGATACCCTTCATCTTGTCGGCAAAATAATCGCCCCAGTGCCAGACGGCGACCGCCATGTGGATCGTGTTGTTCTGGGCCGAAACGCCCATCATTTCCGAGCCGCGCCAGGCAATCGCCCGGACATAGGCCGACTCGAGCCCGGACTTGGCCAGCGCCTCGCGCTTGGCTTCCTCGACCTGCTCGACCGAGAACGGGATATCGAACCCCATGATCTGGGCCGAGTTGTGCAGGCGCCGGGAATGGTCCAGCGACCGGAAAATCTTGCCATTGTACGCCCGCTCGCCCTCGAACACGGAGGAGGCGTAGTGCAGCGCATGGGTCAGGACATGGACCTTGGTGTCGCGCCAGGGCACGAACGCGCCATCCATCCAGATATAGCCGTCACGGTCGTCATAGGCGGTTGCCGGGGTTGCAGCCATGGTGTCTCAGCGCTCCTCGCTTGCACTTCTCTTGTTTTCGCGTTCATTTCACCGGATGGCCCCTGACGTCAACCTGAACCGCCCGTTCGACCCCCGCCTCTTCCTGATGGATCAGGAACTCGACAGGGGCGTCGGACTGCTTTTGGCCGGGGCCGCCGAACTCACGAGAGCCGTGGAAAGCGCCCGGCGCAAGGCGGGGCTGAGCAAGCCAGAGATGCATATTCTCATGGCGATCCGCTACCAGCCCGGCATGACCGTGTCGGAAGCGCGCGACTCCCTCGGGATGACCATACCGACCTTTGCCCGCATCATCGGCCATCTCGACCAACGCGGCCTGATCGAGCGGGAACGGGAGGACCGCGACGCCCGCAAGCGCGTCCTCACCCTTTCCGAGGCGGGACTCACGCTCACCACGCCACTCGCCATCGTGCTGCGCGAACGGCTGCGCCTCGCC
>JBGSKI010000396.1:0-5875 GCA_041741315.1 Hyphomonas sp. | reverse complement strand
CAGCGGCGAAGCGACGGCGCTTGTCTGGCGTGCCGAACGCTCGATGCACGCGACCGTCGATCGCGAAATCGGTAGGGCCGGGAAGGGCCTCGGCGTGCTCGCTACGATCGGGGCGGCCTCGCCGTTCATCGGCCTGTTCGGCACCGTCTGGGGCATCATGAATGCCTTCCTGCACATCGCCGAACAGCAGGATACCAGCCTCGGCACCGTGGCGGGCCCGATTGCCGAAGCGCTGTTCGCAACCGGCATGGGCCTCGTCGCCGCCATTCCGGCGGTTATTTTCTACAACAAGTTCACCAGTGACCTGACCAGTTTCTCCGACCAGCTGGACACGTTCTCTCAGGATGTCCTTGTGCGCCTGTCGCGACGCACGTCGGACAATGGAAGGGACTAGGCCATGGGCATGATCCTCGGATCGGGCGGCAAGGGCGGACGGCGCGGGCGCCGGGCCCTGAATGCCGAGATCAACGTCACGCCGTTCGTGGACGTGATGCTGGTGCTGCTGATCGTGTTCATGATCACGGCGCCCCTGCTGGTGCGCGGCGAGGAAGTGAACATGCCGAAGACCAAGTCCGGCCCGATCCAGACCGATCCCAACGATGCGCCGCTTGCCGTGACGATCCGCCCGAATGGCGATGTCTACATCCAGGACACCGAGATTGACGTTGAAAATCTCGGCGCGCAGCTGCAGGCGATCATCGGCGAGGGCTATGACAAGCAGATCTATGTGCGCGGCGATGAAACGGCCTCCTATGGCGTGGTGGCCAACGTGCTCGCGGAGATCCGCGCCGCTGGTTACACGCGGGTGTCGCTCGTCACCGAGCAGAAAAAATAGGAGCGCTCCCCAGGAATGCTTCGCGGCGTCACCGTTTCCGTGCTTGTCCACGCTTCCGTCCTCGCGATGGCGGTATTGTCGTGGCCGCACCAGAAAACCGATTGCGACCGCATGATCGAACGCCTGCAGAAGGAAGAGCCCGGCCTGTCGCCGGTGGACGTCCTGATGCGCATTCCGCAATGTGCCTCCTCGATCGATGTGCCGATCGAGTTCCTCGATATCGGCCTCGTCAGCGACATCGCCCCTACGGTGAAGGCCGAGAAGCCGAAGGAAGAGGAGATCGTTCCGGAGGAGGAACTCCAGGAGGAAGAACCTGACAAGGTGCTTCAGGAGGAATCCGCGCCGGAAGAAGAGGAAGTCATCATTCCGGACGAGACCGCCAAGCCGGAAGCGGCCCCGAAGAAGGAGGAACCCAAGAAGGAACCTCCGAAGGAAGACAAGAAACTGATCGAGAAGCAGAAGCCCAAGAAGGCCGATGATCTCGACTTCCTCAATGATTTCGAGGACATCCTCAAGGACAAGGCCAAGACCGACCGCAAGCAGCCGCGCGAAACAGAGCCGCCGCCGACTGACCGGCCGGTGCTGAAGGACGCGCAGGAGGAGCGAAAAGGCGCCGGCGAGCGGCGCGGCAATACGGCCTCGCTGCAGGCGGCGATGAAGCGCTACATCAGCGTTTGCTGGATCGGCGTCAGCGACCAACCGGTGGAATACCAATTCAATGTCGTCGTGGCCATGTCGCTGGACTCCAGCGGAAAATTGAAGGGCGATCTCAAGTTGATCGAGCCACGCTCGCGTCCGGTGGGCCGGGGCGGGGTTACCGTAGAGCGTGCGATGGACGCGGTGCGCCAATGCGCACCCTACAAGTTGCCACCCGACGATTACGAGCAATGGAAAGACATTCAGGTTACAATCGGTCCGGACAACGGATGACGGCACGAATTGAAGGAGAGTTAAGCATGATACGAATGTTGAAGAGCGTTCTCGCTTGCCTGGTCGTTGCGGCGAGCTTGACTCTGCCGGCGGCTGCGCAATTGCAGGTCAGGGTCGATGAAGCGAACTGGAAGCCGACGCCGCTCGCGATTCCGGATTTCCAGCTGAAGGGCGCAGATGCCGAACTCGCCAAGCAGATCGCCGATGTGGTGCGGGCCGATCTCGAATCGACCGGCCTGTTCGAAATGCAGAACCCGGCCTCGTTCATCCAGAAAGACCTGTCGATCGATGTCCAGCCACGCTTCGCCGACTGGAAGATCATCAAGTCGGACGGCCTTGTCGTGGGCGCCTATGAGGAACTGCCCGATGGCAAGATCGCCGTCTCCTTCCGCCTCTGGGATGTCTATGCCGGCGAAGTCATGCGCATCAACGGCCAACCCGGCCGCCGCCTGACCACGACGCCGGACAATTGGCGCCGCATCGCCCACAAGATCGCCGACTCGATCTACACCCGCCTGACCGGCGAAGACCCGTATTTCGACACGCGCATGGTCTACATCGCCGAGACAGGCCCGAAGACCGAGCGCGTCAAGCGCCTCGCCATCATGGATTCCGACGGCGCCAACCAGCAATACCTGACGCCCGGCCGCAACACGGTCCTGACGCCCCGGTTCAGCCCCTCGGCGCAGGAAATCACCTATATGTCGTTCGAAGGCGGCAAGCCGCGCGTCTATCTCTTCAATATCGAGACCGGCCGCCAGGAACTGCTCGGCAATTTCCCGGGCATGACCTTCGCCCCGCGCTTCTCTCGGGACGGGCAGAGCGTGCTGCTGACCCAGGCCGAACGCGGCAATTCCGACATCTACATCATGAACCTGCAGACCCGGCAGTCGCGCCGCCTGACCGACCATCCGGCCATCGACACTTCGCCGTCCATGTCGCCCAACGGTGATGCCATCGTGTTCACGTCAGACCGCGGCGGCAGCCCGCAGCTTTACGTCATGAACGCTGACGGCAGCCCGCGCGAATGCCCGTCGGGCGGACGCGACGTTGCCTGCCGCATCACTTTCAACAAGGGCCAGTACTCGACCCCGGTCTGGAGCCCGCGTGGCGATCTCGTGGCCTTTACCAAGCAGCTGGGCGGCAAGTTCTATATCGGCGTCATCGGCACCGATGGGCAGGGCGAGCGCCTGTTGACCGAAGCCTATCTGGACGAGGGTCCGGACTGGTCGCCTAATGGGCGAGTGATCGTGTACTTCCGCGAAAGCCGCCCCGGTGCCGGTCCGCAGCTCTGGTCGGTCGACCTGTCCGGCCGCAACGAGCGCCGCCTGGTCACCCAGACGGACGCCTCGGACCCGGCTTGGTCGCCCCTGCTGCAGTAGCAGTCAGGCAAGCCAAATCCTGCAACGCCCGGGAAAAAGTCGCCGGGCGTTGCTTTTGGGAGACACAGCGTAATCTTTCGTGCTAAAGGCCCTGCACAACGGCTACCGCCCGATTGTCGCCTGATTTTCCTACGACTATGGAAGCGTCGACATCGTGTCATGCCGTTCACGTGTCTAAAACGCACGGCATTTTCGCTCAGGAACACTCAGGGGAGTCAGTTCGCAATGCAAACCTACCTCAAGATCTCTGCCGCAGCTGCGGTGCTGGTTGCGCTCGGCGCCTGTGCGTCGAAGCCGAAAACCGTTGATACGCCGACGGCTCCGGTTGAAACCACCGACACGACGCCGGCTCCGGTCGAAACTGTCGACACCACGCCGGTCGCCCCGGTTGCGACTGGCCCGCGCGCCGGTTCGCTGGAAGATTTCCGCGTCAACGTCGGCGAACGCGTCTACTTCGACCTCAACGAATACGGCCTTGACGCCGACGATCAGGAAATCCTGAAGCGTCAGGCTGCATGGCTGGCCGCCTACCCGGACGTCCGCATCCTCGTTGCCGGCAACTGCGACGAACGTGGCACGCGCGAGTACAACCTTGCGCTCGGCGCCCGCCGCGCTTCGGTCGTGAAGGATTACCTTGTCTCCCTCGGCGTCGACACATCGCGCGTCGACACGATCTCGTACGGCAAGGAACGTCCGATCTCGGCTGACTCGAACGAGCAGGCATGGGCTCTTAACCGCAACGGGTTCACGCAACTCGTCTCCGGCACGACGAGCTAATATTACTGTAAAATCATGAACACTGCAGCCGGGTGCCACAATTTGGCCCCGGCTGTTTCGTTTACACGCGAAACTTTCCTGCGCGTACCCACCCACCGATCCTGCAATGAAGGACAGAATCAATGAAAAAGATCCACGCACTCGCACTCGCAGGCGTTTCGCTTGCCATGCTCGGCGCCTGCGCGACCAAGCCGAAAACGGCTGAAGTCGTGAAAACTCCTGAAGTGGCTGCTGATGCGAATTCCGGCGCTTCCACGGGTACCGTCGACACTGGTGCGACCGGCGCCGTCGCAACCCAGGCAGACGCCAAGCTTGGCGACCGCGTCTATTTCGACCTCAATGGCAACGACCTCGACTCCGACGATCAGGTCATCCTGAAGCAGCACGCCGAACGCTACGCTGCCGACCCGGCCGTCCGTATTCTGGTTGCCGGCAACTGTGACGAGCGCGGCACGCGCGAGTACAACCTCGCCCTCGGCGAGCGCCGCGCTGCCACTGTCAAGGACTACCTCGTTTCGCTCGGCTTCGACGCTGCGCGCATCGACACGATCTCCTACGGCAAGGAACGCCCGGTGGCGGCTGGCTCCGACGAGCAGGCCTGGGCCCTGAACCGCAACGGGTTCATCCAGATCGTCGACGGCAAGTCGAGCTAACCGCTCCAGCCCTTGCGGCTGCGGAATTTGCTACAATTTGCAGCCGGGTGCCATAATTTGGTCCCGGCTGCTTTCGTATTGTGCCCCAAAATTCAGGAGACTCCGATCATGTCCAAGACGCCTGCGCTGGTGCTCGCCAGCATCCTGATGTTATCGGGGCCAGCCTTTGCCGAACGCGCCGCACCGATCACGCAAGGGGTAACCAATGCGGACCTCGCCCAGCAGGTCACCCAGGCGCGCCAGCAGGGGGCGGACCTGAAGGTTCAGCTCAACAGTGTCAGCGCAGACATGATGACCCTGACCGGCCGGATCGAGACGCTCGAATTCGAACTCCAGCAGGCGCGGAGGCAGAATGAATCCCTGACCACGGACAACGAGACCCTGTCGCGGCAGATGAATGCCCTGCAGGGCAAGTTTGACCGGCAGGAAAAGGCCATCCGGGCGATCGAGGCGCGCCTTTCCAGAGGCCTTGCGGACGAAGAACCGGTTGATGGCGAGGCCGAGGTCTCCGCCTATCCCGGCGCGGCAAGCACTGAAACGGGGGACTATGCGTCGGGCGGCTCATATTCCGGCAGCGGCCCGCTGCGCACGGTCACGGCCGGGAGTACGACTGGACCGCGGCGGATCGTGACGACGAGTTCCGGCGGAACGACCGAATCGGTGGCCCGCAGTGCGGAACGTGCCGTTTCCGATCAGGCGCCGATACAGGCCGCCGCGCCGGACAGCGCGTCGCTTCCGCCGGGCACGCTCGGGACGATTTCCGCCAGTGCGCTTCCGGGCGAAGCGGGACCTCTGTTCGCGGCGGCCAAATCGAAACTGATCCAGTTCGACTATGCCGGAGCCGAACAGGCCTTCCGCACCTTCCTTGACCAGTTCGGAGACGATCCGCAGGCCGGCGAGGCGCATTACTGGCTGGCGGAATCGCTGTACCAGCAGAAAGCCTATGCCGATTCCGGGGCCGCCTACACGACCATGATCCGGTCCTATCCGGACGATGCGAGGGCACCGGATGCGCTGGTGAAGCTTGCCCGTGCGATGCGGCTGATCGGGGATACCGAGAAGGCGTGCCTGGCGCTCGACACGCTGCCGAAGCGGTATCCGAAGGCCTCCGGTGTGACCCGCGACCTTGCGGCGGTGGAGCGGACAAAGTCCGGGTGCGACAACTAGCGGTCGCCAAAACACCAACAGATACAACAGAGTCCCTTGACCGGCTCTGCAGCCTTGCTGCGGGGCCGGTTTGCGTTGCGGTGTCCGGCGGCGGGGACTCGATGGCGCTGCTGCACCTGGCGGCAGGCTGG
>JBGSKI010000395.1:0-1702 GCA_041741315.1 Hyphomonas sp. | reverse complement strand
GAAGGCCTTCCTCGCCGCGCTCGAGAATGTCTCGCCGGGTGCCGGCGAAAAAGTGCGCGCCCTGATGTTCACCTTCGACGATCTGGCGAGCCTCGATGCCGGTGGCATGCAGACCCTGCTGTCGACGGTCGACCGCGCCGCCCTCGTCATCGCCCTCAAGGGGTGCCGTCCGGAAACGTCGGATGCCTTCTTCAGCAACATGACCCGCCGCGCCGGCGACCTGCTGCGCGAGGAAATCGCCTCGCTCGGCCCGGTCCGCCGCAGCGAAGTGGAGGCTTCCCGTCAGGAGCTGGTCCAGCTCGCCCGCACGCTCGTGCATCGCGGCGACATCCGTGCCGGTGGGCCGGACCAGGATGACGAGTTGGTCGATTGATGCAGCGCGCCGTAAAGACTCTCCAGCACTTTGATTTCCGTAGCGATTTTTCGACGGAACCGGCGCCCCTGCCGCCGCCGACCCCGGAAGAGGAGGGCAAGATCGTCCTGCTGGCGGCCGATCTCGCGATGCTGCTCTCGGAGGCCCGGTCCGAGGGGCTCGCTGCGGGCCTGTCGCAGGTCAACGAACAGGCGCATGGGCGCATCCAGGACGTGACCCACACCCTGTCGCTGGCATTGTCCGACCTTGTGGCGCTTGCCGGCCATCTCGAAGCCAGTGCCTATGACCAGGATTTCAAGGACCGGACCCTATCGCTGATTACCGCCACGGCCCGGCGGATTGCCGACGGTCAGGGCGACCTGTTTGCAGAAAGCCGGGAATTGGCGCAGAACGCCCCGTTCGACGGCAAGGAGACCCCATGACCCAACCGGCCAATCCTGCGCTTCGTAAAGCCCTGCTTGATGTGCCGGTGCGCGTGGATGTGGTCCTCGGGGAGGTCCGCA
The DNA here is from genome assembly GCA_041741315.1 of Hyphomonas sp. GTDB lineage: Bacteria > Pseudomonadota > Alphaproteobacteria > Caulobacterales > Hyphomonadaceae > Hyphomonas. The sequence goes on along the minus strand of JBGSKI010000395.1, from coordinate 826 downwards.
TGCCGATGGAAGAGCTGATGCAGATGGCCGCCGGGGACATCGTTGCGCTGGAACGCCGGGTCGACGAGCCGGTCGACATCTATGTCTCCGACCGCCTGATGGCGCGGGGCAAACTGGTCGTAGCGGACGGCCAGCTCGGAGTGACCCTGTCGGAAATCGTCGACGGCCGCGACGCCGCCTGATGTCCGTCCGGCCTGACCGGCCGGAATCGCATTCCAACCACCCGGACCCGTACCTGCCGGTGCATGCGCCGCTGCAGCAAATTCAGCCAATTGCTAACGGCGATTCGCGATTGGTTAACCTTTCCAACCGCTTATTCAGGCAGACCCCAAAGTTCGCAATGGCCCCGCAGTCAGCGCTGGCCGACACGGGGAGATTAAAAAAGGATGCCGCTTTCATGCGCATGAAAATGTTCGCCGCTGAGACTTTTGAGGCTGCCAAGGCAATGATCTTTGCCGAAATGGGCGCTGATGCGGTGATCCTTTCCGAGCGCGAGATCGATGGCGGCGTCGAAGTGCGCGCGGCGATCGACAAGGTGACGGGCGGATTCGGCTCCAACGAACCGCTGTTCCTGCGCGATGCCCGAGGCAGTTCCGCCCATGGCCGCGGGGTTGAGAACCCGCTGTTCAGCCGGGTGCGGGATGCATTGCTGTGGCATGGCGCGTCGCAACGCTATGCCGAGCGTGTCGCCAATGAAGGCGCTGGTCGCAATGCCGGCCAGTTTACCCAGCCGGAAGAGGGGATCGCAGCAGGCATTGCCCGGCTCGTGACCTGCGACCCGCTTCCCGCGCGCCTCGACCGCGATGTCGTGCTGGTCGGCCCGCCG
>JBGSKI010000394.1:0-9450 GCA_041741315.1 Hyphomonas sp. | reverse complement strand
GCGCCGGGCGGCGACCTGCTGAGCCCGGCCTTCGCCTGGGATGGCGGCGAGGAGCCGGAGATTGCCGGCATCTACCTGATCGGGCCGGACGGCACGCCGCACCGGCTCGGCTTTGCGCTCGGCAATGAATTCTCCGACCACAGGATGGAGCGCGCCAATTATCTCTACCTCGCGCATTCGAAGCTGCGCCCCTGCGCGATCGGGCCGGAACTGATGACCGGGCCGTTGCCGGCATCGGTCGAGGGCCATTCGCGCATCCATCGCGGCGGCAAGGTCCTTTGGCAGAAGCCCTTCCTCAGCGGCGAGGACAATATGAGCCACACGATCGCCAACCTTGAGGGGCATCATTTCAAGTATGCGCAATTCCGCCGGCCGGGCGACGTGCACGTGCATTTCTTCGGCACATCGACGCTGAGCTTTGCCGACCAGGTGGAGACCGCGGACGGCGACGTGTTCGAGATCGAGGCGCCGCCCTTCGGCCGGCCGCTGCGCAGCCGCCTGAAGCTGGCCGCCCCTTCACCCGTTTCCATCAAGCCGCTCGGAAAGGCATAGGCCTTCCGTACACGGCAGACGACCGACGACAGACAACAAGAACACGACACTCTGGAGGAAATCATGGGCTTTGGCACACTCGACTGGGTAGTTTTGGCGGCCTTCATGTTAGCGCTCGCAGGCATTGTTGTCTGGGTCGCGCTGCAAAAGGAGGAGGATACGGAGGATTATTTCCTCGCCGGGCGCAATGCCGGATGGCTCGCCATCGGCGCGTCGATCTTCGCCTCCAATATCGGTTCCGAGCACCTGGTCGGCCTCGCCTCCGCCGGAGCGCAGAACGGCCTTGCAATGGCGCACTGGGAATTCCAGTCATGGATCATCATCATCCTCGCCTGGATGTTCGTGCCGTTCTACTGGCGCTCGCAGATCTTCACGACGCCGGAATTCCTCGAGCGGCGCTACAATTCGCAGACACGGACCTTCTTCTCCTTCATCTCGCTCGTCTCCTACGTGTTGACCAAAGTATCGGTCACCGTGTTCGCGGGGGGCCTTGCGCTGCAGGAAATCTTCGGCATCGACACGCTGTTCGGCGTCGATTTCTTCTGGATCGCGGCGATTTCCCTGATCGCGATCACCGGGCTCTATACCGTAATCGGCGGCATGAAGGCCGTGTTGTGGACGTCCGTGCTGCAGACGCCCGTCCTACTCCTCGGCTCCATCGTCATCCTGTTCGCGGGCCTCACCAAGCTCGGCGGAGATGCCGGCCTGCTCGGCGGATTTGCGGTGATGAAGGAGGCCAACGGACCGAACATGCACCTGTTCCGGCCGATCGACGACCCGAACTTTCCGTGGCCCGCGGTGGTCGGCGGATCGATCATCATCGGCCTCTGGTACTGGTGTACGGACCAATACATCGTGCAGCGCGTCCTGTCGGCGCGCGACATGAAGCAGGCGCGGCGCGGGGCGATTTTCGGCGGTTACCTGAAGCTTCTACCCGTGTTCATTTTCCTCGTGCCGGGCATGATCGCCTTCGCACTGGCCGAGCGCGGCATGCTGGACCTGTCGAACGGTGCCGATACCGCCTTCCCGGTGATGGTGCGCGAGATGCTGCCGCAAGGCATCAAGGGCGTGGTTCTGGGCGGGGCGATTGCCGCGCTGATGTCGTCGCTCGCCTCGCTGTTCAATTCCTCGGCGACCCTGTTCACGGTCGATTTCTATGAGCGGTTGGTGCCCGAGAAGACGCAGAAGCATTACCTGTTCGTCGGGCGGTGCGCGACCATCGGCGTGACGCTGCTCGGCATCGCCTGGGTGCCTGTGTTGCGCTCCGGCATTCTCGGCGACAGCCTGTACGAGGCGCTGCAGCGCGTGCAGGGCCTGATCGCACCCTCCATCGTGGCGGTGTTTTTCCTCGGCATCTTCTCGACACGGATCACGCCGCAGGCGGGGTTCTATGGCCTCGTCGCGGGCTTCGCCGCCGGCATGCTGGGCCTGGTGCTGCAGTTCTCGCCGGCGCTCGCCGCCACGAATGGCCTGTTCGCCTGGATCGCGGCGATGAACTGGCTGTACTATTGCTGCCTGCTTCTGATCCTGACGATCATTGTCATGGTGGCCGTCAGCCTGCTGACGGAGCGCCGCCCGCTGGAGGACCTTGCGGGCCTGACCTATGGCCAGATCAGCAAGGAACAGACGGCCGACGTCAGGTCGAGCTATGACAAGTGGGACATCATCCACACCGCGATCATCCTCGGCATTATCGGGCTGGTCTACGTGCTGTTCTGGTGAGGACGGGCGGCAGCCTAGTTGCCGCCCCACCGTTCCGGGTGGGCCTCGATGACGATGCCGAACAGGTCGGCGAGGCGCTGGTTGTCGGCAAGGTCCGGATGGTAGTGGCAGCCGGTCATTTCGAGGCCGCTGACCGGCAGGAAGGTGATGTCCTGCACGCCGGCGGCCTCAGCCAGTGCGACGGCCTTGCCCGCCGCGGCGGCGATTTCTCCGTCCGCCATGTCGGTCGCCCAGACGATGAGATAGGCGTCCGGGTTCTTCGTCCGCAGGCCCTGCAGGAAGGCGGCATAGGTGGTTTCGAAATCGGCGTGGAGTTCCTCGCGCGTTGCCCAGGGTTCGCCATCGTGCAGCGCGGTCGAGAAATCATTGGTGCCGAGCGCGATGACGATGAAATCCGGACGCCATGTGGCGGATGTGTAGGGCGTCTCGCGGTCGAACAGGATGTAGGGATAGGCCGCAGGCAGAGTATCCCCTGCGCCGCCATTATAGTTGCGCACGACGCCGCGGCCGGAAATGGCGTTGACCTGGTAGTCGGCATCGAACCTCTTTGACACAAGCGCGCCGAAGCCCTGCGATGTGTCGGTGGTCTGCCAGACGTCCGCCTCCGTACAATCGCGCGTCGGTGAAGTGTTGCCGTATCCGACCGTGTGGGAATCGCCGATGAATTCGATCTGCCGGGAACGGACTTTTAATGGCATCGCGGCGACGGCCGGGGTGGCCTCGAAACCGCCGAAAGATGTCGCGCCGCCCTGGCTTTCACTGATCACGTCAATCCGCACCGTGTGGGCGCCATCCTCGACCGGTCCGACGCTGTAGACGCCTGCAGCCGGCCGGGTCAGGTAAGTGGGCGCGCCGCCATCGACGGTCACTTTCAGGTGCACGTCGCCCGGGCCGACGCGGAAATAGGCCTCGGTGCCTTTGAAGGCAGATTCGTAATAGGTGCCCGGCCATTGGCGCTGGCCGGTGACGGTGGTGCGCCCGCCGGTCACCATGGGCAGCGGCGTCAGCGAGGCGGCGAGGTCTGCCGGGTTGGCAACGGTGACATGCGAAACGTGAACGCAGCCCATGAGGGCGGCGGAGAACAGGAGGGCGCAGGCGGAGCGTTTCATGGGAAGCCTTCGGGACGGATTTGGACTGGCCGTCAGTCTAGCGGACTCCGCCGGGGTTGCCATGCCCGAATTTTCCGGACAGATGCGCGGGATCAGGTGGAGCGGGCGCGGAGACGGGCGCCGCCTGTTGCCTCTCCGGTCGGGGCGAGCATGCGGCTGTAGGCATGGATCCTGGGCAGCAGGATGTCCTGGCCCGCCGGCGTCGCGACGCCGCGCAGGGCGACGGCATAGCCGAGCGCGCCAGAGGGTAGCAGCGCCTCTGTCGGCAGCGCGCCCATGGCCCAGTTGAGCATGACGCCATTGGCGAGATAGGACAGCGTGCGCTCGACTTCATCGATGGGCAGATCGGCCATCAGCAGGCCTTCCTGACGCCCCGCTTCAAGCAGGGCATGCCAGGCGGCGCGGTTGCGGGCGAGCCGCTCCGGCGTCACGAGACCGGTTTCATCCGTTCCCTGACTGTCGAGCAGCGCCTTCCAGAGGGGACGGTAGAAATCCGGGTCGTCGGTGAAATAGCTGACGGCCAGGGCGTGGGCATCGAACAGGCGGTCGATGGCATTGGCGGCCTGGATCTGGCTGAACCGGACGGCGAAGTCGCGTTCGTCCTCGAACACGGCGAGCACAACGGCGCGCTTCGATCCGAACAGGTTGTAGGGCGTCGCGAGGCTGACATCGGCACGCTTGGCGATCATCCGCATGGAGAGGTTCGTATCGCCGGTTTCCCGGATCAGGTCGCGCGCGGCCTGGACGATGCGGGACCGGCGTTCGGCCTTGGCCTGCTCGCGCTTTCCGGGCTCTTCGGTGGTCTCCGTTTCTGGCTGGTCCTGCATGTCAGGCACCTGCCGCGATACGGTCGATGTCGGCCTGATAGTCGAGCCTGAGGTCGATGAACATGTCGGTGCGTTCGGGCCCGGCCTTTGGCGGATAGGCCGCCGCGTTGCGCGTCTTGCCGCGCATCCAGTACTGGATCACCTTTGCCAGGTTGGCCGGGCGGCCAAGCCATTTGTCGGGATGTTCCAGCATGTGGAAGCCGCGCATGGCATCCCTCAGTAGACGGATGTCCGAGCGCACAGCGACCTGCACGCCGTCTTCGAAGAAGCTTTCCAGCACTTTCGCGCGCAGGCTCTTCCTGTATTCCGGTGTCAGGATCCGGCGGGCACGCTTGATGGCGGCGCGATCCTGTGTGCGCTGGGTGATGTAGTAGGGCTTCAATTCCTTGCGCAGGTGACCGGCGAAGCCGATCGCACGGGCGGCGGGATCATTGGTGTCCTCAAGCGCGCGGCGCAACATCTGCGCACTGACGGCCGCGAAGGAACAGCCGCGGCCATAGAGCGGATTGGTCCGCACCAGCGTGTCGCCGAGCGGGAAATAGCCGAGCGCAGCGGGTTTGCCGTCGACGACCAGGTCGCGCCAGCGGGAGAGCAGGTTTCCCATGCCGTGGACCTTGCCGACCGGCCGGGACCGGTCCGGATGGGTCCACGGGCGAAGGCCGGGCAGCAGCAAGGTCATGGCGTGGAAAAGGTCCGGGTCCAGAATGGCCTTGCGCAGTTCCATCTCGACTTCCGGAATGGCGAGCGTGATCGAGAAGCAGCCATTGTCGCCCGGGAAGACGCCGAACTTGAGGAAGCCAAGGTCGCCCGTGGCGGGCGGGTTGTCGACGCGCGAGGGTTCGTCCATGCCGGGATTGAGGCGGTAATGACGGGTGAAATAGAGGATACCGGCCGTTTCGCCCTCCTCGTGGATCGTGCCGCCTTCCTCCCTGATCTGATCGATCGTGAAGCCATCCTTGCCGGAGGCGTCGACCGTGATATCGGCCTTGAACGCGGCCGGTTCGCCGGCGCATTCGCCTTCGACACCGCGCACGAGGATCGTTCCGTCAGCAGCCTTGTCCGTGATCAGGCGGCGCACCAGGAAATTCGACCGGATGCTGACATTCGGCAGGGACTGGACATAGCGGCGCATGGCGAGTTCGAGCGTCGTGCGGCGGCTGGTGATGATGGTCAGTTCGGCGTCGGAGGGTTCGGGCGTGTAGGTTTCGCGCAGGATGTCGCTGAGCATGCCTTCCAGCGGCAGTTCGCGCACGCCGAGCGCCAGAAGTTCGTCAAGCAGGCGCGGATGCTCCGCCTTGATGAACGAGCGCAGGCGCGCGAGGAAGGCGTGGCTCTGGCGCAGCTGGCCGACGCCGGTATGACGCCATTCGCGGAACACGATATCGAGGTCGTCACCGGGCGGATCGCCGTCGCGCTCCAGCAGGACGATCTCACGGCCGGTCGGGGCGAGTGCCAGAGCGGTGCAGAGGCCGCCCATGCCGGCCCCGATCACGGCAACGGATTCGGTCATCCGTCTACGCCCTTCAGGAATTCGAGGATGGTCTCGTTCACTGCCTCAGGTGCTTCCTGTTGCGTCCAGTGTCCGGCGCCGGGGATCAGCTTGTTCACCCGCAGGTCGGTGACGAAAAGCGGCATGACTTTCAGCATCTCGGCGGCCATGATGATGACGCCGTCATTCGCTCCGGCCAGGAACATGGCCGGCTGCGCGATCGTCATCGGCGCGCCTTCGGTGAGCTTCCATGTGAGGTCGTGATTGCGGTAATAGTTGAGCGGGCCGCGCATGCCGGAAGCCTTGAATTCCGCCTCGTAGAAGTCGAGGTCCGCCTCGCTGAGCCAGGCCGGCAGGGTTTCCGGATAGGGAAAATCCGAAAACATGTCGTCGTCTTCCTTCTTCGGCGGCAGCGACGCGAGGTCCGTCTCGCCACCGGCGAGGACCAGGAACTTGCGCAGGGCCGTGCGGATGTCGGCCTCGAATTCGGCCTCCGCAACGCCGGGCTCGAAGAAGTAGAGCTGGTAGAAGAACTGGCCCTTGTACATTTCCCGAAGCATCGCCATCGGCGCGACCGGTGACCTCGGAAGGAAGGGTACGGACAATGCGCCGACTGCGCGGACCACGGACGGATGGTGCAGAGCGGTCGACCAGGCCGTCGGCGCGCCCCAGTCATGGCCGATCACCACGGCCGTCTCGTAGCCGAGCGCCGGGACGAGGCCGATAATGTCATTGACCACTTCGACCTGGTTATAGGCCGTGATCTCGGCCGGCTTGTCGCTCTTGCCGTAGCCGCGCATGTCCGGCGCGACGACATGGTAGCCCGCATCCGCCAGTGGCTTGAACTGGTGACGCCAGGAATACCAGGACTCCGGGAAGCCGTGCAGCAACAGGACGAGCGGACCCTTGCCGGCCTCGGCAATGTTCAGCTCGATCCCGTTGGTGCGAACCCTGCGCTGCGTAACGCCCGGCCAGCTCATGCGGCGGCCATTTCCGGCGTGTCGCCCTTGACGCCCGGAAGGACCTGCCCGCGGGCTTCGCGATAGCCGTCCGCATCCGACCATGCGATGCCGCCGCCGACAATGACCGTGTCCATGCCGAGCGAATCCCGCACATAACGGTGGCCGTCGCCGGGCACGTCATTGACGAATTTCTCTTCGCCGCGCGCAATCGTTCCGGGATTGAAGATCGCGATGTCGGCGACATAGCCGGCCTTCAGAAGTCCGCGTTCCGGGATGCCCCAGATGGCGGCGGTTTCCGACGTGATCTTCCTGACAGCGGCCTCGATCGTCATGGATTTCAGCTCACGGACGAAGTGGGAGAAGAGGTATCCGGTGTCGCCATAGGTCGAGAAGGAGAGGATGTGCGCGCCGCCGTCGCTGGCACCGATATGCACGTTCGGGTGGCGCAGCAGGCCGCCGACTTTCTCGTCGTCATTGTGGCCCATGCCTGCCGACAGGAAGTGTGCGTCAAGCTCTTCTTCGATCGACAGGTCGATCATCGCTTCGACCGGCGTCGTGCCGCGCAATTTGGCGATCTCGCCGAGCGTCCTGCCGACATATTTCTGGTTCGCATCGGTCTTGACCTGGCGCAGGATGAGCGTCGGCCAGAGCTGTTGCAGCGGTGCGGCTTCCTGGATCAGGGCCTGACGCCGGACCGGGTCGGCGAAGGTCGCCATGATTTCCGCCGGCGTGCCGAAACGCATGATCCGGTACCAGCTCGGGAAGCGCATGAACAGGAGGCTCGGAACGGCGAAGCAGAAGCTGATATCGATGGGGCGCGTCTGCACCTGTGGCCAGACGCGGGCCCCGCGCGCGAACTGCTCGTCGACGCGCTGCATGATGCGTTCGATGGCCGGGCCGTTGTCGGCGTTGACGAACAGGGGCGAGAACGTGGTCGGAATATTGTGCCTGAGGGACAGCTCCGCCAACTGGTCGAGGCGGGCGACGGTGAGGTCCGGGTCGTAGAATTCAGGAACGATCTGCAGCACACGGCCATATTCGCCGAGCACGGCGGCCAGCGCATCGACTTCGCGGGCATCGGCGAGGCGGCTCGGCACCGGCTGCAGGCGCTCGTCCATGTCGACATAGCTGGTCGACAGGCCGACCGCGCCAGCGTCGAGGCATTCGCGCAGGACGCCCTGCATCTCGGCGATTTCCGCGTCGGTCGCGATGCGCTCCATCGCCGCATCGTTCATCACCCAGAGGCGGATGACGCTGTGGCCGACCAGCGGCGCGACGTTGATCGCAAGACCCTTCCGGATGCGCGCGATGTATTCGGAGAAGGTTTCCCAGTCCCACACGACGCCTTCCTTGAAGGCGACCAGCGGCATCTCTTCGATCTGGTTGAACATGCCGACCAGTTTCATCCGGTGGCTGGCCTTGAGCGGCGCGAGCGACAGGGAGCAATTGCCCGGCACGATGGTGGTGACGCCGTGCGACAGGGCGGGCTTGGCATAGCCGTCCCACAGGAGCTGGGCATCGAAGTGCGTGTGCGGATCGATGAAGCCCGGCGTCACCGTCTTGCCGGCGGCGTCGATTTCGTCCGTGGCCGCACCAGTGACCTTGCCGATCTTGACGATCCGGTCGCCCTTGATGGCGATATCGGCCTTGAAGGCGGGCAGGCCCGAGCCGTCGACCACATTTCCATTCCTGATCACGAGATCATACATTGTCTGGCGTTCCCTTCGCTAAGCGTTTGAATTCGGAGTCATGTATCGGTTGGATGAAGCGGCGAGCGCATCGCGGACGGGTTCCCATCCGGTGCCGACCAGCGCGTCAGGGTCGTCGAAGCCGTGCGCGTCCATCAGCGCACGCACGGCGTGCTCGTCGAGGCTGACCAGCGACTCGCCGCCATTCTCGAACCGCAGGGACAGGATCAGTTCGGCATCGCCATCATGGGCCGCCGCAAGTTGCACCCGGCTGATGACGGCGCCGCTCATCCGTAGGCCAGCGGCGGCTCGATAAAGATCACGTCGCTCGGGAGGATCGGGTTGCCCTTGCCCGCCATGCCCATCGAGGCACGCATGAAGACGTGCAGGTTCCAGCTTTGCAGGCCGGCGATGCCAGCTTCTTCGCTCATGTCGGGCAATTCGCGCCGGGCGATGCTGGCCCAGGTGTCGCCGGCGGAGGGAAGAATGGATTTGCGGACGCGGGAAAGGGTGGGAGCAGTCATCATGTGTCCTCGTTTCAGAAAAACTAGAACACGTTATAAAACGGCTCAAGCCATGCCCCGGCGGCAGGCGGCGCGTCCGGACAGGGATTTCGATGCTGCAGCGCAACAAACGGACGTGACGGGGGCAATGAAGAAAGGCGGCGGCCGGAACCGGCCGGCAGGTTGGAGCGGGTAGACGGGATCGAACCGACATACTCAGCTTGGAAGGCTGCTGCACTACCATTGTGCTATACCCGCCCGTTACCGGGCCTGGCGCCGCGGGCGCGCGGGGCGGGTGGTGGAGGGAGCTGGATTCGAACCAGCGTACGCTAGGCGGCCAGATTTACAGTCTGGTGGATTTAACCACTCTCCCATCCCTCCACGGGACCCGCGACCACGCGCCGTTTGACGCCATCGCGCCGGGGCTTCACAAGGGCGCCTGAACGCCTCCGATCCGTACCGGAAGCGGCCTTATAAGGACGATCCAAATGCCGCGCAACCATGGAAGACGGCGAAATGCACACGCCCGGCCGGACCGGCCAGACCGCCCTGCCCGCCCGGCTTCGCGCCACGATGAGGCGTCCGGCGGACCGGTCTG
>JBGSKI010000393.1:0-9440 GCA_041741315.1 Hyphomonas sp. | reverse complement strand
CCGATTCCGGTGACATTGATCACGACGCCGCTGTTCCACGTCACCGCCAACAATTGCGGGGCGTACACGACGACGGCGGCTGGCGGGGCGATGGTCCTGATGTACCGCTGGGATGCCGGCGAGGCGCTGCGCCTGATCGAGCGGGAAAAAGTGACCGGCATGAGCGGCGTGCCGACCATGGCGCGCGAACTGATCAATCATCCGGACTTTGCCACGACCGACACGTCCAGCCTCACCACGCTGGCCGGCGGTGGCGCGCAGGTGCCGCCGGACCTCGTGCTCAAGATCGAATCTCGGGTCGCGACCGCCCGGCCGGGCACCGGTTATGGCATGACCGAGACCTGCGGGATCATCACGTCGATCTCTGCCGACTTCTTCGTCGACAAGCCTGACAGCGCGGGCCCCTACATGCCGAATTTCGAGGCCAAGTGCGTCGACGATGCAGGCAACACGGTTGCACCGGGTGAGGTCGGCGAGCTCTGGGTCAAGGGCTCGTCGGTCATCAAGGGCTATATCAACCGGCCGGACGCCACCGCCGCGTCGATCACCGATGGCTGGCTGCATACCGGCGACATTGCCCGCATCGACGAACATGGCTTCATCTTCATCGTTGACCGCAAGAAGGACATGGTCCTGCGTGGCGGCGAAAACATCTACTGCGCGGAAGTCGAAGCGGTGATCTATCGCCACCCGGCGGTCGCGGAATGCTGCGTGTTCGGTGTGATGGACGAGCGGCTCGGCGAGGAAGTTGGCGTGGCTGTCGTGCTGAAGCCGGGTGACGATCTGGACGATGCAGGGATGCGCGCGCATTGCGCCGCGATCATGGCGAAACACAAGGTGCCGCGCTACATCTGGTTCCTCGACGAGCCGCTGCCGCGCAATGCCAGCGGCAAGTTCCTGAAGCGGGAATTGCGCGAGCGGCTGAGCCCGGCCTGATGCGGGCAGTATTGTGCGTGTGGGGGAACCGGAACCGTCCCGCTTGACTCGCCCAACCGACTCCCGCAACCGATCCGGCCATGAACAAGGTAAATGTAGACTTATGCCCGCTGCCGCATTTCGCGGGGCTTGACCTGCCAGCTTACGAGACATCGGGCTCGGCTGGCATGGACGTGCGGGCGGCCGTGCCGGAGGGGGAACCGATGGTTCTGGCACCCGGCGCGCGGGCCGTGGTGCCGACCGGCCTCTCTGTGGCGATCCCTGAAGGTTATGAAATCCAAGTGCGGCCGCGGTCCGGCCTCGCCGCCAAGCATGGCCTGACCTGCCTCAATACGCCGGGCACGATCGACAGCGATTATCGCGGCGAGATCAAGGTCATCCTGATCAATCTCGGCGCCGAAGCCTTCACCATCCGGCGCGGCGAGCGCATCGCCCAGCTCGTGCTGGCACCGGTGACGCAGCTTGCCTGGAGCCCGGTCGATGCACTCGGCGAGACGGCGCGCGGGGCAGGGGGCTTCGGTTCCACCGGACGCTGATCCTTCCGATTTTCTGATTTTCGTGCGATTTTGCTTGAATGCCGGTTCAGGCCGCACTAAATATCGATTGTCGATATGCCGGGAGGAAGAGCTCGATGGATCCGTTTCAAATGGTCGTCATCATTGTGATCGTCTCGGTGGGAGCCGGGGTGTTCAACAATTACATCAAGATGAAAGAAGCCCGGAAGCACGACGTGGAGAATGACGCGGAATATTCGCGCATGGCCGCCGACGTGGCGCGCCTCAAGGAGCGCGTCCGGGTGCTCGAGAAGATCGTGACCGATGGCGACCACCGCCTGCGCGAGGAGATTTCCCGGCTCGCGTGATCGTCTGTCTCCGAAGGAGAGCTGAATGATGCCCGTGCTTTATCCGTTTGCCCTGCTGGCCCTGTTCCTGATCTTTGCAGCCATGGTGCGCAAGACCGAGGTCTCGACCGCCGACCCGAGGCAGGATGCCGAGATCGCCCATTTGCGCGAGCGCGTGACGGCACTTGAACGGCTGATGATGGATCCCGACCGTGTCCTGAAAGACCGGTTCGACAAGCTCTAGACGAGCTGGTCGTCAGACTTCGCGAATTTCGCCAGCAGATAGGCTTCATTGTCCTCGATCATGTCGAGCTTGCCGAAGGCGAAGGCGTCGCGGTCAATGACCAGGTCGCGCGGGCGCAGGGGCCGGCTGATTTCAAGACCTTCAAGGGTGCGGGCGCGAGAGAAGGCCACATAGGCCTGTCCGTGTGCGAACATGCCATGATCGAAATCGATATAGACCTTGTCGAGCGTCAGGCCCTGCGCCTTGTGGATCGTCGCGGCATAGGCGAGGCGCAGCGGCACCTGCTTGAACGTGCCGACCACTTCGCGCTTCACCTTCTTGGTATCGGTGTCGAGTTCGTAGCGGTATTTTTCCCATGCGGACGGTTCGATCTCGTAGGCATGCCCGTCGATCGAGACGATCACGCCCTTGCCGGAGAAGCCTTCGACCTGGGCCAGCGATCCGTTCACCCAACGGCCTTCCGGATCGTTCTTGATCAGCATGACCCGGGCGCCTTCCTTCAGTTCAAGGTCGGCTTCAGTCGGAAAGCTCTTCTCGTCGAACTGGCCCTGGATGTCTGCCGGAAAAAATTTCGACACGGCCGGGAGGCCGTCGAGACGGGCCTTGTTGATGCGATAGGCATTCGCGTTGTTCGGCGTCAGAACGACGTGCGTTTCCGAGGCGTCGACCGCCGACCGGTTCGACACGAGGCCCTTCAGGATCGTCTCGTCGCCGGGCGTGACACGGCCGGAGCGGAGCGAGCCGAGCAGGGCGAGGAAGCGCGGGTCTTCCTGCCGGAACACGTGTTTTAGGGCGAGCAGGGCGAATTCGGCATCCCGGAAAGCGGGCGCATTGAAGAAATACTGGCCGCCATGGCGTGCCTTCAGGATCGGGGCTTCTTCATTGGAGACCACCGGCGGCAGCTGGTGCAGATCGCCTGACAGGATCATCCGTATGCCGCCGAACGGGCGTTTCGATCCCCGGTTCAGTTTCAGGGACTTGTCGATGGCATCGAGCATGTCGGAGCGGACCATCGATATCTCGTCGATGATCATGGTTTCAACGGCCTTGATCAGGCGGGTCGAACGCAGCCGCTTGATGTCGGTCGCCTCCATCAGGCGCGGCGGGAACTTGAAGAAGGAGTGGATGGTCTGGCCGCCGGCATTCATTGCGGCAACACCGGTTGGCGCGAGCACGATGGCGCTTTCGCCGGCATCGGCGAGGAACCGCCGCAGCATGGTCGTCTTGCCGGTTCCGGCCCGTCCAGTGAGGAACAGGTTGCCTTGTGCGCCGGCGCCGCTGGCGACCCATTTGGCCGGCGCGGCATACAGGCTGTCGGGGGTGGAGGGGGGAGCGCCGGACATACCCCGCCATAACGGGGTTTTTCCGGGAAGGCGAGGCCCGCAGCGGCAGTGAGGTCGTCAAGCCGCGCTAAGCGGCATCTTCTTCTGGCGCGACATAGGCTGACATCACCGCCTGTTCGATCATCGCGCGCACCTGGCGTGCCTGGAACGGCTTGGTGATCAGGAAGGCGTGCTCATTGTCGGCGCCGGTGAGCAGGCGTTTCGGATAGGCGGTGATGTAGATGACGGGCACCGGATTGGGCAGCGCCTTCTGGATGTCGTCGACCGCGTCCGTACCGGATGAGCCGTCAGCCAGGGCGATATCGGACAGGATCAGCCCGAACGGGCCGGTTCCGGCGAGTTCGACGGCCGCCTTGCGCGTCGTGCCGACTCCAAGGACGCGATGCCCGCAATCGCGCACGATACTGGCCAGCATGGCGGCGATCATGGCCTCGTCCTCGATGATCAGAACGGTCGTGGCGAGTGCCGATTTCAGGGAAGACTCCGCGCATTTCAGGGCTTCCTCGACATAGTCCGTGGAGTGACCGAGGATTTCCGCCGTCTCGAAGATGCTGAACCCCTCTACGGCCGTCAGCATGACAGACCGGCGTTCGTCCGTCGTCATCCGGCGCAGGATCTTGGCGACCTGGCGGTTGAGATCGCCGGTCGACAATTCATCCATGATGGTTTCATCAAGTGCCCGGAACAGGTGCATCCGCTGGGAGGGCGTGCGCCCTTCGTTGAGCAGGACCAGCATCTTGGTTTCGAGCATGGATTCAACGGCTGCATCCCCAGCCGCGCGCGTTCCGAGGAGCGCCCGTGCATATCGCCTCAGGTAGGGTAGTTCTCCGGATATCAGGTCTGCCAGCACAGCGACCGCTCCTCGAATCGTAGTCCCACCATGCTTATCCTAACTCGTGCCGCGATTGGAGAAAACCTCAGAGCTGTGAACGTAGGGCGCCGCCGCCTCAATTCCAGTGGGCGCCGCATTGTCAGCGTCCGGCACGAAAAAGCCCCCGGAAATCATCCGGGGGCTTCCGGGCTCCGCGAGCCGGTGGGGCTGAATCAGCCGGCGATGCGGCGCACGTAGTCGTACTCACCCTTCTTCGCATCCCGTTTGCGGGCGGGCTGGAAGGCGAGTTTGGCGTGGTCGGAGCAGTATGGACCACAATCCGACTTGCGGCCGCAGAAGGCGAATTTCGGGTCTGCCGGATCGCCGATGGGCCATTTGCACATGGAGTCCCGGAGGGTCAGGATTGTGGCCGGGGTGCCGTCTGCCATCTGCAGTGGTGGCAGCGGGGCGAGGGCGGCCGGACGCTCGATGACCGGCAGTTCCGGACGCTCGGTGATGACCGGCGCGGCGACCTTGACCGAACCGTCTGGCAAAACCCGTGGTTTCGGCCTTGCGAGGCGCGGCGGACGCTTGACCGGACGGGAGGGTGTAGCCCGGCCGGAGAGGCCCAGGCGATGCACTTTTCCGATCACGGCATTGCGGGTTACGCCGCCGAGTTGTTTGGCGATCTGGGAGGCCGAATGGCCTTCCGACCAGAGTTTCTTCAACGCATTCACACGTTCATCCGTCCAGGACATCTCGTCACCTTCCTGCTTGGTGCGCCTCCGGTACCCGGAAACGTCAGCCCCTATATCTTGTGATGGCTCTTACGCGCCACCGTCCTCAGCACCTAGATATCGTATCAGCAGCGAAATGAAACACAACATGCGGGACACGGCATTCCACAGGGATTCTACATCTTGTGGTTAACTGCGCGGCATTGTGGAATTCCCTGCTTTTTCTCCCGGCATCGCCGGGAGGGCTCGCCTGCGGGCGGAATTGCCCCTACATAGGCGCCATGAGTGACGCCACGACTTCCCCCGCCATCGCCGAAAAATCCCTTTATTTACAGCGCATCCGCCAATATGGCGCGGTGAACTGGATCGGGCTTTGGACCCTTTTCAAGCGCGAAGTGGGCCGTTTTATGAAGGTCTGGATGCAGACCGTGTTCGCCCCGGTGGTCACCACGCTGCTCTTCATGACCGTGTTCAAGCTCGCCTTCGGCGACCGCGGCCGGCTCGAGGGCGACTTCCACGGCCTTGATTACAATACGTTTCTAGCGCCGGGCCTGATCGTCATGGCGATCCTGCAGAATGCCTTCCAGAACACCAGTTCGAGCCTTGTGCAGGCGAAGTTCAACGCGACCTATGTCGACTTCCTGATGCCGCCGCTGTCGCCGATGGAATTGACCGCCGGCTTCCTTGGCGGGGCGGTGGTTCGGGGCCTGGTGGTTGCCGTGATTTCTGCAATAGGCATTGCAGCGAGCGGCCTGGCGGACCTGCACGTCGCGCATGTCTGGCCGATCGTCTGGTTCAGCCTGACGTCGGCCATCGTGCTGGGCGGGCTCGGCGCGGTGGGCGGGATCTGGGCCGACAAGTTCGACCACCTGTCGGCGGTGACCAATTTCGTCATCGTGCCGCTGACATTCCTGTCCGGAACCTTCTATGATATCAAGGTGATGGCAGAGCCGTTCCGGACGATTGCGCATTTCGACCCGTTCTTCTACATGATCGACGGGTTCCGCTATGGCTTCCTGGGCGTCGCCAATTCCTCGATTGCGACGGGCATGTGGGTGACGGGTGGCCTGTCGGTCGTGGCGGTGGCGTCGGTCTGGTGGATGTTCCGTACGGGATACAAACTCAAGCCCTGAGGCGCTGCCGGGACGGCGGAAAACCTGTCCATAAAACTGTACCGATAGTGTCCATAAACCCGGGAAAAGTGTTCATAAGATCGGGACAGGTCCGCCCGCAGGCCGCTTAAGTCACGATTTCGGACGCAGAACGAGCTGGGTACACCGGAAGAGAGCCAGCCGCTTGCCGGTTTCCTCGTGCGTCACCTCGCAATCCCAGACCTGCGTCGTGGCGCCGGCATGCACCGGGGTCGCGCGCGCCAGCATCCGGCCCTCGAGCGCGGTGGCAAAGATATTCGATTTCAGCTCCACCGTGGTGAAGCCGGTCGCCCCGGCCGGCAGGTTCGCCAGCGCGCCATAGCCGCAGAGCGAGTCCGCCAAGGTGACGACGCTGCCGGCATGCAGGAAGCCGTTCGGCGCGTGATGGTGTCTGGCGATGTCGACATAGGCCTCGACCCGGTCGCGGCCGATATGGGTGACCGTGATGCCGAGATGCCCGGGCAAATGCCCCTCGCCCCGCCGGTTGAACCGCTCCGGCACCAGCTCGCTGTCCGGCAACATGTAGGCTTTGGGCATGGCAGCGCCTCCGACAGAGTTTCGAAATGGAACTTACCGGGGCGAGAAATGCCAGGCAAGCCGTCACGTTGGGGGAGGGGGGAGTCGAACGGCGCGAGGTTGAGTCCTTTTGTCAGTATGACCGTCGTGGTATTTCAGAGCTTTGGTCCGCGCCAAGTGTTCTCGAGCATTTATTAGCCCTTGAGATTGGAACCTGCCCATTCTTCCGAGGAAAGCTATCTAAAGTTTAAGCTTTTTGCGGGTTAATGGAGCAACATTGTTGACAAAGAACAAAAAGAGAACATTATGGATAGTGTTGTCGCGCCGGAAATTTTCTTAGGGCTGTGTGCGGCCGTGGGAACGGATATGGAAGTTGTGAAAGCAGAGTTGGTGAAAAACTTGGCTCCGCTTGGGATCCAGGTGATTCACATCAAAGCGAGTGAACTCATCGCCGAAGTGACTACTGTAGCTGAGGCGAACGGTGAAAATGAACGCATCAAACTATTCATGCAGAGCGGCAATGCAATTCGCGATCGAATAGGTAAAGGGGATGGGGTTGCCCGCTTAGCAATCGCCAGGATCAGAAAAGAACGGGAAAGGCTCACAGGTTCGGAAATCGCACCTCAGCCCAACACCGCCTACATTATTAATTCTTTGAAGCATCCCGATGAATATGAAATGCTGAGTCGCCTATATGGTGACGCATTTCTTATGATTTCGATTTATGAATCAAGAGAAAGTCGGCATCGCAATTTGTGCCAGAAGATTGCGCGATCAAGAACAGTGCATGACGCCGACACATTCAATGCTGAGGCATCAGAACTAATTGACCTCGATCAAGATGATGCTGAAACTTTGGGACAATCAGTACGCGACGTATTTCCTTTGGGGGACGTCTTTGTAGAAGCAGGTACTCGACTCCCATTGCAAATGAAGCGAGCAGTGAGTCTTTTCATGGGCGCTCCGTTCATCACTCCGAACATCGATGAATACGGCATGTTCCACGCCCATTCGGTAGCGGTTCGGTCTGCAGATCTGTCCAGACAAGTCGGTGCGGTTATATCCACCAAATGCGGTGATGTCTTGGCAATGGGATGCAATGAAGTTCCGCGAGTTGGGGGAGGCGCTTACTGGGAGGACTATGAAGGTGAAATGGAAGATCGAAGAGATTTCAAGATCGGCTATGATTCAACTAGTGCAATAAAAAAAGAACTCATTTCAGAAATTATCGATGAATTCAAAAAGGCGAAAAACTGGTTGCCGAAAGCGTACAGAAGCCGAACGACAAGTGATATCGCTGATGAGCTAATCAGTAAAAACGGGCCAGTTTCATTAAGCGGAAAGCGTATTTCTAGCATTCTGGAATACGGTCGAATTGTTCATGCTGAAATGTCTGCTCTAATGGATGCGGCGAGGCGTGGAGAAGCTGTTGAAAGTCAGACGTTGTACTGCACGACGTTTCCTTGCCACATGTGCGCTCGGCATATCATTTCCGCTGGAATTCGGCGTGTAGTTTATGTGGAGCCGTACCCCAAGAGCTTGGCGAAGCGACTTTACCCTAGAGAAATCTCTCTGGATGGTGACGGCAAAACTGACGTTTCCTCAGTAAAGTTCGAGCCATTCGTAGGAATTGCACCAAAGCGATTTATGACATGGTTCAAAGGTGGTGAAAGGAAAGACGGCCTCGGATTTGCACTAGCCAACCAGCCCCGAATTAGTGCAAGAAAAATAGCTCTGCAGGATGCGGATAGAACGAGCGATGAAGCGGCCTTAGTCGCGAGCTTGTCGACTTTGACAAGTATTGCACCCCAATCGAAGACCAGATCGAAGCCGAAAAGGGTCACATGATATGTCTCAAAAAGCTGATTCTTTTCAGCGCTGTGATTGGTTGTCCTCCAGTGTTAAACGAGCTGAATCCTATACCAGCCAAATGAGTCCAAATTCGAAAGTGCTGGCAAACCAAAAGTTCGGATTAGATAAAGGTTCGGCGCCTCGCACAGGTAGTGTTGCACCACAGTCAAAAAAGTAGTGGTAAGATCGGTTGTTTTGCGCCTTGGGACTATATGCGCCATCCCCCAAAACCAAAAAAAGGCGCGAGCCCTGGGGCGCGCGCCTTTCCTGGTGAGCCGAATCGGACTACCGAGACATTGTGCATGCACTCGTCGCCGGTCATCAACTGGCACCGGGGTTCTTTCCCTCCCGCTCTCGCGGGGCTTCCATCGCCCGATTGGTCCTGACAGTTCGCCCTTGCGGGCGCTCTCGCCATTCCCCTGGCGCCTGGTGTCATCCGTCGCCGGATGATCCTGCGCCCACCGCCCGTCTCCGCTTCTGACAGCTTCGACCGTTTGGTCACCGTGTTTCGGATTGCGCTCCGTTCACGGCCTACAGCTCCGCTACCCGGGGTCTAGCTCCCCTTCGTCCGGACACCGCCTGCTTTTTCCCGTTGCCTGCCCGGGCCCTTTGCGCGGCCGGTCTCCCGGCTCTGCTCCTGGCCCCGGTTTCCTCCGGGGGCGATGTGCTGCACCTTCGCGCCTTTCCGGGTCTGCTCCCGTCGGCTCTCGTTGGCTTACCGAAACGATCTCACCAAACCTCGCCTGAGTCGAGAGCCTGTCCATGAATTTTCGTCCACCGGGGGAAGTTTTCCACAGGTTTCGTTGCGCCTGTGGAATGATCCGTGAACGGGCCCCGGGGGAGAGTTCGGGCGCTCTCCGCAGGGGGCGGCGCGCGATGATTGCAGGATGCGGCCGGTCTATCCGCCCGGGCCGGGGCGGGGGGAGACTGCGCGCATGACGCACACGCCGAACCCCATTCCGCAACAGGCACCGAAACCGGCAGCGCGCCGGAGGGTGACGGCCGAGACT
>JBGSKI010000392.1:0-3531 GCA_041741315.1 Hyphomonas sp. | reverse complement strand
GCGTCGGCCTCCCCGCGGATGCGCGCCGCCACATTGGCCGGCAGCTGGACCGGCGGCGGACGCAGCACGATGCGCTCGGCGTCCTGGCCGACATCATTGCCGAAGCTGACTTCCACGTCCCGGTCGGCGCTCATCGCCTTGGTCGTGGTGGCGAGCGCCTGTCTGAACAATTCCTGGGGTGAGGTGTCCTTGGCCATGTCCCTGTCTAACGCCCGGCCGCCGCCTCGAACAGATCGAGCGTCCTCCGGAACGCGAGCGCGTCTGCCCCGGCATCGAAATCATCCGTACGCGTACGGGCAAAGCCATGCGCGGCTTCGTAAACATGCACTGGCACGTCAGGCCGGGCCGCTGCAAACGCCTCGACGCCGTCCATCGGAATATGCGCGTCGCGCCGCCCGAAATGCACGATGGCCGGGCATCTCGGGGCGCTGTCCTTGAAGGCCGGAACCAGGCTGCCATAATAGCCGCTCGCCGCCGCGAGTCCATCGAGCTGGCAGGCCGCGATAAACGCCATCGACCCGCCATAGCAATAGCCAGTGATGAAGACCGGTCCCTCGAGCACCGCGATGCAGGCAGCAATATCCACCATTGCGTTTTCGAGGCCATTGGCGCGGGCATAGCCGCCACCTTCGGCGATCGCCTCCATGGAATGGTCTTCACGAATGAAGCCCTTTTGCTGCCGGTCGAACATGGACGGCGCGATCACTTCGTAGCCCTCGGCAGCGAACCGCTCGCTGGCATCGATCATGTAGGAATTGACGCCGAAGATTTCCTGCACGAGCACAAGCCCGCCCTTGCGCGCACCCACAGGGGCGAAGCGCAACGCGCCGAACGCAAATCCGTCCGCCGCCGTCAGAATGATCGGCTCAGCCGCCATGTCAGGCGACCTTCACCATCAGGGCGCTCTCGGGCAGCTCCTCGGCAAAACAGCGCTGGTACATCTCGGCGACCAGCGGCCGCTCAAGCTCATCGCACTTGTTGAGGAAGGTCATGCGGAAGGCATGGCCGAGGCTGCCGAAGATGGCGAAATTCTCGGCCCATGTGATCACGGTCCGCGGGCTCATCACGGTCGACAGGTCGCCAGCCATGAAGGCGTTTCGCGTCAGGTCCGCAAGCGTGACCATTTTTGACAGCGTGTCATCGTCGACGCCGGTCGCCTTGGATTTCACGATTTCCACTTCGGCATCGTGTTCCAGATAGTTCAACGTCGTGACGATGCTCCAACGGTCCATCTGGCCCTGGTTCAGCTGTTGCGTGCCATGGTAGAGCCCGGTCGTATCGCCAAGGCCAACCGTGTTGGTGGTCGCGAACAGGCGGAAATACGGGTTGGCCGAGATGACGCGGTTCTGGTCCAGCAAGGTCAGCTTGCCCGACGCTTCGAGCACGCGCTGGATCACGAACATCACGTCCGGGCGGCCGGCATCGTATTCGTCGAACACGATCGCCACCGGGCGCTGCAGGGCCCAGGGCAGTATGCCTTCTCGGAATTCCGTAATCTGCTTGCCTTCTTTCAGAACGATGGCGTCCTTGCCCACCATGTCGATCCGGCTGACATGGCTGTCGAGGTTGACCCGGATCATCGGCCAGTTGAGGCGCGCGGCAACCTGCTCGATATGGGTCGACTTGCCGGTGCCGTGATAGCCTTGGACCATCACGCGCCGGTTGTGCTGGAAGCCCGCCAGGATCGCCAGCGTGGTCTGCGGATCAAACCGGTAGGCCGGGTCGAACTCCGGTACATATTCCGTGCGCTGCTTGAACCCGAGCACGGTCATGTCCGTGTCCAGGCCGAACACCTTCCGGACATTGATTTTCTCGGTCGGCTTCAGGCCATCCAGCGCGGTGCTGTCACTCATAACGGTCATGGGCAATTGTCTCGGACATTGGGAGGTTTGCGTACACAGGGCGTTCTAGCACGGGATCGCCCTGCGACTAGTGCGACGTAAGGGAAATGGCCTGGTTCGACGCGCCGCTTGCAATTTAGTACGATTCGTATCAATTGAGCCCATGAAGATCTCACCACTGGGCTATATTCTCCTTGGACTGTGTACGGCGGAGCCACGCTCCGGCTATGCCCTGCGCAAGGTCTTTGCCGAGACCCCGATGGGCCAATATTCCTCAAGCCCCGGCAGCATCTATCCGGCGCTGAACGCCTTGCAGCGGGATGGATTGCTGGAGCCAGCGCCCGGCGCCGCCGCGCGATACCAGCCGACGCGGCTCGGTCTCGATGCCTTTCATGCCTGGCTGAAGCAGCCGCTGACAGCCGAGGATGTCTCCCGCAATTGGGGGATCGCGATCCTGCGCTTTGCCTTTCTCGACATGTTGGCCGACCCGGTTGTGAGCATGAGATTCCTCGACTCACTGGCGGATGCCCTGGCCGAGAGCATCGCGCCGATTCGTGAGTTTCTGGATAGAGAAGGTGCCACCATGCCCCCGCATGCCCGTCTTGCCGTCGAAAGCGGTCTTACCGGCCTGCAGGCTCAGGCCCGCTGGGCGAGCGCCGCCCACGCCGAACTTTCCCGAAGAACAAGGATCGCTTCATGAGTGCTTTCATTTTTTCCCTGAAGATCCTTGCGATCTGGGCAACCCTTATGGCGGGCCAGATGATCGGGGGCATGCTTGGGTCCGCCCTGTTCCATCCACCGGAAATGGTCTTGCTGAACGACGGCCCGTTCGGGGTATTTGACGGCATCGCCGTCACTGCCTTCCTTGACGCCATCGTGCTGGCCCTGCTCGCAGCGAACACGCGCGGACGTGTGTTCCTGCGGGGTGCTTCCTTGTTCGCCCTGTATTACGGTGTCCAGACGCTGCTCTCCTTCATCGAGGCCGTCTACTTCAACGACTACCTGAAGCTCTCGCCGGCAATCCTCTGGCTGATTCCAGTCAGCAACCTCCTGAAATGTCTTCCGGCGTGTATCCTCGCAGTCTTGCTGTGGAAGCCGCGCGAGGCAGATGACTTGCACCTGTCCGGACACATCTGGAAGGTCGCCGCAATCATTCCGCTCTATATCGCCTTCTATTTCAGTGCCGGCTTCCTGATCGCCTGGCAGGGGGCAGACGTGCGCGCCTATTACGAGCAGGGCATGAACATCGATCAGGGAGAATTGGCGCTTCTTCAGGTCGGACGCGGATTGATCTGGGCCGGCCTCGCCTGGATCGGCGCCCGGCAGATATCAGGCCGCACAAGAACCCGCGCCGCACTAACGGGACTGGCCTTTGCCGCCTTCATGTCCCTTCAGCTGCTGATGCCGTCGAGCTTTATGCCCTGGGGTGTACGCTCATTTCATCTCGTGGAAGTCTTCGTCTCGAACTTCCTGTTCGGATTCCTCGCCGTCTGCATCTGGCGGGCCGGCTTGCCACGGAAATCAGACCTTCCTGTTTCGGACGTCCAGCCCGCCTAGGTTGTGGACTCATAATCTCTGAGCCAAAGGCGTGTTGAAGCAAGGAGGACGCTTGCCAGGAAGTTCCGCGCAAGCTTGTCGAACCTGGTGGCGACGCGCCTGAAGTGCTTCAGCCTGCAGAAGTAGCGTTCGA
>JBGSKI010000391.1:0-2179 GCA_041741315.1 Hyphomonas sp. | reverse complement strand
TGGTGGTGCGCCAGCAGGGCGACGCGCCGGTGCAGGTCGGCGTGGTCAGCTGGGGGCTGGGATGCGCCCGCTCGGAAAGCCCGGGCGTGTATATGCGGGTTGGTGCGTATGCGGACTGGATTTCGGGCGTGACCGGCCTTCCGGTTGCGGACAGTCCCTGATCTCAGAACGGGACGTTCGGGTCGTCCTCGCCGGTGCCGCCGATGGCGAGGGCGGCGAAGTCGAACAGGGCCGGGTCGTGCAGGTGGCTCGGGCGGACGGTGGCGAGGGCATGGGCCATGACCTGGCGGATTCCGGGTTTCCTGCGCTCCCACTCGTCGAGCATGTGTTTCATCGCGACGCGCTGCAGGCCGTCCTGGCTGCCGCAGAGATTGCACGGGATGATCGGGAAGTTCATCGCTTCGGCAAACTTCGCAAGATCGTCTTCCGCAGCGGTGATCAGGGGACGGAGCACGAAGACATCGCCTTCGTCGTTCAGCAGTTTCGGCGGCATCGCGGCGAGGCGGCCGCCATGGATCAGGTTCATCATGAAGGTTTCGAGTGCGTCGTCCCGGTGGTGGCCGAGCACGATGGCCTCGCAGCCTTCTTCGCGCGCGATGCGGTAGAGGATGCCCCGGCGCAGGCGCGAGCACATGGAGCAATAGGTGCGCCCTTCGGGCACTTTCTCCGTGACGATGGAATAGGTGTCCTCCGTCACGATACGGAAGGTCACGCCGGTCGTCGCCAGCCAGTCCGGCAGGACGTGCTTGGGGAATCCGGGCTGGCCCTGGTCGAGATTGCAGGCGATCAGGTCGACCGGCAGGGCGCCCTGGTATTGCAGGTCGAGCAGGACGGCGAGCAGGCCGTAACTGTCCTTGCCACCGGACAGGCAGACCAGCCATTTCGGGCGCGGCCGCTCGCCGCTCTCGACGGCGCGGCGGTCGACCATGCCATAGGTGTCAATCGCCTGCAGCGCGCCGCGCACGAGGCGCTTGCGCAGCTTCTTGAAGGTCACCGATGACGGCGCACCGGCGAACAGGGACGGGGCGAGGGGAGAAACACTGTCGGCCATGGCGGTGACCTTTGCCACGGGGTCTGTGTGGGGCACAAGCGGTTGATGCGGGTACTTGTCAAAATGCGAATGCGAAGACAAGGCTCTGCTCGTCAATCGTCTCGCAGAAGGGCGTACGTCATGAGCTACAGGTCCCATATTTTGCTTCCAGGCGCGGCGGCGATCCTTGTCGCCTGCACCATTTCAGCGCCCGCATCCACACCTGATTCCAGGTCAGTTTCGGCAGGATTGGCAGTTCCTGCGCCGGAGGACATTGCCCTGATGAAAGAAATCGCTGCCAGCAACGCCGAAGCGCAGAAACCTGAAATGGCTGTCGACTGGCAGGCCGACGTTCCCACGACGGCGAGCGATACACTCATCGGTGAATGGCAACTGCGGGTGCTGAGCCCGTATGTCCACAAGCCGGAAAAGCATGACCGGCTGAATATCACAGCCATCCATGACGGTGTGGTGGAGGGTTCTTTCGAACGTTATGGCGACGAGGGGGCCTTTGTGGACGGCAGGGTGCGGGAGGAAGACGGCCGGACGATCCTGACCTTCCGCACAAAGAATTCCGCAGTGTGGTGGGCTGGCGTGAACAGCGGCGACTGGGTCGAGCATGAGGCAGTGTTCGAGAATGGGCGCTTCACGGGCGAGGCGCGGGCTGCGGACGGGACGACCGGGAAGCCTGTCGGCTGGTATGCCCGCCGCAACAACGAGAACGACGATTACGGCACCTATCTCACCTGGAAGAACTGGATGTTGAAGATCATCGACGTGCCGGACGGCTTTTGCGAAGACCGCTACCGCTTTTTCGAGGATGGCACGATGGAGACCCGATCCGGCGAGGAAGTGCTGAAGAGCACGTGGCGCCTCGACGAGGAGGACGATGGCCACCTGACGCTGGTCGAGGAAATCATCTCGACCAATGGCAAGCCGGACTGTCAGGGCGAGGTCAAATCGCAGCCGGGCGATGTGAGCGTGCGATACATTGTCTTTGCCAATGGTGGCGGCTGGATGGTGTGTTCCGGCCCGGACCGGGGACTGTCGTGCTATGCCACTGTCGCGTCCTGGGCCCCGGCGCCGGCACCGCCGAAGCCGGCGCCGCCTGACCCCAAGCCCTAGCCGAAGAACGGAATCCGGAACCAG
>JBGSKI010000390.1:0-14032 GCA_041741315.1 Hyphomonas sp. | reverse complement strand
CGCCGCCGATCATGCCTGCGGCCGCGAGCGCGCTGATCGCCCCGGCGGCCAGTCCGGCGACACCGCCGGCAAGGATCGAAAGAATTCGCATGCGGCTCAGGCTAGCCGGTTCGGTGGACACTGCAAGCCATGACACAGCGTCAGGTCCGGCGGGCCTATTCGGTCATCGCGAGCAGCACGTTCGAGGACGCCACGGTCAGTGCCGACTGGTCGGCCTCGAGCGTTGCCGGGCGGAGCGCCGACGGATACGCAGCAGCCAGCAAGGACACAACCTCCTGCATCGCATCCGCGGCGTCGGCATTGGCCGCGCGGATGGCTGCTTCGGATTTGCCGAAATGCAGCGCGGCGGCGCTGTAGAAGCCGTATCCGTCCAGATAGGGTTCCAGTTCTGCCGATTCCGACGCGATCCGGTACATGGTGACCGAGCGGCCGATCAGGTCCGCAGTCACGCCAGCTTCGATGCCGGCCGGCTGGGTGCCGTCATCCGGCGCCTTCAGCGTGGCGGCGTGCAGCGCGGCGAGAATGCCATCCGTCCTGGTGCGGATCGAGTCGACGCTCTCGCCGGCGATCGTCGCAGCGGAAGCATCCAGCAACAGGTCGGTGAAATCCTCGACCCCCTGGGCTTCGAGGACAGGCTCCATGTCGAACAGGACTTCCGACACCGGGTGCGCGAACATCTCGCTGGCCGCGCGGGTATCGCCTGCCGCATAGGCATCGCGGGCCGCCAGGACATGCGCTTCGGCGACGGCAAGGGCCGTGTTATAAACAACCGGGCTGTGCGCCGCCGCGTCCATCGAGACGCCGCCTTCACCTTCACCACCTTCACCGGCGCCGCCCATTTCGGGCATGGCGGATTCCTCGGCCGGGGCGGCTGCGGCCTGTTCGGTCGTGGCGTCGGCACCTGGGGAAGGGGCAGGCTGGCTACAGCCGGCAAGCGCCGAGGTTGCGAAGGCTGCGCCGAGGCCAAGCTGGGTCCAGCGTTTGATTTGGAAGGCCATGGATCAGGTTCCCTGCAATTGTGATCGGACTGGCACCCGTCATAGACGCAAATGAGACCCATTCGCAACTGGCGCGCTGCTTTGCCTCAGGCAGTGGCCGACGACGCCTTGCCCAGGGACGACGTCATCTTGAGGCCGAACAGGGGCCGCAGGAACCCGACCCGCCGGATCACCAGTTCGTGCAACAGCGCACATCCGCCAAACGTCGCCGCAATCACCAGCGGCGCTTCGACCCAGACCGGCAGGTGCTGGCGGGTCAGCCAGAAACCGGCACAGACCGTGATCGTCTGGTGCAGGATGTACCAGGGAAAGATCGCCTCCGTCATGTAGGTCAGGGTCCGGCTCGGACGGTTGAGGAAACGCTGGGCAAGGCCGAAGGCGGTGAGGATCACGCTCCAGGCATAGAGAGTCGTCCCGAAACGTGCAGCCATCCGCGCCCCATCCGGCAGACCCTCCCAATTGTTCCAGCAAAGGGACAGAACCAGGCCAAGAACCAGCACGAATCCGGCCGTCCAGAGGGTAGCACGATGCACGACGTCCCAGAAAGCCCGGTCCTTGGCCAGCAGGAATCCGAACATCAGGATGGTCACGCTATGGGCGTGGTTCGCCCAGTCATCGATAAGCGCGTGCGTCGTCGGGAACACCGGGTCGAGCACGGCCTGGTACAACAGGAACGGCAGGATCGGCAGCACGACGAGCGCCAAAGGGCCGGCCGGACCGCCGAATAGCCCCTGGGTGATCCGCCCTCCGGCCCCCTGCATCCATCGCGACAATGGCCCCGCAACGGGTGCCAGGAGGAGCGTGTAGACCAGCAGGTACACGATGTACCAAAGATGATTCCATGTTGGGGTCGTGACCGAAAAATTCGAACCAAAATCAAGGTATTGAGGCCAGAATTTCAGGAAGCTTCCCCGGAATTCCCCGGATTCCACCAGTTGCAGCCAGCTCTGCGGCGCCACCACCACGGCCATGCCGAACAGGATCGGCAGGCCCAGCCGCAGGCTTCGCTCCCCGGCCAGTTTCCCCGCCCCCAGCTTGTCGGCGGCGAACCGCAAGGCGACCCCGGAAATGAAGAACAGCAATGCCAGCCGCCACGGATTGACCAGTCGCATCAACCACTCGGCCTCTGGTCCCGCATGAACGCTCTTCACGTGCCAGCCCCACGTCACATAGAACATGCCGGTGTGATAAAGAATGAGCAGGCCGAACGCGATGATGCGCAACCAGTCGAGATCGTACCGGCGGGGAAAGTGCGGGGCAGGGGTCATGTCGGGTCTCCGTAATTTCAGGGTCCCGCATGCCAGCCGGTGGCGGAAAGGTCTCGCGCTGCGGTTTGCCGGGCGGCCCGGCGGGACAGGCGGCTACACGCGGGGACGAGCGGCGGCCTGCCGGGACAAGTGGCGCGGTTTCCGCTTCGAGCGTAGCCCTGCGTGTGGCAAGACAGCCGCGTGACCACAGAGACAAGGCACCCGGAATCCGAAGCCGACCGGCGGGCAGACCGCCGGGGCTGGCTGTATTTCGGGGCATTCATGCTGGCCTCGTACGTCGTCGACTCCATGTCCGGCCATGACGAACTGGTTGCGGCGGGCAGGAAATTCACCAACGGCCCCTGGCTGTGGGAAGGCACGTCTTACTTCGTCATCCTCCTGCTGACGCCATTCATAATGTTTATGCTGAGCCGGTTCCCGGTCACCGGGTCGTCCTGGCGCAGCAACCTCCCAGCTCATCTGGCCGGGATTCTGGCCTTCTCCACCGTTCACATCCTGCTGATGGTCTGGCTGCGTAAGCTGCTGTCGCCCCTTATCTTCGGGTTCGAGTACGAGTTCGGCATGGGGGATGCCTCGGTCTGGCTCTACGAGTTCCGCAAGGACGTCGTGACCTATTCCCTTATTGCAGGCATCTTTTCGCTCAATCGCATCGCCGAACAGCGCGGCCTGGAACTGGCAGCGGCGCGCCGGGAAGCCAAGGTCCGCCACCGCCTCACTCTTAAGACCGGTGGACGGACACATTTCGTTGAAGTCGCGGATGTGATTCAGGCACGTGCCGCATCCAATTATGTGGAGGTTGTCACGCCGGACCGCGTGATCCTCGCGCGCATGACACTGACGGAACTGGAGCAGTTGCTGGACGAGGCCGGGAGCGGCCACGTCCGCGTTCACCGCTCGCACCTCGTCAACAGTGACCGGATCCGGGAAATCACGCCCACTGGGGAAGGGGACTATTCGATCCAGTTGGACACCGGCGATGCGGTGCCCGGCTCCCGGCGCTTCAGGGACCGATTCCAGCCTCCCGCCGTCTGACCACATTTGCGTGAACCGGCTGGCCGTTCCGCCAAATGCCGTTAGGGTCGCTGGCATCGTCACCTTCTGAAAGCGCCAAGATAAACATGCTCCGATCGGTCCTCTGGTTCGCCGTCCGCCTTCCCTTGCTGCTTGTGATTTTCGTGGTCGTGCTGGTGATGTCGAGCTGCACCATGCTCGGAATGAACTATGCGAGCCTCGAAACGGCAAACAAACCGGCCGCGTCGCCTCCGATCGATGTTGCAAGCCTTGTGGGCAACCCGGCCGAGCGCGAACACCTCAAGGACGTGTTTGCCGACACGCTCTACGGCCCGTGGCCGGCTGGCATGGCGGTCTCGTTCGGGGACTGGACGATGATCGATCCGGGCTACCTTGCCGGCCGCGGCACGCTGGAAGAAGCCGCAGTGACGGTCGGGTCCGGTGACGGTGCCCGCACCTTTCATTTGGTCGCGGCATTTCCTGCCGGTGCCCACCGTGCTCCCGCCGTGATCAGCCAGACATTCTCCAGCAACTGCTCGGTGTTCCCCGACGAGCCAGTCACGGCCGCCGATGGCAATGTCTGTCAGGGGCCGGATTTCGATGGAGTGCTTGGCAAGATCGAGACCCAGGTCTTCGGCACCTATATTGCCGTGGCCCCTGTGGAACGTTATTTCGACGCAGGCCTCGCCTACGCAACCTTCTACGCATCCGAGCTCATTCCCGACAGCAAGGGTGCCGCACCGGCGGCGATGGCGGCACTTGGAGGACCGGTCAATCCGACCGGTACGCTCATGGCATGGGCCTATGGCTTCTCGGCGGCGGTTGACGTGCTCGAAGCCGATCCCCGGATCGACCCGGAACGCATCGCCGTGATGGGGCATTCCCGGCACGGCAAGTCGGCAATCCTTGCGGGCATCTGGGACCGGCGCATCGCCGCCGTGGTCGCCCACCAGTCCGGATATGCCGGCTCGTCGCTGTCGCGCTCGACGACCGGCGAGGGTCTGCCACGCATGGCCAAGGCATATCCGCACTGGCTCGCCCCGGAGGCCCAGCAATGGCTGGACCGGCTCGACGCGATTCCCGTCGACCAGCATGAATTGCTGGCGATCCTTGCCCCGACGCCGGTCCTGATCGGCAATGGCCGCCGCGATGTCTGGTCGGACCCGAACGCCTCCTACCGGGCTGCCGAAGCCGCCAGCCCCGTCTATGTCGCCGAGGGCACGAACGGCCTCGACGGAGCCTCGATCAAGGATTTCGACCCTCACGCCGCCATCGCCTGGTGGCTCCGGCCCGGTGGCCACAGTGTGGTGTCGGAGGATATCGACGCCTTTACGGCGTTCCTTTCGTCCCATCTCGAACCTGACCCGGCCCGAGATTCCGCTATTCAATCAGCAGGTTGCGGACTAGGCTCCTCCGATAATTGCTGAGGGAGGCAAGCCGAAATGACCATCAACGTGGAATTCCTGTACCCGGTTCTGGCGCTCGTCGTGTGGACACTGGTGATGTGGATATGGATGTATGCGACGCGGATTCCCGCGATGCAGAAGGCCGGGTTGAATCCGGACAATGCCCGCCATCCGGGGACCTATGGCAGCGAATTTGCGCCGAACGTCCGCGCGGCCGCCGACAATTACAACCACCTGCACGAACAGCCGACGATCTTCTACGCCCTGATGTTCTTTGCCGCCCTGACCGGCGGCGGCGACCACCTGGCGACCTACATTGCCTGGACCTATGTCGGCTTGCGGGTCGTGCATTCCTTCGTGCAGGTCCTGTCGCCGAAAGTCATGCAGCGGTTTGCCGTGTTCGCGCTGGCCTCGATCACCCTGTTCGTGCTGGCGGGCAAGGAAGTGATCCGGATACTTGGCTAGGAGATCGCCGCGGCGGCACATGTCGTGGGCGTCAGCTTGAACGAGTCGACGACTGTGCTGTTGACCATTGCCTGTTCCGATTTGGTCTTCGAGGCGGGCAGGGCAGCGGCCCGCGACGCCGGGCGGCGCAGATGGGTCGTCGCTTCGATGCCTGCTTTTGACAGCGGCGAGCGGTTGTAGTCGGCGCAGGCCAGCTGCAACCGCTCTTCCTTTGCCAATGACGACCGTTGCGCCGCGCCCATGTCCAGTTCGAGCAGGACGTGAATGTCGACAGCGCGATTGTTCTTGGCAATGCGAATGGCGATGATGCGGGAGAATTCCTGCTGGAGAATGCTGGGCTTGCGCGCGAGCTTGAGGCCTTCGCGGCTGAGGAACGCCTGCTGCTCTGCCGGGCTCGCCTTGTCGAAATGCCAGACCTTGATCGAACAGGTCCCGAGCGCGAGGCCGGCGAACAAGGCAGCAACGATGAGGGCGTATTTCATTCCTGTCCTCCTGTGTCCTTCGAGGGCGAATTCGACACCCAAGGTGTCATAAAAGCCTGAAAGATATGCCAACGGCCCGGATGCGCAGGCAAGCGCGCGGCTGGTGGGGGCTTATCTTCCGGTAAAAAGACCTCTAAAGGGGCGGCCCATGTCGACAATCTCCCTTTCCCGTCTCCAGTCAGTGATCGACCGCTTCGAGCAGGTCGAGGCCCGTATGGGTGCGGCCACCGAAACGGCAGAAATCATCGCCCTCTCCAAGGAACATTCCGAGCTGCGCATTGTGGCCGAGAAGGCGCGCGAAGTGCGCACGGCGCGCAAGGGCCTGGAAGAAGCAGAAATGCTGGCCGCGTCCGGCGAGCCGGAAATGGCCGAACTGGCCCGGATGGAAATCGAGGACCTGAAGGACCGCCTGCCGGACCTTGAACGGGAACTGCAGCTCCTCCTGTTGCCCAAGGATGTCGACGACAAGGCCGACATCGTTCTGGAACTGCGCGCCGGCACCGGCGGCGACGAAGCGGCCCTGTTCGCGGGCGACCTGTTCCGGATGTACACCCGCTATGCCCAGCTGATGGGCTGGAAGGTCGAAGTCGTCGATGCCTCACCGGGCGATGCCGGCGGTTACAAGGAACTGGTGGCCAATGTCTCGGGTGACGGCGTGTTCGGCCACATGAAATGGGAAAGCGGCGTGCACCGGGTCCAGCGCGTGCCGGCGACGGAGACACAAGGCCGTATTCACACCTCCGCTGCGACCGTCGCTGTCCTGCCCGCACCGGAAAATATCGAGATCGACATCCGTCCGGAAGACATCCGCATCGACACGATGCGGTCGTCCGGGGCAGGGGGCCAGCACGTCAACACGACGGACTCGGCCGTCCGCATCATTCACTTGCCGACAAACATCATGGTCACGAGTTCGGAAAAGTCCCAGCACGTGAACCGCGAGAAGGCGATGGAGCAGCTGAAGATCCGGCTCTACGAAAAGGAGCGTTCGGAGAAGGACGCAGCCCGCGCCGAGGCCCGGGCCAGCCAGATCGGCACCGGCGACCGCAGCCAGAAAGTCCGCACCTACAATTTCCCGGAAAACCGTCTGACCGATCACCGGATCGGCCTGACGCTCTACTCGCTCGACCGGATCATTACCGGCGACAAGCTCCAGGACGTGATCGAATCGCTGATCACCGAGGACCAGGCACGCAAACTGGCCGCGATGGAGACCAATTAACTGCCGCACGAGACGTTCGCTTCGCTGATCCTCACTGGCACCGTGCGCTTGCGCGAGGCAGGGATTGCGGAAGCGCGCTTCGAGGCGCGCCAGTTCCTGATGCACGCAGCAGGTATCGACGCGGCGACCCTTATCGGCCGGGAACAGGACCAGCCCAGCCCGGTCGTGCAGGCCACCTTCGACGCCATGATCCGTGAGCGGATCACGCGCCGGCCGTTCCAGCACATTGTCGGTACGACAGAATTCTATGGCCTTGCGTTCGCGTCCGACGCACGCGCGCTCGTGCCCCGGTCCGACAGCGAGGCCGTGGTCGAGGCAGCGCTCAACCTAATGCCGTCCGGTGGGCAAGCAAGGGTTGCCGATCTCGGGACGGGGTCGGGTTGCCTGCTGGCGGCCATCCTTGCCAACCGTCCCGGTGCGACCGGAACGGGCGTGGATGCGTGCGCCGATGCGGCGAGCCTCGCGGTAGAAAACCTCGCCCGCCTGGACCTGTCAGCGCGGGCGGACATTGTCGTTGCGTCATGGGCCGATTGGACCGGCTGGGGCGAGGCGAACCTCGTGGTTTCCAATCCGCCCTATATTCCGTCGGGGGACATTCCGGGCCTCGATCCGGAAGTACGCGAGCATGATCCTGTGCAAGCGCTGGACGGCGGTCCGGACGGGCTCGTTGCCTATCGAGAACTCGCCGCGCTTGGCGCCGCGCGCATGGCGCCCGGTGCCTGGCTGGTGCTGGAGATCGGCCATGACCAGAAGGACGCTGTGGAATCCCTGCTACGCGCAGCAGGCTTTGCCGCGATTGCCTCATTCCGGGACCTTGGCGGCAATGATCGCGTCGTACAGGGACAAAAGCCCGCTGCCTGACACTCACATTTCCGCTTGGCGGCCAATGCGTTACACGATACAAGATGAGTGTGAATCGATAAAAGGGTCCCATTCCGGCACCGCTTTTCGTTCACTAAATCGCGCAAATTCGGGGCTGAGGCCAGCTTATCCAAGGGCCAGCGCGACGGGAAAAGCCTGCAAGAAACAGCGGGCGCATGACACGGGACTGATTTCATGAAACGCTCACGCGGGCGCAATCGCCGACCAGGCGGTAATAATAACCAGAACAATTTCAACAATCCCAATCGTCATTTCGAGTCCGTAGGACCTGATGTGAAGATACGGGGATCGGCACAGCAGGTGCTGGACAAGTACCAGCAATATGCCCGGGACGCCCAGACCAGCGGCGACCGCGTGCTGTCGGAAGCCTACTTCCAGTTTGCCGAGCACTACCTGCGCATCGTCGCCAAGCAGAACGAATCGCGCGACCGCTCGCAGCAGCCGAATCGCGGCAATCGCGACGACCGTGACATGCGCCGCGATGACCGCGACAATAATCGCAACGAGTCGGACGATGACGGAATCGACACGCAGGGCGAAGCGGAAGAAACCGAAGCCCGGGTCGAGCGGCGCGATGCGCCGGTTCAGCAGGACCGGGACGATGATTCGCTACGCGTGATCGATGCGGACGAGTCGGACAATGACGCTGACTCCGGCAATGAACAGCCGCGCCGTGAGGAGGCCCCGCGCCGCGAACGCAGCCGCCGCAAGCCCTACAACGGCAATCGGCGCGAGGAAGAAGCCCCTGCCGCGGAGGCGGAAGCTGCCCCAGCCGATCCGGCAGATGGCGTCATGAAAACCCTGTCGCGCGGCCGCCGCAAGGTTGCCAGCGAAGGCGCAGAGACCCCGGCCGAAACAACCGATTGACGGTTCGGCCACGGCAAATGACATCGCCCGGCAAGCCCTCGGCTCGCCGGGCTTTTTCTTGCCTGCGGGCATCCCGCCGCAGGGGAGTTGCAAGGCCGAAAGTGTCTCCCCACATGAAGCGCAAGCCCGAGGATAGCTGCCGCTGAGCGGGGCGTTCCTCGCCAACATACAATCTGCCTTCCAAAGGGGATGACACATGAATATTGAGCAATATACCGAACGCGCCCGCGCCATCATCCAGGGCGCCCAGACCGCCGCGCTGGCCGCAGGCCACCAGGTCCTGACCCCGGCGCATGTCCTCAAACTGATCCTCGACGACCGCGACCAGATGGCCGTGAACCTGATCCGCGCCAGCGGCGGCCGGCCCGAGCTTGTCGCGCAGGGCGTCGATGCGGCGCTTGCGAAACTTCCCAAAGTGTCCGGGTCGAACGCCGCGCTCCGTTTGGAGCAGGCCGGTGCCAAACTGTTCCAGGATGCCGAGGATTCGGCGCGCAAGGCGGGCGACTCTTTCGTCACCACCGAGCGGTTGCTCCTGTCGATTGCCAACCTGTCCGGCGATCCGGCCTCGGACGTTTTGCGCTCGGCCGGTGTGACGCCGAAAGCGCTTGAGAGCGGCATCGCGCAATTGCGCCAGGGCCGTACCGCCGACAGCGCGAATGCCGAGGAAGGCTATGAAGCCCTCAAGAAATATGCCCGCGACCTGACCCAGGATGCCCGCGACGGCAAGCTCGACCCGGTGATCGGCCGTGACGAGGAAATCCGCCGCACCATCCAGGTCCTGTCACGCCGTACCAAGAACAATCCGGTCCTCATCGGGGAGCCCGGCGTCGGCAAGACGGCCATCGCCGAAGGCCTCGCCCTGCGCATCGTCAATGGCGACGTGCCGGAAAGCCTGAAGGACAAGCGCCTGATGGCGCTCGACATGGGCGCGCTGATCGCCGGGGCGAAATTCCGGGGCGAGTTCGAGGAACGCCTGAAGGCCGTCCTCAACGAAGTGACCCAGGCCGCCGGCGGCGTGATCCTGTTCATCGACGAGATGCACACACTGGTCGGGGCAGGGAAGGCCGATGGGGCGATGGACGCCTCGAACCTGCTGAAGCCCGCCCTCGCGCGCGGCGAACTGCACTGCGTGGGTGCCACCACGCTCGACGAGTATCGCAAACATGTCGAAGGCGATCCGGCGCTCGCCCGGCGCTTCATGGCGGTGTTCGTCGATGAGCCGACGGTCGAGGATACGATCTCCATCCTCCGTGGACTGAAGGGGCGCTACGAGTCCCATCACGGCGTTCGGGTCTCCGATGCGGCGATTGTCTCGGCTGCGACTTTGGCGCACCGCTATATCACCGACCGCTTCCTGCCGGACAAGGCCATCGACCTGATGGACGAAGCCGCCTCGCGCCTGCGGATGCAGGTGGACTCGAAGCCGGAAGAGCTTGACGAGATCGACCGCCGCCTGCTGCAGCTGAAGATCGAAGCTGAAGCACTCAAGAAGGAAAAGGATCCCGCCTCCCGAGATCGCCTCTCCACAATCGAGGGCGAGATCGGCGAATTGCAGTCGCATTCCGACGAACTGACCATGGCCTGGAGCGCCGAGAAAGACAAACTCAAGGGCGCTGCCTCAGCGAAGGAAAAGCTGGACCGTGCGTATGCGGACATGGCCGAGGCGCAGCGTCAGGGCGACCTCGCCAGGGCCTCGGAGCTGAAATTCTCCACCATCCCGGCCCTGCAGAAACTGATCAGCGACACGGAGGGCAGCGAGGATTCCGAGGGCGGTCTCGTTTCCGAAGTGGTCCGGCCGGAAGACATTGCCGGCGTCGTCTCCAAGTGGACCGGCATTCCGGTCGACAAGATGATGGAAGGCGAACGCGAGAAGCTGCTCAAGATGGAAGACGAATTGCGCGAGCGGGTCGTCGGCCAGGATGCCGCGCTTGAAGCCGTGTCGAATGCCGTGCGCCGCGCGCGTGCCGGCCTGCAGGACCCGAACCGCCCGATCGGCTCGTTCATGTTCCTCGGTCCGACGGGCGTCGGCAAGACGGAGCTGACCAAGGCGCTCGCCGCGAACTTGTTCGACGACGAGAGCGCGATGGTTCGCAACGACATGAGCGAGTACATGGAGAAGCACTCGGTGGCCCGCCTCATCGGCGCGCCTCCGGGTTACGTTGGATACGAGGAGGGCGGCGCGCTGACGGAAGCGGTGCGCCGGCGTCCGTATCAGGTCGTGCTGTTCGATGAGATCGAGAAGGCGCACCCGGACGTGTTCAACGTGCTGCTGCAGGTGCTCGACGATGGCCGTCTCACCGACGGCCAGGGCCGCACGGTGGACTTCAAGAACACCATCATCATCCTGACCTCGAACATCGGTTCCGAGTATCTGGTCACGCAGCAAGAAGGCGAGGATAGCGACGCCGTTCGCGATCTGGTGATGGCCGAAGTGAAGTCCCGGTTCCGTCCGGAGTTCCTGAACCGGCTGGACGAGATCATCCTGTTCCATCGCCTCCAGCGGAGCGAAATGGGTGCGATCGTCGACATCCAGATGAAGCGTCTGCAGAAGCTGCTCGATGACCGCAAGATCATCGTGACGCTGGACGATTCCGCCCGCACCTGGCTGGCGAACCGTGGCTACGATCCGGCTTACGGCGCGCGCCCGCTGAAGCGAGTCATCCAGAAGAACGTGCAGGATCCGCTCGCCGAGCAGATCCTCGCGGGTGGCATTCGCGACGGAGACACGGTCCGTGTTTCGGTGCGTGATGGATCTCTCACCATCAATGATTGGCCGGTGCAGGCCGCCGCCTGACACACGTCGCATGAATGAAGCGGAAAGGCGCCGGATGAACTCATCCGGTGCCTTTTTTTGTCTGGCAGCTTAACGGTTCGGACAGAGTTGACCGCGACAATGGAGGCGTGGCCGGCCGCTCGACATTTCTCGCGTGCCGATGGCATGACGCCTCGCCTCAAGCCGCCCCTGGCATGGTGAATGCGCCCTTCGGCGGACGGGACCGCAACCCGGCTCCTCGTCTCCGATGCGTGCGCTCGACCTCATGCCATAGAGCGCACCGCCTTACTGGCCCGACACGGCTGCGAGGGCGAGAAGTGCGATCCGGGCGAATTCGAGAGCGTTAGAGCGGATGATGCTTACCTCGAGCCGAGCGTTACAATCGTCGTCGATCGGGCTCGAGGCCGACGATGGGAGCAAGGCGCGTTTCTCGCCGCGCTACCTCGCCGACCTGGCGCTGGCATCGCTGGAGCACGAGCGCAGATCGGCGGACCGGCGCCACGCGGCCCGGCCCCGCACCCTGGCCATCGTTCTGGCGCTTCAGCCCGAGGTCGTACGTCTCGCGGTGCTCTCGACCGCCTGCGCCAGCGTCGCGAACGCTCTTTGCCGTCCGCGCGAGCCAGGCGTCGGCGTTCCGTCGCCACGCCTGCTGCTGCGCTACTATCCGAGCGAGTCGTCCCGATACATCCTCTGCGCCTCCCGGTATCGCAGGATCACGTCCGGCACGGCGACAGCGCGATGCCTCGAGGAGATGAACGAGGTGCTGGCCGAGGCGATTAGCGCGACGATCGCACTGGCGTCGGCCGGATTCGATCTGGCCGACCTCACGTCAGCCGAGCGCCTAGCCATCGCGTGGCGCCGCACCTGCCGGTCCCTGCTCGATCTGCTCGGCGCGCTGGGCGAGGAGCTCGACCACTATCGTATCGCACCCGTCAGTTGGTTGCGGAGCGAGCTGGTCACTGTGCTCTCACAAGCAGGCGAGGGCGGCTCGCCGCTGCTCGGCGCCGGTGGCGCCGTCGAGATCCCCCCTTGGGCCGAGCTGCGGCGCTCTCCGCGCCTTTCAATCGATAGCCCGGCGGTGCTGCAATGGCGGGGCGGCGAGGACTCCGTCAACCTGCGCGACATATCGACGGGTGGCGCGGGCTTGCGCTGCAATGCCGAGATTGCGGTGGACGAGCGAGTTACGATCGTTCTCGATCAGTCGATCGCGATGTCGGGTCGGGTGGTTTGGCGACGCGGCCGCAGCGCCGGCATCGAATTCGACCAGCCGTTCTATGATGACGCCCCGGAGCTGCGGTTTCTCAGCCGCTTCGGCGAGCCGCCCCGCGAGGCGGACGACGGCGGGCTCTGAGCTATTTGCTGGCCGACATGACCGGCGTGCGATGCATCAGCTCGTCGATGCGCGCGCGCTCCTTGACGAAATCCGCACGTTGGCGCGCATCGAGCTCCCGCTCGCGGGGAACCTGGATCGACATCGGATTGACGAACCGCGAGTTGACCAGCACTTCGAAATGAAGGTGCGGACCTGACGATAGTCCGGTCGATCCGACGTAGCCGATCACCTGTCCCTGGCGCACTTTCACGCCTTCGCTGACGTTCGGCGCGATCTGCGACATGTGCCCATAGGCGGTCTGATAACCGTTGGCATGGCGGATGCGAACATAGTTGCCGTAGGCGCCCTTGCGGCCAGCTTGCTCGATGACGCCATTGCCCGACGCCAGAATCGGCGTGCCCGGCGGTGCGGCCCAGTCGACACCGGTGTGCATCTTGCGATCGTTGAGCAGTGGATGGAAGCGAAGGCCGAAACCCGACGTCAGGCGCACGTCGTTGCCGCGCACGGGGCGGCGCATGAGGAAGCGGCGGGAGTGATTGCCCTTGTCGTCGAAGAAATCGACCGATCCGTCAGGGGTTCGGAAGCGATAGAACCGCGAGGTCTCTCCGCCGGCCAGGATCGAGGTGTAGAGGAGTTCGCCGAGCTGCTGCTCCTGACCGGGGCCCGCCTCCTCCTTCACGTCGAAGAACATCTCGATCTGGTCGCCGAGACGGATGCGACGGCGATAATCGGTGTCGTAGGCGTGGACCTTGAGGATCTGCCGGATGACGTCCGGCGGCACACTCTGCATGGCGAGCGCATGGTAGACGCTCGCATAGAGGCTCGAGCTTCGCACCGGATCGCCGTCGCTGCCGAGCAGTGCCCGCATGGCGGCCTCGCTGCCTCGCGGCGTGGCGCTGGCCTCGAACTCGCCGCTCGGGCCGCGCAGCACGGTGAGCTTGTGAAGGTGGCCATCGGCGAAGATGCTGAAACGCGAGAGATCCTTGGTCTTGCTGTCGGTCAGCGGGTTCACCAGCGTCAAGTGGACCTCGAGGCCCGGCTCGAGGTTGGCGTCCGTGAAGATGTTGCGGGCCGCTTCGACCATCGCCTTGGCCTGCCAGCGGTCGGCGCCGCCCTTCACCAGGATCTGCTCGAGCTTGTCGCCCTTGGCGACGCGGACGACGTTGACCTCGCCCTCGTCGGCGTCGCTATCGGCGCCGGTGTCGACATCGTCGGCGGAGGACTTGGCGAGGATCGTCGTATTGGGCGCCGGCATCCTGGCTCGGCTCGCCCGATCGGCCTCGCTCGCGGCGATGATCTGCGGCTCGAGTTCGGGCGCGCGGGTC
>JBGSKI010000389.1:0-3264 GCA_041741315.1 Hyphomonas sp. | reverse complement strand
GCCGGGGCACCGCAGGCAGGGGACGAGGTCGGCGTGCGGCTCGACCCCGCCCTGTCGTTCATGTTCCCGTCAGGCGAGTCCTGACATTTCTGTCATTGTGCAGCTTTTCCCTCGCTATTGGCCCTGCGGGTCCGTAAATTCGCACGATGCTTGTCCACGACAGGAGACATCCTTGAAGGTGCCCAGTTTTTTCCGGATCGCTGCTGCCGCTGCGGCGTCGGCGCTGTTTGCGGTGGCGGCCTCGGCACAGGGGCTGATCCGCGATGCGGAGATCGAGGAAACGCTGCACGAGTGGACCGACCCGATCCTGGCCGTGGCCGGGCTGAAGCCCGCAGATGTCGGGCTCTACATCATCAACGATCCGTCGCTGAATGCCTTCGTGGCGAACGGGCAGAACATCCATATTCATACCGGCCTGATCATCGCGGCGGACTCCCCGGCCCAGATCAAGGGCGTGATTGCGCACGAGACCTGCCACATAGCCTGCGGCCACTCGGTCAGCCGGACGCGCGCCGCGCAGGTGGCGAGCCGGCCGGCGCTGGTGTCCATCGGCCTTGGCATCCTGGCGATTGCTGCCGGCGAGGGCGG
The DNA here is from genome assembly GCA_041741315.1 of Hyphomonas sp. Classification (GTDB taxonomy): domain Bacteria; phylum Pseudomonadota; class Alphaproteobacteria; order Caulobacterales; family Hyphomonadaceae; genus Hyphomonas. Next base: position 2,676 of record JBGSKI010000389.1, on the reverse strand, counting down.
AGCCGGCGCGGCGCTGATCGGATCGTCGCAGCAATTCGCGGCGCTGAACTTCTTCGTGCACACGCGCGCCGAAGAGGCGATGGCGGATACGGCAGCGGTGGCCTACCTGACGGAACTGGGCGAGTCGCCGGAAGGCATCGTCGATTTCTTCGAGAAGTTCCGTTACCAGCAGGTCCTGTCGCAGGCCCGCCGGTATCCGTATTTCCAGTCGCACCCGCTGGCATCGGAGCGCATCCAGAACGTTCGCCAGCTGGCCAACGAGTCCGGACTGAAGGATGTGCCGCCGACGCCGCGCGCGCAGAAACAGTATGAAATGATGCGCGCCAAGCTGATCGGGTTCCTCGAAACCCCGAACAAGGTGGCGCGGGAATATCCGGCTTCGGACAAGGGCGAGCCGGCGCGCTATGCGCGGGCGATTGCCGCGATGCAGGCCGCAGATGTGGATGTGGCGCTCGGCTATATCGACTCGCTGCTGGCCGACGAGCCGGACAATCCGTATTTCTGGGAACTCAAGGGACAGATCCTGTTCGAGAGCGGCAAGGCCGCCGAATCCGTCGAGCCGCACCGCAAGTCGCTGGAACTGAAACCCGGCCAGCCGCTGCTGTTGATCAACTATGCCCGGTCGCTGAACGCGCGGGCCGAGCCGGGTGACGTGGCCGAAGCGGAGAAGGCCCTGCGCGATGCACTGTTGGCCGAACCGGAGAATGCCTTCGCTTGGGCACAGCTGGCGATAACGATGGAAAAACAGGGCAACCGGCCCGAGGCGCAACTGGCGACGGCCGAGTCGGCCTATTCGGTCGGCGACCTGATGCGGGCGAACGTGTTCGCGCACCGTGCGCTGGAGCAGCTCGACAAGGGCAGCGTGGATTACCGCCGCGCCGACGACATCCTGCTGATCACCGATCCGTCGAATCCTGACAACCGGGATTTCTATGACCAGATGGGACGGCGCGGGCTGAGCCTGTCGCTGACGGCCGGACCGCAATAGCCGGATCAACTCTCTGTCAGGTCCGGTAGACGCTGAAAGCCTTGCCTCTATAGTCGGTACAGCCTATCCGGGCGCGAAACCGAACGAATGAAGGTGGTGTTGATGATCCGCAAGATTCTCGCAGCAAGTGCCATGATGCCGCTTGTCCTGACCCCGGCCTGTGCCGAAGGGGCAAAGACCGCACCGATGGACAAGGCAGAGATCGAGGCGATCGTGCACGACTATATCCTCGCACATCCGGAAGTTGTGGAAGAGGCGCTTTACGCCTTGCAGGCGCGCGACGCCAAACAGGCCGCGGATGCCCGCAAGGCTGCGATCGCCCAGAATTCCGATGAATTGTACAAGAACCCGTCCGATCCCTCGATCGGGCCGGAGGACGCGCCGATCACGCTGGTCGAGTTCTTCGATTACCGCTGCGGCTATTGCAAGCGGACGGTCGATTATGTGCAGGGCCTGCCGGCGGAGTATGACGGCAAGGTGCGGGTCGTGTTCAAGGAATACCCGATCTTCGGCGGCATCAGCGAAGACGCGGCGCTGGCCGGGCTGGCCGCCCGCAAGCAGGGCAAGTACCGGCAATTCCATATCGCCCTGATGAAGGTCAAATCGAATGACGACCTGACGCAGGAGAAGATCGATTCCGTTGCCAAGTCGGTCGGCATGGACACGGCCAAGATGCGGGCTGACATGAAGTCGGTCGACCTGCAGAAGCAGCTGGCGGATGTGAAGGCGCTCGGCCGGGCGCTGGATGTCGGCGGGACGCCGGGCTTTTTCCTCGGCGACACGCATATCGAAGGCGCCGATCAGGACGGTATCGAAGCGGCGATCAGGGAAGCGCTGGGCTGAGCCAGTGCTCCCGTTTCGCTGAGGCGGGTCAGGTCAGCTCGGGCGGGATGTGTCGTAGGGGCTGTCGAGCGAGAAGACGGGGATGCGGGCCGTCAGTTCCTCGCCCATGTCGCCGAGCAGGTCATAGGTGCCGGACATCATGCCGGACGGGGCCGACAGCGGCGCACCGGACGTGTAGCTGAAACGCTCGCCGGGGCCGAGGGTGGGCGTCTGCCCGATCACGCCTTCGCCGTCGACGGCCTGGACCCGGCCGAGCGCGTCGACGATGCGCCAGTGGCGGCGGATGATCGTCCAGGTCATGTCGCTCTCGTTCTCGACATCCACGGTGTAGGACCACATGAACCGGCCGGCCGCAGGCTCGGATTCGTCATACATGAATTTCGGCCGCACCCGTATCCGGACACCGTCGGTGACGTGTTCATATAAAGGTGGAGGTGACCTGCGAGCCATTTGACGAAATTGCGACCGATTGGTTCACACAGCGTTAAGCGCCTGGAGGAGATCGGCTTCCAGATCGTCTGCATCCTCCAGCCCGACCGACATCCGGACCCATGACCGGTCGAGCCCCATCGAGGCCTGTTCGGCATCGGAGAGGGCCCGGTGGGTGGTGGTCGAGGGGTGGCAGGCGAGCGATTTTGTGTCGCCGAGATTGTTGCAGATATCGACCAGTTCCAGACCGTTGAGGAAGCGGAAGGCACCCTCCTGGCCGCCCTTGACGGACAAGGCCAGCATGGTGCCGCCCAGGCTCATCTGGGCCTTGTGGATGGCGTAGTGCGGGTGGTCCTTGCGGTGCGGGTAGCGCACGGCGGCGACGTTCGGATGCGCGGCGATGGCGTCGGCGAGGC
>JBGSKI010000388.1:0-4707 GCA_041741315.1 Hyphomonas sp. | reverse complement strand
GACGCGCAGAAGGGCGGGCATGGGGCCGCGTTCGACTGGAGCCTCCTCAAGGGCTGGACGGCGCCGAAACCCTGGCTGCTGGCGGGCGGGCTGACGCCGGAAAATGTCGCAGGCGCGATCCGCCAAACGGGCGCGGCTGCGGTGGATGTGTCCTCTGGTGTGGAACGGATACGGGGGTTAAAGGACAGGGAACTGGTGCGCGCCTTCCTGCGCGCGGCAAAAGGACTTTGAACCTCATGGACCTGCGCAATACCTGGGACAAATGGCCGGACGCGAACGGCCGGTTTGGCGAGTTCGGCGGACGCTATGTCGCCGAGACGCTGATGCCCCTCGTGCTGGAGCTTGAGGCCGAGTATCGCAAGGCCAAGCAGGACCCGGCTTTCGCGGCCGAGATGCAGGACCTGTGGACGCATTATGTGGGCCGCCCGTCGCCGCTGTATTTTGCGGAGCGTCTGACCGAACATTTCGGGGCTGCAAAAATCTACTTCAAGCGCGACGAGCTGAACCATACCGGCGCGCACAAGATCAACAATTGCCTCGGGCAGGTTCTGCTCGCCCGGCGCATGGGCAAGACCCGGATCATCGCCGAAACCGGGGCCGGCCAGCATGGCGTTGCGACGGCGACGATCTGCGCCCGCTTCGGCCTCGAATGCGTCGTCTTCATGGGCGAGACGGATGTCGAACGCCAGAAGCCGAACGTGTTCCGGATGCGCCTGCTCGGCGCGAAGATCGTGCCGGTATCGTCCGGCACCGGCACGCTGAAAGATGCAATGAACGAGGCCCTGCGCGACTGGGTGACGAATGTCGAGAACACGTTCTACTGCATCGGTACGGCTGCCGGCCCTCATCCGTACCCGGAGATCGTGCGCGATTTCCAGTCGATCATCGGCAAGGAAGCGCGCCAGCAGATTCTGGAGCGGGAGGGGCGCCTGCCGGATGCGGTCATGGCCTGTATCGGCGGCGGGTCGAACGCGATCGGCCTGTTCCATCCCTTCATCGAGGACGAAGGCGTGCGCCTGATCGGTGTTGAGGCGGCGGGCCATGGTATTGAAACCGGCATGCACGCTGCGGCGTTGAATGGCGGCAAACCGGGCATCCTGCATGGAAATCGTACGTATCTTCTGCAGACGGACGATGGCCAGATCGTCGATGCGCATTCGATTTCCGCAGGGCTCGACTATCCGGGCATCGGGCCGGAGCATGCCTTCCTGCGCGATACGGGCCGGGCCGAATACCTGTCGTGCACGGATGACGAGGCGCTCGCCGCATTCCAGCTCTGCACGCGCCTCGAAGGCATTATCCCGGCGCTCGAGCCCGCGCATGCAATTGCCCGCGTCGGCGAAGTGGCGCAGGCACTCGGCAAGGGCGGGCTGATGATTCTCAATATGTGCGGCCGCGGCGACAAGGACGTGTTCTCTGTCGCCAAGCACCTTGGAGTAGAGATGTGACCGACCTTCTTCTCATCCGCATCACCTGTCCGTCGCGCCGCGTGGCGGAGGATATCGGTGACGCCGCCGTTGAGCACAAGCTTGCGGCCTGCGCCAATCTTGAGGGCCCGGTCTCGTCGACCTACCGGTGGAAGGGCGTTGTCGAGCAGGCGTTCGAGTTCATCCTCTGGCTCAAGGCGCCTAAGGCGAACTGGGACCGGATCGAAGCGCTCGTGCTGACGCACCATCCGTATGATGTACCCGCGCTGGTGGCGCTGCCCTGCATCGCCGCCCACGCGCCCTACGAGGAATGGGTCAAGGAGAATACGGAAACCTGATGCCCACCCAACGTATCACCGCCGCCTTCGACCGCGCGAAGGCGGAGAACCGCGCCGTTCTCGTCGCCTACCTGATGGCAGGCGACCCGGACCTCGAAACGAGCTTTGAGGCGCTGTGTGCCCTGCGCGACAATGGCGCCGACATTATCGAACTTGGCGCGCCGTTCACCGATCCGATGGCGGATGGCCCGGCGATCCAGAAGGCCGGGCTGCGCGCCCTCGCCAACCACACGACCCTGCTCGACACGCTGTCGCTGGCCGCCCGCTTCCGCGAGACGGACACGACGACGCCCCTGATCCTGATGGGCTATGCCAATCCGGTCCATTCCCTCGGGTATGCGCCATTTGCGGAGGCCGCGCACGCGGCGGGGGTCGACGGCACGATCCTTGTCGACCTGCCGCCCGAGGAGGATGCTGTCCTCAGGGCCGAGTATGCCAAGCATGATCTGTCCGTCATCCGGCTCGCCACGCCGACCACTCATGCCGAACGGATGAAGAAGGTCGCCGAGGGCGCCTCCGGCTTCATCTATTTCGTCGCCGTAACAGGGGTAACAGGCGCAGGCAGTGCCGACCCGGCGGCGATTGCCGGGAACGTCGAGATGGCCCGGCGCGTTTCGGGATTGCCGGTCTGCGTCGGATTCGGTGTGAAAAATGGTGCACAAGCTGCGGAAATGGCTAAAATTGCCGACGGGGTTGTCGTAGGCAGTGCTTTCGTGGAGCATGCTGCACGGGCACACGAATCAGGGGAATTCGCGCGCGCGCCCGTAGAAATGGGCGTACTGGCAGGGGAACTGAGCCGGGCGATCGCAAAGGTCGCCAAACAATAGTGCCTGTTACAGCCGTGGAGGTTGTCTGATGAACTGGATCAACAAGGTCACGCCCCCGGGCCTGAAGACCATGATGACCAAGAAGGATACGCCAGAAGACCTCTGGGTGAAGTGTCCTGTTTCCGGTGAACTCGTCTACAAGACCGACCTGGAAGAGAACTGGCACGTCACGCCAGCCGGGGCGCACCTGCGAATTTCACCGCGCACCCGTTTCCGCCTCCTGTTCGACGATGAGCGCTGGGAGCCGATCGCGCTGCCCGAGGTGCCGGTCGATCCGCTGAAGTTCAAGGACGACAAGCCGTATCCGGCGCGCCTCAAGGCTGCCAAGGCCAAGATTGTTGCCCGCGACAAGAAGGAAACCGAGAATGGCGGCGCTCCGCTGCTGCAGGACGACTGCATGGTCGCCGCCTATGGCAAGGTCGGCGGCGTCCCTGCGGTGATCCTGGTGCAGGATTTTGCCTTCATGGGCGGTTCGCTCGGCATGGCGGCAGGCGAAGCCTTCATTACGGCGGCGCACATGGCGCTCGCCCGGAAGTCGGCCTTTGTCGTCTGCACGGCTTCCGGCGGCGCGCGCATGCAGGAGGGCACGCTGAGCCTGATGCAGATGCCGCGCACGACGCTCGCCATCAATGAACTCGCCGACGCGAAGCTGCCTTATGTCGTCGTGTTGACCGACCCGACATCCGGCGGCGTCTCGGCCTCCTACGCAATGCTCGGCGACGTGCACATTGCCGAGCCCGGCGCGATGATCGCCTTCTCCGGTCCGCGCGTCATCGAGCAGACAATCCGCGAGAGCCTGCCCAAGGGCTTCCAGAGGTCCGAATTCCTGCGCGAGAAGGGCCAGGTCGACATCGTGGTCGACCGCCGCAAGATGAAAGAGACGCTGACCCGCGTGCTTGGCCTGCTGTTGCCGGCATCCCGCCGCCGCGAGGACCGTCCGTCCGGGCCCCTGACGCCGCCGAAGACGCACGTTCCCAAGGACAAGACTGCTTGATCGGAAATTCTGCGGCGGTTGCCGCGTCGCTGCAGCGCTTCGAAGGGCTATATCCCGAAGTGATCGAACTTTCCCTCGGGAGGGTGAAGACCGCGCTCGAATCGCTCGGGCGTCCGCAGGACCGCCTCCCGCCTGTCATCCATGTCGCCGGCACCAATGGCAAGGGCTCGACCTGCGCCTTCATGCGGGCCATGGCTGAAACGGCGGGCCTGAAGGTGCACGTCTTCACCAGCCCGCACCTTGTCCGCTTCAACGAGCGCATCCGCCTTGCCGGACAGATCGTCGATGACGATCGGCTGGTCGGCTGGCTCGACCGCACGTTCGACACCATCCAGGGCCAGTCGATCACGCATTTCGAGGCGACCACCGCGACCGCGTTCCTGGCCTTCTCGGAAGTCCCTGCCGATCTTCTCATCCTCGAGGTTGGCCTGGGCGGGCGCTACGATGCGACCAATATGATCGACGATCCGGCGCTCTGCGTTATCACGCCGGTCGATTTTGACCACAAGGCCTTTCTCGGGTCCGATATCCGCAAGATCGCAGGGGAGAAGGCGGGCATCATTCGCCACCGCCGCCCGGTACTGAGCGCGATCCAGCGCAAGGTATGCGACGAGGTGATTGCCGGAGAGGCGGCGCGACTGAATGCCCCGCACTACCGGCTGAAGGCGCATTTCATCGACGCCATGCCCGATGACATCGGCCTGATCGGAGAGCATCAGCGTGCCAATGCGGCGCTGGCTGCGATGGCGATGCAATTGTTCGGCAATTCGACCCGGATCTGCCAGGACGCGATTTTCGAAGGGGCCCGCGCGGTGACGTGGCCGGCCCGGATGCAGCGGCTGAAGAAAGGTCCGCTGACGGATGAAGTGCCCGGCATCGAAGTCTGGCTGGATGGCGGTCATAACCCCCACGCCGCCCGCGCGATCGCGCGTCACCTGAAACAGCAGTCGGGCAAGACGGCGCTGGTCACCGCCATGCTGGCTTCCAAGGATGCGACCGGCTTCTTCCTGCCGTTCCGGTTCCTGAAGCCGCCGGTCTTCACGGTGCCGAATGCACCGGGGCATAATGGTGCCGACCCGAAGGAGTTGGCCGAGGCGGCTGCAACGGCCGGGCTGGAGGCA
>JBGSKI010000387.1:0-1878 GCA_041741315.1 Hyphomonas sp. | reverse complement strand
GGTCTCGCCGGCGGCGCGCAGCAGGCGGATCCGCTCGACCCAGGAGACCGCCATCATCCCGGCGGCCAGCAAGACCAGGACAAGGACGCTGCGCTGCAGGATCGCCGCGAGGCCGGCCGCTGCCGGAAACGCCAGCAGGGTGGCGAGGCGCAGTGACAGAACGAGTTTCAGGGCTTCGGGCGACAGCCCGCGATTGAGAGAGTCCGGCATGAGGGCGATGTGGTTGCTGGGACAGGCTGCCGCAAGGCGGGCGAGCGCCCTTGTCACGCTCCGGCGGGCGCGGCATGCTGCGCCGCAGCAGAAAAATTTGCGCGGGGAGGCGCGATTCATGGCCGACAGCCAGCCACCATTCCAGCACGCGCCCGACCGGCCGTGGATTTTCCGCACCTATGCCGGGCATTCGACGGCGCGCAAATCGAACGAACTCTACCGGATGAACCTCGCCAAGGGGCAGACCGGCCTGTCGATCGCCTTCGACCTGCCGACCCAGACGGCGTTCGATGCCGATCATATCCTGGCGCGCGGCGAAGTCGGCAAGGTAGGCGTGCCGGTCAAGCATCTCGGCGACATGCGGGAATTGTTCGCGGAACTGCCGCTGGAGCAGATGAACACGTCGATGACGATCAATGCGCCGGCGGCCTGGCTGCTGGCGCTCTATGTGGCGCTGGCGGATGAGCGCGGCGACGACCGGAGCAAGCTGCTCGGCACGACGCAGAACGACATCGTCAAGGAATACCTGTCGCGCGGCACCTATGTGTTCCCGCCGGAGCCGTCAATGCGGCTGATCTCGGACATGGTGACCTGGTGTTATACGGAGGTTCCCAAGTGGAACCCGATGAATGTCTGCTCCTATCACCTGCAGGAAGCGGGCGCGACGCCGGAACAGGAGCTGGCCTATGCCCTCGCCACGGCGGTTGCGGTGCTGGACCGGGTCAAGGCAGGCGGGCAAGTTCCGGAAGCAGACTTTGCAATCGTGTTCGGGCGGATTTCCTTCTTCGTGAATGCCGGAGTGCGTTTCGTAACGGAACTCTGTAAAATGCGTGCCTTTGTGGAACTTTGGGACGAGATCGGCCGGGAGCGCTATGGCGTCACCGATCCGAAGGCGCTGCTGTTCCGCTATGGCGTTCAGGTTAATTCGCTGGGCCTGACCGAGCCGCAGCCGGAGAACAATGTCTACCGCATCCTGATCGAGGCGCTGGCCGTGACCCTGTCGAAGAAGGCACGCTGCCGGGCCCTGCAATTGCCGGCCTGGAACGAGGCGATGGGCCTGCCGCGTCCGTGGGACCAGCAATGGTCGCTGCGCCTGCAGCAGATCCTTGCCTATGAGACCGACCTGCTGGAATACGAAGACCTGTTCGATGGCAGCCATGTCGTCGAGGCGAAGACAACCGAACTGATGGACCTTGCCCGGCGCACGCTGGCCGACATCGACGCGCGCGGCGGGGCGACCCAGTCCATCGATTTCATGAAGGAAAGCCTGGTCGGTGCGCATACCGCGCGGGTGAAGGCCATCGAATCCGGCAGCCTGACCGTGGTTGGCGTCAATCGCTACACCGAAAGCGAAGAGAGCCCGCTGGGCGTGGGCGACGGCGCGATCCAGACCGTCGATCCGGCGGAAGAGCGAATGCAGGTGCGCGACCTGATGATGTGGAAATCGACCCGCGATGTGATGCCCGTCAATGCCGCGCTCGACGCGCTGCGCGAGGCGGCGAAATCCGGCGCGAACATCATGGAACCGTCGATTGCCTGTGCCAAGGCCGGCGTGACGACCGGGGAATGGGGACAAGTTTTGCGCGACGTGTTCGGCGAGTATCGCGGCCCGACCGGCGTGGCGCTGGTCGTGCGCGGGTCCGGCGGCGACGATGTCGCGGCGGTGAC
>JBGSKI010000386.1:0-17857 GCA_041741315.1 Hyphomonas sp. | reverse complement strand
CCATTCTGCTCGCACACTTGGTTCTGTTTATCGCAGGATGTCATCTGGCGCCTGGACTGCCGGCCAGGAGCTGCGCGCCGCCGGAAACCCGAGCCTCACAGGACTTGTCGACTGGGTGGCGGTTCCGCTTTGAAGGAGTGTAGATATGTACAATTCAGCGATCGAATACTCTCCGCGCAGGCCTTCCAGCACGATGCGATGAAAGAGGATTTTGATCACTCGATAGATGCACAGCTCGGTCGGCACACGTATTTGGTGCTAAAGCGACAAGTTTCATCATCTCACTGTTCAAAAATACCGTGAAAACAGTAGATTACAGCTATTGAAGGTATTTTCATCCCCACCTTGGTGTGCCGAGAACCAGCTGCTAAAGGTTGGGGAGCTTGTTCACAGGCGAGTGGAAGTAAGATGAAGCAGGCAGATGATTTCCGGGGCGAGAGTACGTCTCTGATCGCGCTATTGCGCGGGGTTTCTGAAACGCTGCTGGAAGAGACGACGCAGTTCAAGAACTGGTCGATCTCCGATGTGATCCGGCACCTGCACTACTGGAACTGGATGGCCTGGTTGCAGCTTGAGGATGCGGCGCTGCTGGTTTCAGAGCTGCGGCGGGTGGGTGTCGATGGCATGCGGGCGGCCGAAAGGCAGTATGCTGGTGGCCGGGTGGGCGGCGCACTGCTCGATGCGTATTGGTTGCAGGTCGAAGCGACGGCGGCGGTGTTTGCGGGTGCCGACCCGAAAGCGCGGCTGAAATGGGCCGGGCCGGAGATGAGCGCGCGGTCGTCGATCACGGCGCGGCTGATGGAGACCTGGGCGCACGGGCAGGAAGTGTATGACCATCTCGGCGTCCGGCGGGTCAATGCCGACAGGATCCGCAATATCGTCGTGCTCGGCGTCAATACATATGACTGGACCTACCGGGTACGGGGGGTCTTGCCGCCGGGGCCGATGCCGGAGCTTGTGTTGACGGCACCGTCCGGAGACATCTGGACCTATGGCGAGGCCGGGCCGTCCGGCTCGGTCGAGGGGCTGGCCGAGGAATTCTGCCAGGTCGTGACCCAGACACGGAATGTGAAGGACACGGGCCTCAAGGTCAGCGGCGAGGTCGCCACGGACTGGATGAGCAAGGCACAATGCTTCGCGGGAGGCGTGGCCGACCCGCCGGCACCGGGGACGCGGTTCGCGCGGCAACCGGCGGCCTGATGCGTCCATCTGGACGTGGACAAGGGCGGCGCGGCCTGCCAGTCATCGACACACAAGCATCAAAGAGGAACACAAGCCATGTCCGTCATTCTCGTGGAATACAAAGGTCCGATCGCGGTCATGACGCTGAACCGGCCGGAGATGATGAATGCGCTCGGGCAGGATGGCGACGGTGCGGCAGTGGCGGCGGTGTGCGCCGAGATTGAAGCCAATCCGGCGATCCGCTGTGCGATCCTGACCGGCGCGGGCCGGGCCTTTTCTGCGGGCGGCGATGTCAAGGCGATGAAGGAAAAGTCCGGCGCGTTCGGAGGCAAGCCGCACGATATCCGTGATGGGTATCGCCGCAACATTCACCGCATCGTCAAGTCGATCTACAATCTCGAAGTGCCGCTGATCTCGGCGATCAATGGCCCGGCGATTGGCCTAGGCTGCGATGTCGCCTGCATGGCGGATATCCGGATTGCCGCGGATACGGCGAAAATGGGGGTGACGTTCCTGAAGCTCGGCTTGATCCCGGGGGATGGCGGGGCATGGCTGCTGCCGCGCCTGATTGGGGCGTCGCGAGCGGCGGAATTGCTGTTCACCGGCGACGTGATCGACGCGAAGACCGCCACTGACTGGGGGCTCGTGTCGCAGGTCGTGCCAGCGGCAGAACTGATGGATACCGTTATGGCACTGGCGGAACGGATTGCGCAGCAGCCGCCACAGGCGCTGCGCCTTGCCAAGACGCTGCTGCGTCAGGGCACCACTGCCTCGTATGACACGATCATGGAAATGTCGGCGGCGGCGCAGGCGCTGATGCACGAAACAGACGACCACATGGAAGGCGTCAACGCCATCCTCGAAAAGCGCCCGGCAGACTTCAAAGGCGCCTGAGCCTCAGCGGACGACGCCCTGCTCAAAGAGGGCGTCGATATCCGCTTCGCCGAACCCGGCACCGGCGAGCACTTCGCGCGTGTGCTGTCCGTGCATCGGCGCCGGGCCTTTCGGACCGTCATCTGCACCGGGGAAGCGGACGGGCGAAGCGGCCGACGGGAAGGTCGAGCCATCGCCCTTGCTGCTGGGGATTTGCACGATGGCGCCGGCGGCCTCGGTCTGCGGGTCTGCCGCGACCTCTGCGAGCGTCTGGACCGGTGCCCAGGCGAGTGACTGCGCGTCGAGGCGTTCGGCCATTTCGGCTTTGGTGTACTGGGCGAAGCGTTCGTCGACGATGTCGGCGACTTCGGCGGCGTGCTGCCGGCGACCCTTGGCGGAGGTGAACCGGGGATCGGTCTCAAGGTCCTCCCGGCCGATGGCGCGGCACATCGGTACCCAGTCGACATCGCCCTGGCGCTGAACGATGCAGATCCAGTGGCCGTCCTTTGTCCGGAAGAAATTGCTGAGCGGGACGTTCTGCTCGTGGCGGCCCTTGGTCGAGGCGACGCGGCCGAAGAAGAGCTGGATCGAGAAATCGGACCCCATCGCGTACAGGCCTGTCCGGAAGAGAGAGGCTTCGACGAGGCGGCCCTTGCCGGTGCGCTGCGCCTCGACGAGGGCGGCGCAGATGCCGGCGGCGGCGGACATGGAGGTCGTATGGTCGCCGAACGCGGTGCGGACGGGGAAGGGTTCCTGGCCTTTCGGGATGGTCAGGCTAGCGACACCGGTGCGGCTCCAGAAGCTGGCGATATCGAAGCCGGGGCGGTCGGCGTCCGGGCCTTCGAGGCCGTAGCCGGTGAGGGAGCAATAGACGAGTTTCGGGTTGATCTTCTGGAGGTCCGCGTGGCCGAGGCCCGACCGTTCGAGGCCGCCGGGGCGGACATTGGTGAGGAAGACGTCGGCATCGGCAACGAGCTTGCGCAGGATGTCCTGCCCGGCCCCGGTGGAGGTGTCGACGGAGATCGACTTCTTGCCGCGATTGTCGAAATCGAAGACCGGGTTGTCCTGAATGTCGGTGCCTATGGTGCGGAAGAACATCCGGATCGGATCGCCGCCGGGCGGCTCAACCTTGATCACGTCGGCACCCCAGTCGCTGAGGATCGCCCCGGCACCCGGCGCCGCCATATAGGTTGCGTATTCGATGACCTTGATGCCCTCGAGCATGCGTTCTCCCTCAAATTCGTTTTGACGCGACAGTCAGGGAACCGGATCGGTGATGCAAGGGGCCAGACACGCGATTGTGCCGCAGCCGGGGTTCAGGTGCCGGCGACCAGCGATGCCTGGATCACCTCGTCAAAATCCGCGAGCGTCTGTTTGAGCAAAGTGGTGACCGCCTGAATGGCCCCGGCTTCGTCACCTGCGATGACCGCATCATGAATCGCCTTGTGCCGGGGCAGGGCGAGATCAAGCACTTCGGGGTGGCGGTTGGTGAGCTGCATGGAGGCGGCGAGGGCGGTGTGGAGCGTGCGCCCGATATAGGAAAGAAGCGGATTGTGGGTGGCGTCCATGATCGCCTGGTGAAATTCCAGGTCCGGGTCGAGCAGGTCCGCCGGTGTTTCGGCGCGCGCCATTGCGTCGAAGGCAGCGGAGATGCGCGCGAGGTCCACTGGTTTGGCATTGCGCGCTGCCATAGCGGCGGCGCCGGGCTCGTAGACCATGCGGACTTCGAACAGGGTGTCGATGAAGTCCTGTTCCGGAAGCGAGGCCACGACCCAGCGCAGCACATCGGCGTCAAGCATCGACCAGTCTTCGCGGGGGCGCACCACCGTGCCGACCCGGGTGCGTGAGATGACCAGGCCCTTGGCCATCAGGACCTTGGTGACTTCGCGCAGGATCGGGCGGCTGACGTCGAATTCGGCGAGCAGGTCCGGTTCGCTGGTGAGCCGTTCGCCCTCGGGATAGACGCCGGACACGATGCGCAGGCCGAGCGTGTCGACCAGTTGCTGGGTCAGGTTCTTGGGCCTGACGACGTTTGAAGGGGAGCGTTCGCGACGTTGGGAAGGGGGATTGGCCATTCGTTCCTACGATTATCTCCCATTCGATCATGGTTTCAGCGTATTCTGACACATGCCGGGACCGTCTGCGCCAGACCCTATCCGTTTCTTGCGCCAGTCTGTCGCGCAAATGAGATATGTAAATAGTCATATGATCCGCCTTTATAGTGGATTTTGGCGTCAGAGACATTAGAAACACTCTCTATGGAGGGGTCATGAACCGACTCAGCCTGCAAAGTCAGATCTCGCGGCCAAGGAGGCGCGACACGCTTGGGCAGAATAGTACGCCCCCTGTCCGGACTGCGCGGAGGTGCCATGGTGCTCGCGCTTTGCCTGACCGCGTCGTGCGTTTCGGTCGGGCCGTTGCCGCTGGAGGCGTGTGGATGGGTCGGTATCTGGGCGTCGTCGCAACAGCTGGTCGAGGCGCGCAATGAATTGCCGACGGAAGCGCTTGCCGACTCTACGATAAGGCAGACGGTGAGGGCATCGGTGGCAGGGCACAGGCTGCGGGTGCGGTTGTCCAACGAGTTTGGGGAAGGACCGTTGCGGATCGGCGCGGCGTCCCTGGGGCTGGCGCCTGCGTCGGGCGCATCCAGCCTCGTGGAGGGCAGTGTCCTGCCGCTGACGTTCGACGGACATGCGGGTGTGACGGTACCGGAAGGCGCAGCGTACTATTCGGATGTCGTGGATTTCGACGTGGCCGCTGGCGAGGATATGTCTGTGTCGCTGTATGTGGAGCAGGCGCCGATGCGCCAGAGCGGGCATCCGGGATCACGCACGACGTCGCACCATATTGCCGGCAATGCGGTGAGCGATGTGCGACTGAGCGATGCGGAGCCGATTGATCACTGGTATTATCTGGTCAGCATCGAGACACTGATGGTCGCACCTGCAGCGTCGGTCGGGGCCATCGGCGACTCGATTACCGATGGCAGGGGTTCGACGACCAATGGCAATGACCGCTGGACGGATTTCCTTGCCGCGCGGCTGGCCGCCCGCAATGTGTCCGCGCTGAATTTCGGACTGGGCGGCAATCGGGTTCTGAAGGACGGACTGGGACCGAACGTGCTGGCGCGGATCGACCGGGACATCCTGACGCAGCCGAACCTGAAATACGTGATCGTGTTCGAGGGGATCAACGATATCGGGACACTGGCTCTGGAGCCGGGCATGGATGCCGCGGCACATGACACGCTGGTGGCAGATGTCACCAGTGCGTTCCGGCAAGTGATTGACCGGGCACATGCGCATGGGATCAAGGTCTATGGCGCAACGATCGGTCCGTATTTCGGTTCGAGCGTCTATCCGAACGACAACGAACCAGAGAATGACCGTCAGCGGATCAATGCGTGGATACGTGAGTCCGGTGCATTCGACGCCGTGCTGGATTTCGACGCGGTTCTGCGGGACCCGGCAAGACCGGACCATCTGCTCGCGGCGTATGATTCCGGGGACGGGCTTCATCCTTCTCCGGCGGGGTTCAAGGCTTTGGCGGACAGTATTCCGATTGATCTTCTCGAGACGCCCGTGAGGTGCTCACCGTGAGCAGCGAGATAGGCCGAAGGTCGCCTGCAGCAGTCATGCGCCGGGTACTGGCGCTGCTGGTTTGTTGCGCCGGGATGTCGCTGACGTCTGTGGCGGAAGACGGGTACGATCTCTGGCTGCGCTATGCACCGCTCGAACATGCACCGGCCGGGGCGCCGCGTTCGCTGTATCTCGGATGCGAGGCCCCATCGCCTACGCTTCGGTCAGCGGTCAGCGAGGTCGAACGCGCAACTTTGTCGATGATGGGGAAGCCGCTGGCGCAGAAAGCCAAGGTAGGTCGTGGCGCTCTGGTGCTGACGAGCCCAGCCTGTCTCGGGACGCTCTCGCCGGACGTGTTACCTGCGCAGGATGCGGTGGGGACGGAAGGGTTCACAATCCGCACGGCGCGCGTCGGCAAGACACCGGTCACGCTGATTGCGGCGCAGTCCGATATCGGCGTTTTGTATGGAACGTTCGACTACCTGCGCCGGATGTCGTCCGGTGATGATCTCCGGGACCTCGATATCACATCCCGGCCCGGCACGCAGCTGAGGCTCCTCAATCATTGGGACGGGCTCGACCGGCATGTCGAGCGGGGATATTCGGGCGAGTCGCTTTGGGATTGGCACAAGCTGCCCGACTATCTCGATCCCCGGTATACAGACTATGCAAGGGCGAATGCGTCGATTGGGATCAATGGTGCGTCGCTGACCAACGTCAATGCCGACGCGACGGTGCTGACGGTGCCCTATATCGACAAGATTGCGGCACTGGCGGACGTGTTCCGGCCATATGGCATCCGGGTCTATCTGACCGCCCGCTTCTCGGCTCCGATGGAGATCGGAGGGCTCGAAACCGCTGACCCTCTGGACCCGTCGGTGAGGGAGTGGTGGGCGCGCAAGGCCGATGACATCTACGCCCGGATTCCGGACTTCGGCGGCTTCCTTGTCAAGGCAAATTCCGAAGGCCAGCCAGGGCCGCAGGATTACGGCCGGACGCATGCCGACGGGGCGAACATGCTTGCAGAAGCTGTCGGGCCGCATGGCGGCGCGGTGATGTGGCGCGCCTTTGTCTATTCGGCCGAAACCCCGGAGGACCGCGTGACCCAGGCCTATTCCGAGTTCAAGCCGCTGGATGGTGCGTTTGCGGAAAATGTTCTGTTGCAGGTGAAGAATGGCCCGCTGGATTTCCAGCCGAGAGAGCCGTTCCATCCCCTGTTCGGTGCGATGCCGGCGACGCCCCTGATGCCGGAATTCCAGATCACCAAGGAATACCTCGGCTTTGCGACGCATCTCGCCTATCTCGGGCCGATGTGGGAAGAAGTCCTGTCCGCCGACACGTTTGCAAATGGAGAGGGCTCGCTGGTATCGTCGGTCGTCGACGGCACGCTGCACTCGTATGCAATCACCGGTATGGCCGGAGTGGCGAACGTTGGCACGGACCGCAACTGGTCCGGTTCGCAATTCGACCAGGCAAACTGGTACGCCTTCGGACGGTTTGCGTGGAACCCGTCGGCGAAGGCCGATTCAGTCGCACGCGAATGGATCGCGCAGACGTTCAGCTGCAAGCCGGCTGACATTGATCGCATCGCCGACATCATGATGGGCTCGCGCGAAGCTGTGGTCGACTACATGACGCCGATGGGCCTCGCGCATCTGATGGGAACGGGGCACCATTACGGACCGGCCCCCTGGGTCGATGATCTCGGGCGAGCGGACTGGACGCCGTACTATTATCACCGTGCAACAAAGGATGCCGTCGGGTTCGATCGCACGGCGAGCGGATCGGATGCGATTTCGCAATATGCCGAGCCGTTGGGGCGCCGCTGGGAGGATGTATCTACGACCGAGCCCGAATACCTGCTCTGGTTCCATCGCCTGTCATGGACGCAGGAATTGGCGGATGGGGAAACTCTGTGGGATAGCCTGGTGCAGCATTATGACCGCGGCGTCGCGGCAGTCAGTGACATGCGTGCCGCGTGGGCGGGTCTTGAGGGTCACGTGGACGACGAGCGCTTTTCCGAGGCCACCGAATTCCTGAAGATACAGGAACAAGAAGCCAAATGGTGGCGGGATGCATCGATTACCTATTGGCAGAGTATCAACGGCCTGCCGTTGCCTGATGGCTCGCCGGCACCGGAACATGAGCTTGCCTATTACAAGTCTCTGGAATTTCCGTATGCCCCGGGACAGTGAATGGATGACACAGACAATGAATCGAGCGTGCAGATGGAATTGATCGGAAAAAACATCGTCGCCGGCGAGCAGCGTGCGGGATCGGGCACGGGTCATGCCGCAACCAACCCGGCGACGGGCGAGCGGCTGGAACCAGTTTTCACCGAGGCATCGTCGCAGGACGTGTCTGACGCCTGCGAGGCCGCATGGGCGGCATTCCTGTCGCTGGCACGGGTCGATGCGCTGCGCCGGGCCGACCTGCTGGACGGGATTGCCGCTGAACTGGAGGCCATTCGCGATACTCTGCTGCCCCGGGTGATGCTGGAATCCGGCCTGCCGCAGGGCAGGGTGGAGGGCGAACTTGGCCGCACGACCGGCCAGTTGCGGCTGTTTGCGCAGGAGGTCTGCGCCGGGCATTGGCGGGGTATACGGATCGACACCGCGATACCGGATCGCCAGCCGCTGCCCAGGCCCGATCTGCGCGTGCGCCGCGTTCCCCTGGGGCCCGTAGCGGTGTTTGGCGCAAGCAATTTTCCGCTGGCTTTCTCTGTGGCGGGCGGTGACACGGCGTCGGCCATGGCGGCAGGTTGCCCGGTTGTGGCCAAGGCGCATCCGGCGCATCCCGGCACGTCAGAACTGGTCGGCGGAGCGATTGCGCGCGCCGTTGATGCGTGCGGCCTGCCGGCGGGCATGTTCTCACTGTTGCATGGCGGGCGGGAAGTTGGCGAGGCATTGGTCCGGCATGAGGCGATCAAGGCAGTCGGGTTTACAGGTTCGCGGCAGGGTGGACTTGCCCTTAGCGCCATCGCGGCGGCGCGCGAGGAACCCATTCCAGTCTTCGCGGAAATGTCGAGCGTCAATCCGGTTCTGATATTCCCCGGCGCCTTGCGCAACCGGGCTGACGCGATTGGTGCTGGGCTCGCGGGCTCCATTGCGCAAGGTGCGGGGCAGTTCTGTACCAATCCCGGCGTCGTTCTGGTGATCGGCGATGACGGCAATGCGATTGATCGTCTGCGGACGGCGCTCGGCGACGGCATACGTGCGACGGCACCGCAAGCCATGCTGACCGAGGGTATTCTCTCGGCATACATGAAGGGTGTCGAAGAGCTGAAACATGCAGAGGGAGTTGCCGAACTGGCGCATGGTGAGGCGGCCGAGTTGCGGGCGCCGGCCTGTGTGTTCGAGACGCGGGCCAGCGTATTCGCGCAGTCGCCCGACCTGCAACGGGAGAACTTCGGCGCGTCTTCCATCCTCGTCCGTTGTCCGACGGTAGACGATGCCCTGCGCGTGCTGGGCGGCATGGAAGGCCAGTTGACGGCGACCCTGCAGATCGATGCCGAAGACCATGCGGCGGCCGCAGAAATCGTTCCGGCGTTGGAACGGCTCGCCGGACGGATACTGGTGAACGGATATCCGACAGGTGTCGAGGTGAGCCATGCCATGGTTCATGGCGGGCCTTTCCCGGCAACCAGCGACAGTCGGTCGACGTCGGTGGGCACCCTGGCCATTGACCGTTTCCTGCGGCCGGTCTGCTACCAGAACTTCCCTGCGGACCTGCTTCCACCAGAACTTTCGGACACCAATCCGACAGGAGCCATGCGCCGGGTGAACGGGAATATCTGAGTGTGAGCAAAGTATTCGACCCTGCGGTGGACCTGCCAGAGGACTGGGCGAGCGGCCGGTTTGCCGGGCGGGTGGACTTCGGTGAAGGCCCGACGCCTGTACTGTTGCATGGAGGCGCGCTGTACGACATGTCGGCAGTCGCGCCGACGGTTTCAGCCCTGCTCGCAGGCGATGTGGATGCGCGCCAAGGCTGCCGGATCGGCGCGCTTGAAGACATTCAGATCACGGCGCCGGGCGGTGTGGGGCCAGCCCTGTTGCCACCCATCGACCTGCAATGCGTGAAGGCAGCGGGCGTGACGTTTGCTGTCTCGACGCTTGAGCGTGTGGTCGAGGAACGGGCGCGCGGCAACTCTGCGGCCGCGGCAGACATCCGCCTGCGGATCGAGTCGGCTGTTGGTGCGGAGATGCGCGATGTGGTGCCCGGCTCGGCAGAAGCGGTGCAATTGAAGCAGACTCTGATCGATGCGGGCTTGTGGTCGCAATACCTTGAAGTTGCGATTGGTCCGGATGCGGAAATATTCACGAAATGCCCCGTCCTGGCATCGGTCGGTTGGGGCCAGGAGATCGGCGTTCGTTCGGACTCGGCCTGGAACAATCCGGAGCCGGAAGTCGTACTGGTCGCCGATGGCAACGGCCGCGTGGCCGGCGCAACGCTCGGCAATGATGTCAACCTGCGGGACTTCGAGGGTCGTTCGGCCCTCCTGCTCGGCAAGGCGAAAGACAATAACGCATCCTGTGCGCTGGGTCCGTTTGTACGACTATTCGACGGCACATTCAGCATGGACGACGTGCGGATCATGAACGTGGTTCTGGACATTTCCGGCCCGGACCAGTTCCGGCTGACCGGGACCAATTCCATGGCCCAGATCAGCCGCGATCCGGACGAACTGATCCGGCAATGCATGAGCGAGCATCAGTATCCGGACGGTGTCGTGCTGTTCTGCGGAACGATGTTTGCCCCGAAGGAAGACCGCAACGAACCTGGCAGCGGGTTCACGCACCTGATTGGGGACGAAGTCTCTGTCTCGTCCGCTAAGCTCGGTCGACTGTTCAACACGGTCGCGACATCGAAGGCCGCGCCAGAATGGACGTTCGGCATTTCCCGCCTGATCTCGAACCTGGCAGCACGAGGTCTTTTGCAAACGACCGCCTGACCCTGACACTGAACAATGGATGACATGCGGCCTCAAGACCGCGGCAAGGAACAAGATGACCGAGCAAAAACGTAAATTGAGATCTGCCGAATGGTTCGGCACTGCCGACAAGAACGGCTTTATGTACCGGAGCTGGATGAAGAACGAGGGCTTTCCGGCGCACCAGTTCAACGGCAAGCCGGTGATCGGCATCTGTAATACGTGGTCGGAACTGTCGCCGTGCAACGCGCACCTCCGGCAGGTCGCCGACCGGGTCAAGCAGGGCGTGTATGAGGCAGGCGGATTTCCGCTTGAATTTCCAGTGTTCTCGAATGGCGAAGCGGTGCAGCGGCCGACAGCCATGCTGACGCGGAACCTTGCATCGATGGATGTCGAGGAAGCGATCCGGGGCAACCCGCTGGATGGCGTCGTGCTGCTCGTAGGCTGCGACAAGACCACGCCGGCGCTGGTCATGGGGGCAGCGAGCTGCGACCTGCCTTCCATCGTCCTGAGCGGCGGACCGATGCTGAACGGCAAGCACCAGGGTAAGGATGTCGGCTCGGGCACGCTGGTCTGGCAGATGAGCGAAAAGCTGAATGCCGGCGAGATTTCCATCGACCAGTTTATGGCTTCCGAGCAATCCATGTCGCGCTCGGCAGGGTCGTGCAACACGATGGGTACGGCCTCGACTATGGCGTGCATGGTAGAATCGCTCGGGCTCACCCTGCCGCACAATGCAGCGATACCGGCGGTGGACTCGCGGCGATACGTGCTCGCCCACATGACCGGCATGCGGATCGTCGACATGGTCAATGAAGACCTGCGACTGTCAAAGGTGATGACGCGCGAGGCGTTCCTGAATGCCATCCGCACCAATGCGGCCATCGGCGGTTCAACCAATGCGGTGATCCACCTGAAAGCCATGGCCAGCCGGATCGGCGCGGAATTGTCGCTGGACGACTGGCAGAGGGAAGGGCGGAACATTCCGACCTTGGTCAACCTGATGCCCTCAGGCAAGTACCTGATGGAAGACTTCTTCTATGCTGGCGGCCTGCCCGCCGTGCTCCGCCGGATGGCGGACGCAGGCATGCTCCACAAGGAGTCCCTGACGGTCAATGGAAAGACTATCGGAGAGAATGTCGCCGCTGCACCTTGCTACAATGACGACGTGATCAAGACGGTCGATGCGCCTCTCGTTAGCAGTGGCGGCATCTGCGTGGTGCGGGGCAATCTGGCGCCGCGCGGAGCGGTGCTTAAACCCTCTGCAGCGACGCCTGCCCTGATGCGCCATCGCGGCCGGGCGGTCGTGTTCGAGACGTTCGACGATTACAAGGCGCGGATCGCGGACCCGGATCTCGACATCGACGAGACTTGCGTGATGGTGCTGAAGAATTGCGGGCCGAAGGGTTATCCGGGCATGCCGGAAGTCGGGAACATGGGGCTGCCGCCGAAACTCCTGAAGCGCGGGATTTCGGACATGGTCCGAATTTCCGATGCCAGGATGAGCGGCACGGCGTTTGGAACGGTGGTGTTGCATGTGTCGCCGGAAGCACGCGAATTCGGGCCGTTGGCGGCGGTCGAGAATGGCGACATGATTTCGCTCGACGCAACGGCCGGTGTCCTGACGCTGGAAGTGCCGGACGAGGAAATTGCGGCGCGACTCGAGCGGCTCAAGGCCGCCGCGCCAAAGCCGGAGACGGGGGGATATGTCGGGCTGTATGTCGACAGGGTTCTGCAGGCCGACGAAGGATGCGATTTCGACTTCCTGGTCGGCTGCCGGGGCGCGGACGTACCGGCGCATTCGCACTGAGCACCGGCGCGTGGAGTGCCAAACAGAAACCAGATGAGCGTTCCTGAAGGGGCGCCGCAGGGGAGAGAGACATGGACTGGATCACGCAGAACCAACCGTTACTGGCGACAGCAGGCGGCGTTGTTGCGCTGATCCTGCTGATCGTCTGGGCCCGGATGAACGCTTTCGCAGCGCTGATTCTCGTGGCGATTATTAGTGCGCTAGCGGCGGGCATGGCTCCTCAGCTGGCGATGGATACGATCGTCAAGGGAATGGGCGGCACGCTCGGCTTCATTGCAGTGGTGATCGGCCTCGGGGCGCTGTTCGGGGCGATCATCGAGGCGTCCGGCGGAGTGAATGCGCTGGCCAACAGCGTGTTGCACGGACGAGGACCCGCCGCCGGGAGGTGGGGCATGGGCGTGATCGGCCTGATTGCGTCGATCCCGGTCTTCTTCGACGTGGCGCTGATCATCCTGGCGCCGCTGGTGTTCGCAATGGCCAAGAAGGCCTCCAAGCCCGCCATGCTGTTCGGACTGCCGCTGGCCGCCGGTCTGGCGGTCGGACATTCGCTGATCCCGCCGACGCCGGGACCGATGGCGGTTGCGCAGATCCTCGGTACCGACCTCGGCTGGATGATCGGGTTCGGTCTGATCGTCGGTGCCGTGGCGATGCCGATCGCGGGGCCGATCTATGCCGGGTTCCTGGATCGCAGACGCCTGATGCCTGAGGGCAAATCAGACTGGGCCACACCCGGAGACGTTGCTGGCGGGCCCGCCATCATCGGCGCCAGGGCGACGGTGCTGATCATTGTCCTGCCCCTGCTCCTCATTCTTGCCGGAACCATCGCGACGAACGCCATACCTGCCGATGCGGCCGGGTCAGTGGCGCTGTTGAAGCAGACCCTGCTCCTGATCGGACATCCGTTCATGGCGCTGCTGATCGCCTGCGGCGTCGCCATGCTGTTCTTCCGGGGCGCATCAGCAGACCAAAAGCAACGGGTGCAGACCGGCATTTCCCGGGCGCTGGAGCCGACAGGGGCGGTGATCCTCGTCACCGGGGCTGGCGGGGCGTTCAAGCAGGTGCTGGTGGATACCGGCGCCGGCACGCAGCTTGCCAATGCCGCGCTGGCCTATGGCATGACGCCACTGATTGCAGGCTATGCGCTAGCGCTGCTGATCCGTGTCGCCCAAGGTAGTGCTACAGTTGCGATGATCACGGCCGCTGGACTGGTCGCGCCGATCGCGATCAGCGCCGGGTTGACCAAGCCGGAACTGGCCATCGTTTCGCTCGCTGTAGCGTGCGGCGCGACCGGACTGTCGCACGTTAATGACTCCGGATTCTGGCTGATCAACCGTATTTTCGGCCTGTCAGAGCGGGAAACCTTCCGCACATGGAGCGCCACGTCGACGCTGGTCAGCGTGATCGGTTTCCTGTGTTGTTGCGTTCTGATGCTCGTGGTGACCGCGGTATCGGGCAGATAAAAGTGGCGGAGGAGGAGGGATTCGAACCCCCGGAGCCCGTGAAGGCTCAACGGTTTTCAAGACCGCCGCATTAAACCGCTCTGCCACTCCTCCGGAGGAGCGCTGTTTCCGACAAGGTTGCGGGAAGCGCAAGTCCCGAGATGAAGTTGGACGGGGTCATGGTTAACATCCGGTTGGCGGGTTGCGGCATTCCTTCAGCCGGTGTTCATCGTGTTTGCACGAGGCTGTGCTAGAGCTTGGATCACAGGATGGCAGAAGTCATCGAACCGGTCCCCAGGACCCGCGCTCAGAATGAGGTGTCGCTTGAAATCCCCAAACCACGCCCAGACCCTCCGCCAGTTTGCCCCGCTCTGTGCCGCAGCCCTCGCTGCTGCAGGTATTGCAGGGCCGGCACAAGCTGGCGGCAAGCGCAACCCGGCTCCGATTGTTTATCAGACAGGTGGCGACACCTATCCGGTCGGAACACCCCAGTTCATTGAACCGGCGCGGTCTGGTGAGCCGCAGGGAAAATCGGGCAAGCGCATTGAATTCCGTTATCCGGGGCAGGCCAGTACGCTGAAGGCGGTGCAGCCGACCGCACCATCCTGGGCGAGCGAACCGATGGAAACCCGGCAGTTTGCCAGCGCGCCGGCACCGGTTTTCGTGCCGCCGGTCCAGCGCCATGATCCGGCGCTCCTTGGCGGGAGCTTCGATGCCCGCACAATTGCCAGCCAGCCAGCCCCACTTGTAGTTACTCCACAGGTCGAGACGGAGCCGCTTGCGCCAGTCGCACCGGCGCCTGGCCGGGCTTATTCGCCTCCGCCACCGGCACCGTCGCCAGGCGTTACCGTGGTTTCCGAGAATGCCCCGATGTTCGACCAGGTCGGAGTAGGGGTGGTCTACGGATCCGAATTCGATGGCCTGCCAACGGCCAATGGCGAGATGTATGACCCGAACGGTCTGACCGCCGCACACCCTAGCCTGCCGCTTCCAAGCCTCGTGCAGGTCGTGAACCAGAAAACCGGTCAGGAAGTGGTTGTCCGTGTGAACGATCGCGGTCCGTTCGAGGATGGTGCTATTCTTCAATTGTCCGGCCGGGCCGCTCAGGAGCTGGGCATGAGCGGGGCAGGGCAGGCCAATCTCCGCGTTCGCTATCTCGGTTCGGCACCTGCCCTCGATGCGCCTTACGTGAGCACGCAAGCGCTAAATCATGAGCCTGCGCCGCAGGCAGTGAGTTACGGACCCGCGCAGGAAACCGTCCAACCGGCCGCCTGGACCCCGCCGGCCGCCGCCGCGCCGGTCTACCAACCCGCAAGCTACGCCGCCGGTGGCGGTTATTTTGTCCAACTCGGTTCATTCTCCGACATTGCTAATGCCCAGGCGCTCAGCAACAGCGTGGATGCGGCCCTGCCGGTGGAAATCGTTCCGGCGCGGGTCAATGGTGCCGACTATTTCCGGGTCCGAGTCGGTCCAGTGTCCGACCGCAATGAGGCCGACTCCCTGCGCGACCGCCTCTCCTATTCCGGCTTCAGCAATGGCCGCGTCGTAGCCGCAGACTAACCGGCGCACATCGCCCCATTGACCCAGACCACAAACCGGCCCTTTTTCCCACGTATCGGGAGAAAGGGCCGTTTTTGTTTCCGGCCCTGGAAAACAGTGTCCGGAGATCAGCCCATGCGCCTATTACGTTTCGCCCTCGCCTTGCTCGTTCCGGCGATGCTCCTCGCCGCTGGCCCGGCCCGCGCGCAGGTCATCGATACGCAGGCCACCCATGCGGTGATCATGGACTATGACACCGGCGCGATCCTGTATTCCAAGGATGGCTCCGAGCCGATGGTGCCGGCGTCGATGACCAAGATGATGACAGCCTACACCGTGTTCGAGATGATCCGGCGGGGCGAACTGTCGCTCACCGACAAGCTGACCGTTTCCGCCGACGCCTGGCGCCGGGGCGGCTTCCCTTCCGGGACATCGACCATGGGCCTTGTCCCGAATGACACTCCGACGGTGGAAGAATTGCTGCATGGCGTGATCATCATGTCGGGCAATGATGCCTGCATCACGCTGGCCGAGGGCACATCGGGATCGGAAGAAGCCTTCGCCAAGCAGATGACATCGCTCGCGCACGAACTGGGTCTGTCGTCAGTCAACTTCCTGAACGCAACGGGTCTCGAGGCGGTCGGACATGTCGTCTCCGCCGAGGATCTTGCCAAGCTGGCGCGACTGACGATCCTGAACTATCCGGAATATTATCAATGGTATGACGACCCCTCGTACACATGGCGAGAATATACGCAGACGAACCGTAACCCGCTCCTCGGCGTGGCCGGGGCGGACGGACTGAAAACCGGGCACCTTGAAGTGTCGGGATATGGCCTGACGGCATCGGCGGAGCGTGACGGCGTGCGGCGGATCGTGGTGATCAATGGCTTGCCGAGCATGGCGGCGCGGGCGCAGGAAGGTGAACGCATGATGCGGATTGCGTTTCAGAGTTTCGACCTGAAGACGATCACGCCGGCGGCAACAACCCTGCCCGAAATTCCGGTCTGGCTGGGCAGTCAGAAAACCGTGCCGGTCGTGCTGGCCGAAGATATCCGCATCGCCGGGTCCAAGGCGGCGCTTGAGAAAGCGACCTCCGAGATTGTGCTCGACGGTCCGGTCACCGCCCCTGTGAAAAAGGGCGATCGCGTCGGCAAGCTGGTGATCACTGTAGAAGGCCTTGCACCGGTGGAAGCGCCGGTCGTGGCGGATGCCAGCGTCGGCAAGCTTGGCTTTTTCGGACGTGCCATCGAAGGCCTGAGCCGGATGATCGCCGGTGACGGGGCCTGATGTGCCCGCCGGCCGCTTCATCACGCTTGAGGGTGGCGAAGGCAGCGGGAAATCGACGCTCCTGCGGGCCCTGAAGGACAGGCTGGAAGCGGCGGACATCGAAATTGTCGTCACCCGTGAACCGGGCGGAACGCCGCTGGCGGAATCCGTGCGGGAACTTGTCCTGCATCCGCCTGGCGGCAGGACATGGTCGGCCATGGCCGAAGCACTACTGATGAATGCGGCGCGCACGGATCATCTGGAGAAGCTGATCCGTCCGGCACTCGCCGAAGGCAAATGGGTGCTGTGCGACCGGTTCGCCGATTCCACACGCGCCTATCAGAATGTCGCCGGCGGCGTGTCGCTGGATGTCCTGAAACAGATGGAAACGGCCGTGTTGGGGCCGACACGGCCAGACCTGACCCTGGTGCTCGATGCGCCGGTCGATGCGACGACGGCGCGCCGGGCATCGCGAGGTGTCGATGATGCCTTCGAAGTACGGGGGCTGGATTTTCACCGCGCCGTCCGCCGGGCCTTTCTGGAAGTGGCGGAATCCGATCCGCAGCGTTGCCGTGTGGTCGATGCGTCGCGGCCGGCTGATGAAGTTGCCGCAAATGCGTGGACGATCCTGACGCAGCGATTCGAACTGGCGCATGCAAAGGAATGAGCGCGCCCGCACTGCCCTTGTATGGTCATGCCGAAGCTGAGGCGGCGTTCCTCGACGCAGCGCAGAGCTCACGCCTGCATCATGCGTGGTTGATCGAGGGGCCGTCAGGGATCGGAAAATTCCGGTTCGCGCTGCGCTGCGCGGCTTGGCTCCTCGGCGCGAGCGTCAATGGCGTGCGCAGCACGGACGCTGCGGCGGAAGATGACGTAATGTCGAAGCTCCTGTCCGGCGGACACCCCGACACGCGCGTGCTGGTGCGGGAACTGAATGACAAGGGCAAGCTGAAGCAGGACATCTCGGTCAGCCAGGTGCGCGCGTTCACGAACTTCTTTTCGTTGCGGCCGGCGCTGGGAGGCTGGCGGATCGGGATTGTCGACGCGCTGGACGATTTCAACACCGCCGCCTCGAACGCCCTTTTGAAGACGCTGGAGGAGCCGCCAGACTCGGCGCTGATCTTCCTGATCAATCACAAGTCCCGGCCGGTGCTGCCGACGATCCGGTCGCGGTGCCGGACGCTGCGCCTGTTTCCCCTGAACGCGGCCGATACGCAAAAGGCGCTCGGCGAGACGG
>JBGSKI010000385.1:0-4729 GCA_041741315.1 Hyphomonas sp. | reverse complement strand
GAGACCATCACCATTTCCGGGAACCGGCGCACGCCCGCCTTGTAGGTCACGTCCCGGACAGACGCCCGGCACCGCCGCGCGTACGCCGGGATCGTCCGGGCGGGTCTACAACGATGCCGAAGGCAGCACCGCGCCGCTGCGCGAAGCGCAGTCTTCGGCCTGGTATCCCGCCGCAGAACCCAGCCAGCCGGCAGACCTGTCAGTGTCGATCTATTATCCGGATGCGGAGGAAGCCCGCACAGGCAGCGTCACCGGCTATTATCCGGAACGCTCCCGCATCGTCACATCGGACGATGACTAGAGCGCGCGTTCCTTGGTGGCGGTGAAGCGGATACCCGGGTTCTTTTCCTGGGCATATCCGACATCCCAGGCATTCTTCGCCAGATAGACCGGCGCATCGTCAAGGTCTGTCGCCGAGGCCGACTTGTTCTTGTCGAGGAATTCCTCGATCTTCTTCGGATCGTCCGCCGACAGCCAGCGCGCGACATTATACTGTGCCGGTTCGAACACGACTTCCAGCCCGTATTCGGCCGCAACCCGTTCGATCATCACTTCGAATTGCAGCTGGCCGACGGCGCCGACGATCATGTCCGAGCCGATCACCGGCTTGAACAGTTGCGTCACGCCCTCTTCGGCGAGGCTTTCGAGCGCCTTGCGCAGGTGCTTGGCTTTCATAGGGTCCTTGACCCGCGCCCGGCGGAGCAGTTCCGGCGCAAAATTCGGAATGCCGGCGAACTGGATATCTCCGTTGTCGGACAATGAGTCCCCGACGCGCAACTGGCCGTGGTTCGGCACGCCGATCACGTCGCCCGCATAGGCGGTTTCGGCGATCTCGCGGTCCTGCGCCATGAACATCAGAGGATTGTGGATGCCGAGCTGCTTTCCGGCGGCGGTCTTGAGCCGCATGCCACGCCGGAACTCGCCGGAACAGAGCCGCAGGAAGGCGACGCGGTCGCGGTGGTTCGGGTCCATGTTCGCCTGGATCTTGAACACGAAGCCGGTGACGCCCGGATCGTCGGCATGGATGTTCACGACCTCGCCCTTGCGTTCGGCTTTCTGGTCGCGCGGCGGCGGGGCATAGAGGTGCAGCGTACGGAGCAGTTCGGCGACACCGAAATGGCGCAGCGCCGAGCCGAACACGACCGGCGTCATGTGCCCGGCGAGAAAAGACTCCCGGTCGAATGCCGGCAGAAGGCTGGTCGCCATTTCCATGCCCTCGGCGAGTTCGACATAGACGCTTTCGTCGAGCGCGCCTTTCAGCGTCGCGAGATCGGCGGAAATGCGGTTCTGTTCGCCGATGCGCGGGGCTTCGCCCGGACGGCGTTCGAACTTGAGGAATTCCTTCGCCGCAAGATCGTACATGCCGGAGAAGCGCTGCCCGCTGGCCGCCGGCCAGTAGAGCGGCGACGTATCGAGCTGCAGCCGGTCCTGGACTTCGTCGAGCAGGGCGATCGGTTCCAGCGCCTCGCGGTCCATCTTGTTGATGAAGGTGACGATCGGAATGTCGCGCAGGCGGCAGACCTCGAACAGTTTCAGCGTCTGCGGCTCGATGCCCTTGGCGGCGTCGAGCACCATGACGGCGCAATCGGCCGCCGTCAGTGTACGGTATGTGTCTTCGGAGAAATCCTCGTGGCCCGGCGTGTCGAGCAGGTTGAACACGAGGTTCTCGAATTCGAAGGTCATCACCGAGGCCGACACCGAGATGCCGCGGTCGCGCTCGATCTTCATCCAGTCCGACCGCGTGCGCCGGGCCTCGCCACGCGCCGCGACTTCGCCGGCCGCACGGATGGCGCCACCCGCCAGCAGCAGGTTCTCGGTCAGCGTGGTCTTGCCGGCGTCAGGGTGCGAAATAATCGCAAAGGTGCGCCGCCGCGCCGATTCATCAGCAAAGGACATATTGGAATGGCTCGTCTTGTCTCGGCCGAGGCCCTAGCCGATTTGACCGCGACTTAGAAGAGGCGGTGTCAGGACGGGCTCAGGCGGCGACCGGCCAGATCTCGTGCAGGTTCGGGGCAGACCCGTCATGGGCCTGGCGTTCGCGCAGCGCGCCAAGGATGGTTTCCGGCAGGATGGTCAGGCGCGGCTCGGCAATCCGGCCCTCGATCACCGGGAACAGGGCGGCATTGGCCCCGGTCTTGGCGATGATCAGGGCGGCGAGGTCCTCGACCAGGCCCTGCTCCAGTTTCACCCCGTCTTCGACATGCGCCGCGACCACCCGGCTGGCAAAGTCCAGCGCCTCGCGGGCGCGCATCCCGTAGGGGTCGCCGCAACCGAGCATTTTCCACCGTTTGGCCAGGTGGATTTCCGGCACGGGAATTTCCGCAATCTGGTCATTGAGCAAGAACAGCATGGTCAGCACAGCCCCGGTGTGATTCGAAGCTGAAGCTGCCCGCGCAGGGTTAATGCAGCGTTAGCCGGGAAGCACGGAAATGCACAATATTTCCGGGTTCAGGAGTCCTGCACAGGTTCGGTCAGGAAATGCCGCCCGTCGCGGTCTTCGATCTCGACCACCCAGAGGTCGCTGTCGCGTTTGCGGGCTCGCGCGACATAGGCGTCGACCTCGCGCTCGTCCGGCCCGACGCCCTGCGCGGCGAGATTCAGGAACACCCGCTCGCCCTGCATATCCATCGAGGGCAGATACACCGCCGCCTTGCCGTCGAGGCTGGCGACCTTGACCAGCACGTCGCCGCGCTCGTCGTCGCCATGCTGCACGATGAACCCCGCCGAGCCGGCCAGTTCGGCGCGCCGGACCAATGCCTCGACCCAGAGCCGCGTGCGCAATCGTTCCATCATGGCGGTCGTCCCTCCGGGCCCGGCATGGCCCTTGCAGCCTTCAGATAGGTGTTAACCCGCCGGAAACCATGCGGGAAAGCCGCACACGAAGGGAAGAAGCCATGAAACTCTCCGACCTCCTCGTCCTGGGTGTGGCAGGAATCCTGTCGGCCGGCCTGACCGGCCTGCTCCGTTTCGCCGTGCCGCCGCAGGGCCTCGTCTATACCGCGACCGCCTTCGTAATGGCTGTCAGCGCCGGGGCCGTGCTTGGCCGCCTGTTGCTGATCGCGCGGCGGCAGGGTGCCCGCGAACATTCCAACTGAAGCCGGAACTCCGGAAGATAGGACAATTTTCTTCGCCGCGATTGCAATTGGCGCGACGCAGGTGTTCTCCTTGATCACCAGGTCGGAGCGCCTCCATGATCGATATCCAGAACCAGCCACCGCAAACTCAGCTTCAACCGCTGCGCAACGAGGCACTCAATCGCCGCTATTTGGTTTTCGAAGAAGCAGCGCGGACAAGCCGCTTGTCCTGGTTCTACATTTTGGTTCTGGGGGCTTTTGGCGCACTTGTGATGAGTGTTGCGGGCGAATTGAGATACGATCTGACAGACGCATATAGCGCTCTGATCTTAATCTTCCTCATGCTCGCCTTTCTCGGCCTTGTGTTCAACCTGTATTCGCTCGGTGTGAACCATTTGCGGTCGTCCTCGACGCGCGTGACACTACGGCTTGCGGATGTGGATGCCGCACCGGACGAAAGCAACGGACACGTAGACGACCGCTTGAAGGCAACCCTGAAAATTCTTAACCGCACACGATTCGTCGCTCAGGCGGTCATGATCGGCCTGCTTGTGTCGCTGTCAGGCCTTGTGATCCCCAAGGCCTTTTATGAAGCGGGGGTAGACATCCCCTATGTGCACTATTTCCCCTCGAAAGCAGGAGCAGAATCGAGCGGATCTGTGGTGGGCGCGGTGCTGGGGGAACGCCAGTTACCTCCTCCTCCTCCTCCTCCTCCTCCTCCTCCTCCTCCTCCTCCACCGCCACCGCCGCCGCCTCTTGCACCAAGTCGCTAGAAGACTACTGCGCCGCGTCTTCGAGTGGCACGACGTCCGCTTCGTTGGCGCGTGGCAACGTCACGCTGACCTTGGTGCCGCGGCCCGGTTTCGAGGTGATCTCGATCCGGCCGCCATGCAGTTCGGCGAACCGCTTGACCACGGTCAGGCCGAGGCCGGTGCCGGCCCGGCCGCGCGCATTGGCGCCTTGCGAGAATGGCTCCAGCACGCTGGCGAGTTCCGCTTCGCTCATTCCGGCACCTCTGTCAGTCACTGACAGGACCGTGACGGTGCCTTCGACCTTGGCTTCCAGTGTCACGGCGCTGCCGGTGCTCGAATATTTGATCGCGTTGGAGACGAGGTTCTGCCAGATCTGGCGCACGGCGCGGGCATCGGCTTCGGCCCAGACTTCGCCATCGGCCTTCAGGCGCAGCTTGACGCCGGCGCGCTCGGCCGGGCCTTCGAGCTGCCGCATCACGGACTGGGCCGAGGCGGCAAGATCGACCGGTTCGAGATCCAGCCGCTGGCGATTGGCGTCGGCCTTGGCGAGGTCCAGCAGGTCGTCGACCATCAGCAGCAATTCCTGGCCGCTTTCGTGGATGATGTCCGGATAATCCTTGTAGGGCTCCGGCATCGGGCCCCGGATGCCGGCGCGCATCATGTCGGCATAACCGATGATCGCGTTCAGCGGCGTCTTCAGGTCATGCCCGAGCGAGGCGACATAGGTGCTGTGACGGCTGATCGCCTCGTCTGCCTTCTCGAGTTCGGCGGCATGGGCCTCGGCGACGGCCGCTTCGTCCGAGCGGTCGGTGAGCACGACATGTGCGCCGATGGCATGCGCCTCGGCGGTGAACCGCGCGGAGCGGCCGCTGGACAGGAGGATCGTGCCCTGGGCGATGCCGG
>JBGSKI010000384.1:0-9323 GCA_041741315.1 Hyphomonas sp. | reverse complement strand
GCCCGTGCCGGCGGCGCGGTCGCGGGCAGAACCGCCGGTCTTCGACCTGCTGACCGCCAAGCTGAAGGTGCATGCGCAACTGATCGACGTGCTCGACCTGTCGGTGCTCGACAAGCTGGATGACGAGACGATGCGCCGCCGTGTGCGGACGATCGTATCGGAAATCATCAAGAAGGAAGACATGGCGCTGTCGGCGGCCGAGGAAGTCGCGTTCGCGGACTCGGTGATGGACGAGATGACCGGCCTTGGCCCGATCGAACCCCTGCTGAAGGATGACTCCATCGCGGACATCCTGATCAACGGTTACAATCAGGTCTATATAGAGCGGCACGGAAAATTGCAGCTGGCGCCTGTCCGGTTCGCGGATAACGATCACCTGTTGCGCATCGTGCAGCGGATCGTTGCGGCGGTCGGGCGCCGGGTTGACGAGAGCCAGCCGCTGGTCGATGCGCGCCTCGCCGATGGCAGCCGCGTCAACGCGGCGGTGTTGCCGATTGCGATTGACGGTCCGCTGGTCTCGATCCGGAAATTCTCGAAGTCGCCGCTGACCATCGAGAAACTGGTCGGCTTCGGCGCCATTCCGCGCCCCGTGGCCGACTTCATTCTGGGTGCCGTGAAGTGTCGCGCGTCGACGGTGATTTCCGGCGGCACGGGGTCCGGCAAGACCACGCTATTGAACGCGTTGTCCTCGGCGATCAGCCCGGACGAGCGCCTGATCACCATCGAGGACGCGGCCGAATTGCAGCTGCAACAGCCGCACGTCGCACGCATGGAAACCCGCCCGCCGAACATCGAGGGCAAGGGCGAAATCCGCCAGCGCGAACTGGTCAAGAACGCGCTGCGCATGCGCCCGGACCGGGTGATCCTCGGCGAGGTGCGCGGCGAGGAGGCGTTCGACATGCTGCAGGCGATGAACACCGGCCATGAAGGCTCCATGGCCACCATCCACGCCAACAATCCGCGCGACGCCATCACGCGCCTGGAGCAGATGGTGATGATGGGTGGCATGAAGATTTCCGAGGAAGCGATCCGTGGACAGATTGCCTCGGCGGTGAACTTCATTGTGCAGGCGACCCGCCTGTCGGACGGTTCGCGCAAGGTCGTGTCGATTGCCGAAATCACCGGCATGGAAGGCTCGGTGATCCAGATCCAGGAAATCTTCAAGTTCGAGCGGACCGGTACGACCGATGCCGGCAAGGTGGAAGGGCATTTCGTTGCCACCGGCCTGCGTCCGAAATTCCTCGACGAAATGGAGCGCCGGGGCGTGTTCATGCCAGCGGGCATGTTCGATCCTGCGACGCGCTACTAGGCCGCGCCAGCATGCCATTCCTGCCCGATATCTCCTCGATCCCGACATCGCTCCTGATTGCGGGCGTGCTGGCGGTGGGGGCGTTCTTCCTGGCTATCCAGTCTGTCGTCAGTGCAGTGACCATCGCGCAGACGCAGAAGATCGTGAACCGGCGCCTGCAATTCAAGGACCGGTTCGAGAGCACGACCGAGGCGATGGTCGAGCTGCGCAAGAGCCGGGCGCTGGACGGCGAAGGCAATCTTGCCTTGCCTCTGCGCTGGTTCAACCAGTTGGTGGTTCGGTCCGGCGCCGCCTATCAGCCCGTGCGCTGGTTTGCGATGTCGGGAGGCGCAGGTATCGGCGCGGCGGTGCTCTACATGCGGTTTGTCGGCGGATGGATGCCGGCGGCCGTGATTGCACTCGTCCTGTTCGGGCTTGCGCCGATCATGTGGCTGAAAATGGCGGCAGGCAAGCGGGCGAAGCGCATGGCGACGCAATTGCCGGACGCGATGCAGATCGCTTGCCGCAGTCTTGAGGCCGGTCACCCCGTCGCCACTGCCATCGCCCTCGTCGCCAAGGAAATGCCGGACCCGATCGGCACCGAATTCGGCATGGCGGCGGACGAAGTCTCCTACGGCATGTCGCTGACCAATGCCGTGCAACGCATGGCCGAACGCTCGGGCGATCCGGATGTCGAACTGTTCGCGGCGACGGTGCGCCTGCAGGAACGCACCGGCGGCAATCTCTGCGAATTGCTGAAAGCCAACACGACAACCATCCGTGAACGGCAGACCATGCGCCTGAAGGTCAAGGCCGCTTCGTCCGAGGGGCGGGTGTCTGCGATGATCCTGACCGCTGCGCCGTTCATGGTGATGGGGGCGATCCACCTGTTGCGTCCGGAATTCTATGGCAGCGTGATCAACGAACCCCTGATCCGCTATTCCTTCGCGGGCCTGTTCGTCTGGATGTTCATCGGCAATCTTGTGATGCGCAAGATGATCAATTTCAAGATGTAGGCCCCTGATGCTGAATGGACTCTCTCTCGGGGATGCATGGATACCGGCCGGCCTGTTCGTGCTGGCCATGCTCGTGGCAATTCCGGGCGTCCTGTCATTCATGCGGAATGTTCAGGCCAAGGAGGATATCAGCAAGCGGCTGGAACGGCGCAGGGATGCGTTCGACGTGCCGCAGCGCGGGCCGACCCTGCTTGGGCGGACCATGCTCGGGTTCGCTCAGAAGGCGGCCCCGAAAGACGAAGCCGAAGTCAGCGTGGCGCGGGCGCGGCTGCAGCTGGCAGGGTTTACCGGCCCGGCGGCCGTGGGGCGGTTCTATCTGGCGCGGTTCCTGTGCGTGGTGGTGCCTCAGGTCGTCCTCCTGGCTGCATTGCCTTATCTCGCCAGCTTGCCGAAGACGGCACCGCTGATGATCAGCGTCGCGCTCGTGCTGATCGGCCTGCTCGGGCCTGGGTTCTATCTCGATCAGCGCATCTCCAAACGGCGGGGCGAATGCTCCCGTGGCTTTCCGGACATGATGGACCTTCTGGTCGCCTGCGTGGAGGCGGGGCTCAGCCTCGATGCTGCGGTGCAACGGGTGGGTGAGGAACTGGAGCTGCGCCATCCGATCATCGCAACTCATATGCGGACGCTGTCGCTGGAGCTGCGGGCGGGCAAGCCGCGCAAGACGGCGTGGCGGGCATTTGCCGACCGGTTGAACCTCGAAGAGGCCGGATCGCTCGCCACCATGCTGCGACAGGCAGAGGAAATGGGTACGAGCCTTGGGGCGACTCTTCGGATTTTCTCGGCCGACATGCGCCAGCGCCGGATCCTGAAAGCCGAGGAAAAGGCCATGGCGCTGCCGGCCAAACTCACGCTGCCGTTGATCTTCTTCGTGTTTCCCGTCCTGATGGGCGTCCTGACGCTGCCGGCAGTGGTCAAGATGCAGGGCATATTCGCCTGAAATCAGCGCTAGGCGAGTCAGGCAGGGATTGGTAGTTTCCCGGGATGAAAGTTTCATATCTCGAATTCGAAAAGCCGATCGCAGAGCTCGATTCCAAGATTTCCGAGCTTGAGGCCATCGCCGCCAGCAAGAATGGCCCGCCGATCTCCGAAGAGCTCGCAAAGCTCAAGGCGAAGTCGCAGAAGCTGCTCAAGGACACCTATTCAAACCTGACGGCCTGGCAGAAGACGCTTGTCGCGCGCCATGCGGACCGGCCGCACTTCGTTGATTTCATTGCCAATATCTTTGACGAGTTCGAAGAACTCGCCGGTGACCGGCTGTTCGGAAACGATGAGGCCGTTATCGGCGGCCTCGCCCGGTTCAAGGGCCGGCCGGTGGTTGTGATGGGCCACGAGAAGGGCCGCACGACGGAGACGCGGCTGCGCCATAATTTCGGCATGGCGCACCCGGAAGGCTATCGCAAGGCCGTGCGCCTGATGGATCTCGCCGAGAAATTCGGCCTGCCGGTGCTGAGCTTCCCGGACACTTCGGGCGCGTATCCTGGCAAGGGAGGCGAGGAGCGCGGCCAGGCTGAGGCGATTGCGCGGGGCACCCAGCGGGGCCTGTCGCTCGGCGTGCCGTTTGTTACGCTGATCATTGGCGAGGGCATGTCCGGCGGGGCCATCGGCATTGCGGCGGCCAACACGGTGCTGATGATGGAGCATGCGATCTATTCGGTGATCTCGCCGGAAGGCTGCGCGTCGATCCTCTACCGCGACGCCGGGAAGGCGAAGGATGCGGCCGACGCGATGAAGATCACGGCGCCGGATCTGTTGAGAACAAAGGTGATCGACAGTGTCGTGAAGGAACCGGTCGGGGGAGCGCATCGGGATCCGCAGAGGGCGATGGCTTCGGCGGCGAAGGCGCTGGATGCAGCGCTGCGGGACCTGGAGGGCCTGTCGCCGGCCGAATTGCGGCGCCAGCGGCGGGACCGTTTCTACGCCATTGGCCGGGAAACCCTTTAGGCGGCGCGCGCCGGGTCTGGACGGAACCATGGCCGAGCGCGACTGGATTCAGCAATATTTTCAACCGATTGCGCGGTCGCCGCAGGCGCAGGGCCTGGCCGATGACGTCGGACTCCTGCCGCCGGCAACTGCGGGCCGGGTGATCACAGCCGATGCCATGGTCGAGGGCGTGCACTTCCGGGCGGACGACCCGATCGGCTCGATTGCGCGCAAACTGGTGCGCGTAAACGTGTCAGATGTGCTGGCCAGTGGGGCCCGGCCTGCGGAAGCCGTGCTGGTTCTTGGCTGGTTTAGCGCACGTTCGGAGGGTGACCTTGGCCGGTTCGCGGCCGCATTGGGCGAAGAACTCGACCATTGGGGCATCGCCCTCGTTGGCGGCGACACGGTGACCAGTCCGGCCGGCCTGTTCCTGTCCCTGACCCT
Organism: Hyphomonas sp.; assembly: GCA_041741315.1. Lineage (GTDB taxonomy): Bacteria > Pseudomonadota > Alphaproteobacteria > Caulobacterales > Hyphomonadaceae > Hyphomonas. The sequence goes on along the minus strand of JBGSKI010000384.1, from coordinate 4,652 downwards.
GACCGGCATTTGCGGTCCGCGCGGAAGCATTTCGCGAAGCGGAGCGGTCGAGGGCGACGATGTCTGGGTCACCGGCATGATCGGCGCAGCCAAGCGCGGCTACGACGCGCTGGAGCGGGGCGATCCAACTGACCCATGGGTCAGTTCCTATCGGGAGCCGGTCCTGCCGGACGTGTCGGTGGCCGATCTGCTGCAGCGGCATGCCCATGCGGCGATGGATGTGTCGGACGGGCTGCTGGGGGATGCCCGGACGCTGGCGGAGGCTTCCTCGGTCGCGGTGACGGTAGACCTGGAGGCGATTCCGTTCGCCGGAGGGGCGGTTTCGGAGGCTGAAGCCCTAGCGCTTGCAACCTGGGGTGACGATTATCAGGTCCTGTTCACCGCTCCGGCGTCGAAAGCGGCTCAAATCGCAGAAGAAGCTTTGGTCTCGTCCGTAAAAGTGGCAAGGATCGGGACAATTCGTGCGGGCCGGGGGATTCGGGTCGAGGCAGGCGGCATGACCGTTAACCTGCCGGAAACCCTCGGCTTTGAGCATGGGTAAATCGGGTCCGGACTGACTCGCTTTGCCGGCGAAGCGCATTGCGCCTTGCGGGCCGGGCTGGCAGGTGAGACCCAAAACAAAGGGCATTTCGTGCAGGCTGGGGGCAAACCACGCCTGCAATAGAGCTTAGGGAAGGAAATCGGTTCAATGTGGTATTATCTCGCTCTCGGAGCGGGCGTCTTGTCAGTGATCTATGGCTTCGTGCAGGCCCGGTCCATTCAGGCAGCTCCCGCAGGTGACGCGCGCATGCGCGAAATCGCCATGGCTATCCAGGAAGGCGCCAATGCCTACCTGAGCCGCCAGTATCGCACCATCGCCATGGTTGGCGTCGTGGTCGTCATCCTGCTGGCCCTCGCCTTCCAAAGCTGGCAGGCACCGGTCGGCTTCATCATCGGCGCGGTCCTGTCCGGCGCGGCCGGCTTCATCGGGATGAAGATCTCGGTACAGGCCAACGTGCGCACGACGGAAGCCTCCAAATCGGGCCTCAATGAAGGCCTCAAGATGGCGTTCAAGTCGGGTGCCATCACCGGCATGCTGGTGGTCGGTCTCGCGCTGCTCGGCATCGTTCTCTACTACGGCCTGCTGACCCAGGTGATGGGCCTCAGCCTCAATGTCGAGGAAGAGAAGCGCCAGGTGGTCGACTCGCTCGTGGCCCTCGGCTTCGGTGCCTCGCTGATCTCGATCTTCGCCCGTCTCGGCGGCGGTATCTTCACCAAGGGTGCGGATGTCGGCGGCGACATGGTGGGCAAGGTGGAAGCCGGCATCCCGGAAGACGATCCGCGCAACCCGGCGACCATCGCCGACAACGTGGGCGACAATGTCGGCGACTGTGCCGGCATGGCGGCCGACCTGTTCGAAACCTATGCGGTGACGCTGGTGGCGACGATGGTGCTCGGTGCGATCTATTTCGCCAGCACGACCTATATCGCAGAGATCATGATGCTGCCGCTGGCAATTGCCGCCGTGTGTATCGTGACCTCGATCGTCGGCACGTTCTTCGTCAATCTCGGCCCCGGCAAGACGGACGTCATGTGGGCGCTCTACAAGGGCCTGATCGTGACGGGCGTGCTGTCGCTTGGCGGTCTGGCAGTGGCCGTCGGCTCGGTCCTGCCGAACGGTTTCGGCGTGCTCGACGGCGCGGCAGGCCTGCTGGGCCTTACGGGTGACATCACGGGTGTCGACCTGTTCCTGTGCGGCACCCTCGGCCTGATCGTGACGGCCCTGATCGTGGTGATCACGGCCTATTATACCGAGACCAAGTACCGTCCGGTCCGCTCCATCGCCAAGGCGTCGGAGTCCGGCCATGGCACGAACGTCATCCAGGGCCTCGCCGTGTCGCTCGAGTCGACGGCGCTTCCGGCGCTGACGATCATCGCGGGCATCATTTCGACCTACAACCTGGCCGGCCTCTACGGTGTCGCCATTGCCACGACGACCATGCTGGCGCTCGCCGGCATGATCGTGGCGCTCGACGCTTTCGGCCCGGTGACGGACAATGCCGGTGGCATTGCCGAAATGGCGGAACTGCCATCCGACGTCCGCAAGACGACGGACGCGCTGGACGCCGTGGGCAACACGACCAAGGCCGTGACCAAGGGCTATGCCATCGGTTCGGCCGGCCTCGGCGCGCTCGTCCTGTTCGCGGCCTATTCGGAAGACCTGAAATACTTCACGGCACGGGCCGCCAGCGGTTCGTTCTTCGACGGTGTGACGGTCGACTTCTCGATTGCCAATCCGTACGTCGTGGTCGGCCTGCTGTTCGGCGGCCTGCTGCCATTCCTGTTCGGCGGCATGTCGATGATGGCCGTAGGCCGCGCGGCGCAGGCTGTGGTGGAGGAAGTCCGCCGCCAGTTCCGCGAGATGCCGGGCATCATGAAAGGCGAAGTGAAGCCGGACTATGGCCGGGCGGTCGACATGCTGACAAAGGCGGCGATCCGGGAAATGATCGTCCCGTCGCTGCTGCCGGTTCTCTCTCCGCTCGTCCTGTTCGGCGTGATCCTCGCGATTGCCGGCAAGGGCGCAGCCTTCTCGGCAGTCGGTGCGATGCTGCTGGGCGTGATCGTGACGGGCCTGTTCGTGGCCATCTCGATGACCTCGGGCGGCGGCGCATGGGACAATGCCAAGAAGTATATCGAAGACGGCCACCATGGCGGCAAGGGCTCGGAAGCCCACAAGGCTGCTGTCACCGGTGACACGGTTGGCGATCCGTACAAGGACACTTCCGGTCCTGCGGTCAACCCGATGATCAAGATCACGAACATCGTGGCCCTGCTCATGCTGGCAGTTCTTGCCGGCTTCTAGGCTGGAAGAAATTTTTATGAAGGCCCCGGGGCATCCGCTCCGGGGCCTTTGTTTTTTAACGGCAAATTCGAGCCATTGAGAAAGACTATGGCTTGCTCTCATCCAATCAATTGGTTCTATTCGCCCAACTGGCGTATCGATTCGTCATTGTAAGGCAGTGCCAGGCCGGATCTGGCCGGATCTGGCCTGATCTAGCCTGATCTAGCCTGATCTGGCCTGATCTGGCCTGATCTGGCCTGATCGGGCCGGGGCGGCTGCCGCAATACCGATTTTACGGGGCTGCAAGGCTCCGTTCGCAACAGACCGCAGACGTCTCAGACACGAAGGAGAGAATGATGGATGGAAATGACATGGGTGGCGGCAAGTGCCCGGTGATGCATGGCGGCATGACCGCCGTGGGCCGCACGGTGACCGAGTGGTGGCCGAATGCGCTGAACCTCGACATCCTGAGCCAGCACGACAAGAAGACCAACCCGATGGGCGAGGGCTTCAGCTATCGTGAGGAGCTGAAGAAGCTCGACGTCGAAGCCCTGAAGACCGACCTCAAGGCGCTGATGACCGAGAGCCAGGACTGGTGGCCGGCCGACTGGGGCCATTATGGCGGCCTGATGATCCGCATGGCGTGGCACGCGGCGGGCTCCTACCGCCTGTTCGACGGCCGCGGCGGTGGCGGCACCGGCAACCAGCGCTTTGCGCCTCTCAACTCGTGGCCTGACAATGGCAACCTCGACAAGGCACGCCGCCTGCTGTGGCCGATCAAGAAGAAGTACGGAAACAAGGTTTCCTGGGCCGACCTCTACATCCTCGCCGGCAACATGGCTTACGAGTCGATGGGCCTGAAGACGTTCGGTTTCGGCTTTGGCCGCGATGATATCTGGGCACCGGAGAAGGACGTTTACTGGGGCTCCGAAAAGGAATGGCTGGCAGAGAGCGTGCTGCGCTACGCCAATTCCGAGGACCCGACCTCGCTGGAAGCGCCGCTCGGCGCTGTCCACATGGGCCTGATCTATGTCAACCCGCAGGGCCGCGACGGCAAGCCGGACCCGCTGAAATCCGCCCATGATGTGCGCGTCACCTTCGCCCGCATGGCGATGAATGACGAGGAAACGGTCGCCCTGACGGCAGGCGGCCACACGGTCGGCAAGGCGCACGGCAACGGGCTGGAATCCAATCTGAGTCCGGCGCCGGAAGCGGCGGCGATCGAGGAGCAGGGCTTCGGCTGGATGAACCACAAGACGCGCGGCATCGGCCGGGATGCGGTGACCAGCGGTCTTGAGGGCGCCTGGACGACGCATCCGACCAAGTGGGACAATGGCTATTTCGAGCTGCTGCTGAACCATGAGTGGGAGCTGAAGAAGAGCCCTGCCGGGGCCTGGCAGTGGCAGCCGGTCGACATCAAGGAAGAGGACATGCCGGTCGACGTCGAGGATCCGACGATCCGCAAGATGCCGATCATGACCGATGCCGACATGGCGATGAAGATGGACCCGGAATACCGGAAAATCTCCGAGCGCTTCTACAATGACTTCGAGTATTTCACCGAAACCTTTGCCCGCGCCTGGTTCAAGCTGACCCACCGCGACATGGGTCCGAAGGTGCGGTATGTCGGGCCGGACGTGCCGAAGGAAGACCTGATCTGGCAGGACCCGGTTCCGGCCGGCAGCACGAGCTATGACGTCAATGCCGTGAAGGCGAAGATCGCGGCCAGCGGCCTCAGCCTGAGCGACATGGTCTCGACGGCCTGGGACAGCGCGCGGACGTTCCGCGGCTCGGACATGCGCGGCGGCGCCAACGGTGCCCGCATCCGCCT
>JBGSKI010000383.1:0-2943 GCA_041741315.1 Hyphomonas sp. | reverse complement strand
CGGCCTTGGCCTGTTCGACCATCGCGTCGGCTTCCTTGTCGGCGTCCTGCGCGCGGCGTTCGGCATGTGCCAGCGCTTCGGCGGCCTGTTCGCGCAGGCTGCGGGCCTCGTCGAGTTCCTTGCTGATCGCTTCAGCGCGGCTGTCGAGGCCACTTGCAGCCGCCTTGAACGCGCCCATCCGCCAGGCGATAATCAGGAAGATCAGGATGCCGATGAACACGGTATGCGTCACCGGATCGGTGAACGGATGGAACAGGCCTTCGGAGGCGCCCTCCTCGGCGGCCATGGATAGGCCAGCCGGAGTCATGAGGGCCAGGGACAGGATCAGTCTGCGCATGATCAGTTCTCCAGCGCCGTGATGACGGCCTTCTTGAGGTCGGCAGGCTTGGCCTTCAGGCCGAACCGGGCGGTGATCGCCTCGGCCGCGTCCACGGCAATCTGCTCGACATTCTTCATCGCTTCGGCCTGCAGCGCCTGGATGCGCTTTTCGGCGGCCGCGAGTTTCTTTTCGATGTCCGCATCGACGCGGGCCGTTTCGGCGGCCAGTTCGGCATCGCTCTTCTCGCGGGCCTTCTCGGACGTTTCACGGGCCTTGCTGCGGGCCTGCGCGATGCGCAGTTCCAACGCCTTCTGGGCGTCCGCCGACTGGTCGCTCAGGCGGGCCGCCTGGTCGAGGTCGGACGCCACCCGGTCAGAGCGCTTTTCCAGCGTGTCGGAAATCTTCGGCAGCACCCACCGCGACAGGGCGAGGTAGAGCACCGTGAAGAGGATCGCGAGCCAGAAGATCTGCGAGGCATACCATGTGGTGTCGAACGCCGGGAACGGTGCCTTCTCGGCACCGCCGTGTTCGCCCGCATGGGACGCAGTTTCGGCGAGCAGGGAAACGAACGACATCAGCAACACTCCGCAGGACAGGCAAAAAGGCGATGGCCGGGCCGCGAGAGGAACTCAGGCGAACCGGCGACGCGAATTGCCTGTTCTAGCTGAACAGGATGATCATCGAGATGACGAACGCGAAGAGGCCGAGGGCTTCTGCGAGGGCCATGCCGAGGAACAGGTTGCCCGACTGCTGCGGCGCAGCCGACGGATTGCGCATGGCAGCGTCGAGGTAGGAACCGAAGATGTTGCCCACGCCGATCGCGGCACCGATCATGCCGAGGGTTGCGAGGCCGGCGCCGACATACTTGAGGCCTTCAGTGATATTGCCTTCCATGGAAGTCTCCTTTGGGGAATGCAGGGGGTTTGCAGTTTGGCGCCCGTGAAGCGTGTTACGCGGGAACCGTCAAGAGGGGCGGCACGGTGCAATGGGTCGCACCGGCCGGGCGAAAACGTCTAGTGCGCGGGGTGGATCGCGTCCTTCAGGTACACACAGGTCAGCAGCGCGAACACATAGGCCTGCAGGAAGGCCACGAGGAATTCGAGCGCGGTGATCGGGATGGCCAGCAGGAAAGGCAGTGGCGCGAGGATCTTGAGGGCGCCGGCAGCGCTGATCAGCGTGACCGTGAAGATGGCCAGCAGCTTCAGCATGATGTGTCCGGCCAGCATGTTGGCGAACAGGCGCATGCCGAGGGTCACCGGGCGGGCGAGGAACGAGATCACTTCGATCGGGATCAGTACCGGCATGATGTACCAGGGCACGCCATGCGGGGCGAACAGGCCGAAGAAACCGAGGCCGTTCTTGTACAGGCCGTAGCCGATGACGATCAGGATCACCACGACGGCCAGCGTGCCGGTCACGGCCAGCTGGCTGGTCGAGGTATAGGCGTAAGGGAACATGCCGACCATGTTGGCGGCGAGGATGAAGAAGAACAGCGTGAACACGAACGGGAAGAATTTCAGGCCTTCCTCGCCGACGGTCGAGCGCACCATGTTGGCGACGAATTCGTAGGACATCTCGCCGAGCGATTGCAGGCGGCTCGGGATCAGGCCGCCGCGCGAAGCCGCGAGGCCGAGCAGGGCCAGGATGCCGATGGTCGAAACGAACATCCAGAACGTGGCATTGGTGAACGCCACATTGTGCCCGAACAGCGGGATGTCGAGGATCGGGTTGATCCGGAACTGGTGAATGGGATCGACAGGCCCGCTACTGATGGCCGGTCCGGAGAGGAAACTCGTCATTCTGCCTTCTCTTCACTCTTGGGCGGCTTGGCCGCCTGAGCCATTGTCTCTTCTGTCAGCCGCTGGGCGGCGCGCATTATGTTCCGCAGGCCCGTCACCATGCCGAGCACCATCATCACGATCAGGCCCCAGGGGGCCGTATGCGCGAACCGGTCGATCAGCAAGCCCAGGCCCACCCCCACAAGAACCGCCGCAACCAGTTCCGCGCTGTACCGCAAAGCCATGCCCGAGGCGTTATCGACGCTCTGGGATCGCTGCCGGTCGGCGCGGCCTGCCTTTGCATCCCGCTCGGCCTTGGCCTTCGCGATCCGGGCACCGAGATCATTCGGATCGGACATCTTCAGGCTTTCGGACATAAGAATCGGGATCAAGGCGCAGCAGCCCTTGATTTCGGCGCAAACTATGTAGGGGGCGTTGCCAAGTCAACCGGAGATGCTGAAAGCTAAATCCCTGTTTTTCCTTCATTTCTCTGCCGCGTGTGTGCGCTACTCCGCCGCAACGAGCTGTTCTGCGGCCTGCAGGTCCACCGAAACCAGTTTCGAAACGCCCTGTTCGCGCATCGTGACGCCGAAAAGACGGTCCATCCGGCTCATCGTCACCGCATTGTGCGTGATCACCACGAAGCGGGTATCCGTGCGCCGGCGCATCTCGTTCAGCATGTTGCAGAACCGGTCGACGTTCGCATCATCGAGCGGCGCATCGACTTCGTCCAGCACGCAGATCGGGGCCGGCCGCGACAGGAACACGGCGAAGATCAACGCCGCCGCCGTCAGGGCCTGCTCGCCGCCGGACATCAGCGCCAGCGTGCCGAGCTTCTTGCCCGGC
>JBGSKI010000382.1:0-6471 GCA_041741315.1 Hyphomonas sp. | reverse complement strand
GCTGCGCCGGAGCCGCTTTCCGCGCCTGCATCTGCGCCTGCGGCGGCACCTGCCGAGGCTTCCCTGCCCGCTCTCGCGGACGTCAAATCGGCGACGATTGCCTATTTCAAGGACCTGGCGTCGAGCGGCCAGTCGGTCGCCGGGACGCAGGTCAACGAGTTCGAAGCCTTCCTCGAATGCGATTCGATGGACCGCCTGGTGCAGATGACGGGCGAGGAACCGGCGGTGCTGGGGCTGGAGCTGATGTTTTCCGGTGCCTACCCGACCTATGAAGACCGGCTGGTCGCGCATGCCGTGGAACATGCGCGGATGGGCGGGTTCGTGACGATTGCCTGGCACGCGCGCAACCCGCTGAAAGTGTGCCCGCGCGGCGAATTCTACGACTGTTCCAAGACGCCGATCAGCGATGCCGAACTCGACCGGATGCTGACACCGGGGACGCCGGAGAACGATCTCTGGAAGAAGGATGTGGCGACGGCGGCACGCACGCTGAAACGGCTGCAGGAAGCCGGTGTCGTCGTGCTGTGGCGGCCGTATCACGAGATGAGCGGCAACTGGTTCTGGTGGGGCCAGAAGGCGGCCTTTCCGCACTTGTGGGATGCGCTGTACGAGGAACTGACCGGGGTGCACGGGCTCGACAACCTGATCTGGGTGTGGAGCGGCGACCGGGCCATTCCGAATGCGGACGCCTACTGGCCCGCGAAACATGTGCCGGACATCACCGGAACCGACGTGTACGAACAATCCGGCGACTCGCCCAACTATACGGCCGGCCTGACGGCAGTCGGGCGCCTTGCCCCGGGCAAACCGTTTGCCTTCACCGAAGTCGGCAAGGTTCCGTCCGCCGCCGTGCTGGATGCGGCGCGGCCGAGCTGGGTGCTGGTCTGGGGCGGCGAATACCTGAACTCGGACTGGAAACAGGCCTGGGATTGCAGCAGCTGCAATACCGAGGCGGAAACCAAGGCCTTCTTCGCACAGGACAGGATCGTGCCGCTGGACCGCGTGCCGATGGACCTGCGCCGGCTGAATGCCGGGGGGACACCTGCGCCCGCCCATTCGCGCCCCTATTGCCCCAGCAAGCTTCTGGAGACTGATGAATGACGTTCGCCGTTTTGCCGCCGCCTGCCGGACTGTTCGAACAGCGACGGCAGGCCCTTGTAAGCGCCCATGAGGAGCTGGCGAGCCGCAGCAATGCGCCGGCCGGGCTGTCGAATGGCGTCTACCAGCGCTGGACCCATCCCGTGGTGACGGCGGCGCATGTGCCGCTGGAATGGCGGTATGATTTCAATCCGGAGACCAATCCCTGGCTGATGGAACGCTTGGGCATGAACGCGGCCTTCAATGCCGGTGCGATCTATCACGAGGGCAAGCATGTCGTCGTGGTGCGGGCAGAGGGCGTCGACCGGAAATCCTTCTTTGCGATTGCGCGTAGCGACAGCGGGGTCGACGGGTTCGTGTTCGACGAGACGCCGGTGATCCTGCCGGAGACTGAAGAGCCGGACACGAACGTTTACGACATGCGCCTTACCAGGCACGAAGACGGCTGGATCTATGGCCTGTTCTGCACCGAGCGGAAGGACACGGCCAACATGGCCGACACGTCGGCAGCGGTGGCGCAGTGCGGTATCGTGCGGACGCGGGACCTGACCCGCTGGGAACGGTTGCCGGACCTGAGCACGAACAGCGGCCAGCAGCGCAATGTCGTGCTGCACCCGGAATTCGTGGACGGACAATATGGGCTGTACACGCGGCCGCAGGACGGGTTCATTTCGGTCGGCGGCGGGGGCGGCATCGGCTGGGGCCTCTGCCGGGACATGACACGCGCGGTGATCGAGTCCGAGGTGATTGTCGATCCGAAAGTCTATCACACGATCAAGGAAGTGAAGAACGGCCAGGGGCCGGCACCGATCCGCACGGAGGCGGGCTGGCTGCACATGGCGCATGGCGTGCGCAATACGGCAGCGGGCCTGCGCTATACGCTCTACATGTTCGTGACGGACCTCGACCGGCCCTGGGTGGTGACGCACCGGCCGGGCGGGCACCTGATCGCGCCGGAGGGCGAGGAGCGCGTCGGAGATGTTTCCAATGTGGCCTTCGCCAATGGCTGGACCGTGAAGCCGGACGGCGGCGTACACATCTATTATGCCTCGTCGGACACGCGCCTGCATGTCGCGACGACGAGCGTGTCGCAACTGGTCGATTATTGCCTGAACACACCGGAGGACCCGTTGACCAGTGCCGCCTGCGTGCAGCAGCGCGTCGACCTGATCCGGTCGAATGCGGCGGTGCGGAGCGTACCGGCATGATCGTCGATCGTCCGAAAGAGGATATTGCCGCATCGCTGCGGGCGATGGCGGACGAGTTGACGGCCGAACTGGCGCGGATTTCGGGCTGGTGGACGCGGCATATCGTGCGGCCGGAGGGCGGGTATTACGGCCTCGTGCATCTCAATGGAACGCCGGACAAGGAGGCGCCGCTGTCGTGCGTGCTGATGACGCGCATCCTGTGGTTCTTCAGTGCGGCGGCGCACGAGACCGGCGCACCGGAGCTGCGCCTTCAGGCGGACCGGGCGCGGGATTATTTCTGTACGCACTTCATCGACCGGGCGCATGGCGGCGTGATCTGGTCGGTGCATCCGGACGGGTCGGCCGAGAATGGCCGGAAACAGGCCTATGCGCAGGCGTTCGCCATCTATGCGCTGGCGATGCATCACCGGATGAGCGGCGATGCGGGCAGCCTGAGCGAGGCGCTAGCGATCTTCAAGGCGCTGGAATCGCATTTCACCGATCTCAACCTCGCCGGCTATTGGGAAGCCTTCCAGGCCGATTGGTCGGAGATCGACGACATCCGCCTCAGCGAAAAGGATGCTTTCGCGCCGAAGACGATGAACACCCACCTCCACATCATGGAGGCCTATACCGAACTGATACGGTCGGCGCCATCGGCGGAGGTGAAGGCGGCCAGTCACGATATCCTCTCATTGTTCCTTGAACGGATCGTCTATCCGGACCAGTCGCGCCTGCGCCTGTTCCTCGGCAATGACTGGCAGGATGAGTCGGAATGGGTCTCGTACGGCCATGACATCGAGGCGAGCTGGCTGATCTGGGAAGCGGCGGAAGCGCTGGGCGACGTATCGCTGATGGGCAAGGCGCGGATGAGCGCATTGGGGCTCGCCGCGTCCGTGCTAGAGCACGGCACCGGGCCGCAGGGCGAGGTGTTCGATGCACGGCGCCTTTCGGACGGCCACCTTGACACGTCGCGCATCTGGTGGATCCAGGCCGAGGCGCTGGTCGGTTACCTGAATGCCTTCCACCTGTCGGGCGACGAGCTATATGCTCAGGCGGCGATGCACAATTGGGCCTTCATCAAGGCGCACGTGATCGACCGGAACGGCGAATGGCGGTCGAACTCGACGCTCGACGAGGCGGTGGACCCGTGGTGGGCCGGGCCTTGGAAGGGCTGTTACCACAATGGCCGGGCGATGATGGAATCGGTCCGCCTGATACGGTTGGCGCTGGCAGACTAGTTCGCTTCCGACGTCCCTCGCACGCCATAGACCGCATCGCGGAAATCGTGGTGCACGGGCACTTTGCCGAACGGCACGAACTGCACGAACAGGACGGCGGTGAGGTCGTTCGCAGGATCGACCCAGAACAGCGTGCTGGCCTTGCCGTCCCAGAAGAACTCGCCGGGAATGCCGAAATTCTCGTCGTCGCTGGCCGGGGGACCGGTGCGCACGGCGAAATCGATGCCGAAACCGCCCTGCCCCTTTGACGGCAACCACGACCGGTCGCCGACCGTGTCCGGCAGGTGGTCGGTGGCCATCAGCCGGATGGTCTCGGGCTTGAGGATGCGCACGCCGTCAAGCTCACCGCCATTCACGAGCATCTGGGCGAACCGCATATAGTCATCGACCGTTGTGACGAGGCCGTAGCCGCCGGGCGTCAGTTCATGATGGCCGAGCGGCAGGTTCATGCCGCCATCGCCGGGCAGGTCCGGCACCAGCGTGCCGTCATCCTGGATGAGATAGACCATGGCCATGCGGCCGCGCTTGTCTTCCGGCACATAGTAAGACGTCTCGGTCATCTTCAGAGGGTCGAGCACGGTCTCCTGCAGGTAGTCGCCATAGGGCTTGCCGGTGAGACGCTCGACCAGCGCGGCCTGGATGTCGACGGAGGGACCGTAGAGCCAGCGCGTGCCGGGCTGGTAGAGCAGCGGCACCGATGCGAGGCCTTTGGAAAAGTCGGTGATCGACTGGTCAAGGTTGCCGGGATCGGTCGCGCGCCATGCCTTGTCGACAGGCGCGTCCTCGCCGCCGGACGTGAAGCCAGCCGTATGGCGCAGGATGTCGATCACAAGCGGTTTGCGGGCGGCGGGAACGGTGACCATGTTGCCGGCATCGTCGACATGATCGAAGACTCGGATGTCCCTGAATTCCGGCAGGTAGGTTTCGAGCGGCTCGTCCAGCTTGAACAGGCCTTGTTCGTAGAGCGTCATCAGGGTGACGCCGGTGACCGGCTTGGTCATCGAATAGATGCGGGCAAGCGTGTCGCGCTGCATGTCGGTGCCGGCTTCCTTGTCGGCTTTGCCGAAGGCGCCGAAATAGACTTCCTTGCCGCCGACATAGACGAGGGCGGAAGCACCGGCGAGTTCGCCGCGGTCGACGAAGCCGGAGAGGACCGGGTCGATTCGCGCCTTCATGCCCTCCAGCTGCGCCGAGGTGGCAGGCCGCATGTCTTCGGCAGGTGGATTGGCAGGCGAGATACCGTCATGGACTGCGTTCTGCTGGCACGCGGCGAGCGCGATGGCGAATGCGGCGGCGATCAGAAACTGTTTCATGGCGGCTTCCCCGGTGAGTATTGCTAACGTTGTCGCAACCCTGCCGGGTTTGGCAAGTGCGCTGTGGCGCGCCGGCCCCTGCCTTCACCCTCCCCAAGGGAAGGCGCGCGATGCCTTGCACCGGGGTGAGAGGTGTGGCGTTCTTGGCCGGTAAAGCGGGCCAAGAGGACTGACATGCACTTCGAACTCGACGAAGATCACCGGATGCTGCGCGACCTGGTGCAACGGTTCGTGCGCGACGAACTGATGCCGCTGGAAGGCGCCGTCCTGGCGCGCGATGCGGCGGGCGAAGGGGCGTATCTGTCGAAGGAGGAGCGCGCGCGGCTGGACGCGGTGTCGAAGGAGATGGGCCTCTGGAGTCTCGATGCGCCGGAGGATGCGGGCGGCATGGGGATGCCGCATGTGGCGCTGGTGGCGGTGAACGAAGCGCTGGGATCGACGATTGCGACCTATACGCTGCCGCCGGATTCCCCGAACCTGCAGATGCTGATGGCGACGGTGAACGCGCGCCAGCGGACCGAATATCTTGAGCCATATGCGCGCGGCGAGACGATTTCGGCGATCGGGATTTCCGAACCCGGTGCCGGGGCAGACCCGGCCGGCATGCTGACACGCGCCGTGCGGGACGGCGACGACTGGGTGATCAATGGCCGCAAGATCTGGATCACGCGCGCGGCGGAGGCCGATTTCACGATCCTGATGGCGATCACCGACAAGGCGAAGGGCGCGCGGGGCGGCATGTCGGCCTTCCTGGTGGACGGCGATACGCCGGGCTTCAATGTGCTGCGGCGCATTCCGATGCTTGGCGGCGAGTTCACCTATGAAGTGGCGCTGGAGGATTGCCGGGTGCCGGGCTGGAAACTGCTGGGCAAGGAAGGCGACGGGTTCGGACCGATGCAGATCCGGCTGGGGACGCGGCGGATGGAAATGGCGGCCTGGTGCATCGGCGCGGCGCAGCGGGCGCTCGACATGATGCGGGAATACGCCCCGCAGCGGAAAACGTTCGGACACAAACTGTCGGAGCGGCAGGCCGTGCAATGGTGGGTCGCCGATGGCGCGATGAAAATCCATGCGGCACGCCTGATGGCTTATGACTGCGCCTGGAAACTCGACCAGGGCAAGGACGTGCGGTCGGAGATTTCGATGATCAAGGTGTACGCGCCGGAAATGGCGACGGAGATCATCGATCACGCGATGCAGTGCTTCGGCGCGATGGGAATGACGAAGGAAATGCCGCTGCACCTGATGGCGGGTCGTATCCGCAACATGCGGATCTATGACGGGCCAAGCGAGGTGCACCGGATGGTGGTGGCGCGCAACCTGATGGATACGCGGCCATGAGCGGCCGGGTTATCCGTTCGCTGACGGGCAATGTGGCGGAAGTCGTGTTCAGCGTGCCGCCGAACAATCATGCAAGTGTGGGGCTGCTGGAGGAACTCGCCGGCGCACTGGAAGCGCTGGACACGGTGGCGGAGTGCCGGGCGGTGGTGCTGGCGTCGGACGGCAAGCCTTTCTGTGCGGGTGCGGACCTTGTGCAGAGCGAGGGTGGCGGCGTCGGCGGGTCGGGCGACGATCCGATCGGGCAATTCTACTCCACGGCGCTGCGCCTGTTCCGGACCAGGAAGCCGGTGG
>JBGSKI010000381.1:0-4899 GCA_041741315.1 Hyphomonas sp. | reverse complement strand
GCCGCGCCTGCGGCTGCACCGGCTCCTGCCACTACGTCCAAGGCTGCTGTGGAGGAGCGCCCTGTCGCGCCCTCCGTCCGCCGCATCGCCGCAGAAGCCGGCGTCGATCCCCAATCAATCCCCGGCTCCGGCAAGGATGGCCGCTCAACGAAGGCTGATGCCATGGCATATGTAAACAGCGCCCCGACCGCTCCCGCCGCGCCTGCAGAGGCGCGTGCTCCCCGTGAAACCGGCCCGCGCGAAGAACGCGTGAAGATGACGCGCCTGCGCCAGACCATCGCCCGCCGCCTGAAGGAAGCCCAAGACACGGCCGCCATGCTGACGACATTCAACGATGTCGACATGGGCACCATCATGGACCTCCGGAAAAAACACCAGGAGGCCTTTGTCGCCAAGCACGGCATCAAGCTCGGCTTCATGAGCTTCTTCGTGAAAGCCTGCGTCAACGCCTTGAAGGACGTGCCCGCCGTCAATGCCGAGATCGACGGCACCGACCTGATCTACAAGAACTATTACGACATCGGCGTCGCCGTCGGCACCGACAAGGGCCTTGTCGTGCCGGTTGTGCGCGATGCCGATGACTTATCGCTCGCCGGCATCGAGAAAGCCATTGCTGCGCTCGGCAAGAAGGCCCGCGACGGCGCGCTGACCATCGGCGACCTGCAGGGCGGCACGTTCACCATCTCGAACGGCGGCATTTATGGATCGCTGATGTCGACCCCGATCCTGAACCCGCCGCAATCCGGCGTGCTCGGCATGCACCGCATCGAGGACCGCCCGGTCGTTCGCGGCGGCCAGGTCGTCATCCGTCCGATGATGTACCTTGCGCTTTCCTATGACCACCGCATCGTCGACGGCAAGGAAGCGGTCACCTACCTCGTCCGCGTCAAGGAAGCGTTGGAAGATCCGGAACGGATGCTGCTCGAAGTCTAACGCTTCGCTGCCGTCCACCCCCGCATCATCGCGGCCTGGAACACAGGGGCAGGCGGGGTGAAACCTGCCGCTTCGATGAGCGTTTCAAGCTCGGAAGGTCCGTGTACGCCGAAATCGCGTCCGAACGCCTTCGTCCAGTTTGCGCATATCTCTTCGGGGATATTGCTTTGACGCATGAGGTCGAGCCACAGGTTCAGCGTGTCCGGGAATGTGGGCGCCTTCCGGTCGGCGCAAAGATCCAGGTTGAACAGCAGGCCGCCCGGCTTCAGCCGCTCGGCGATGTCCTCGAAGAAGGACTGGCGCGCGGGCGTCTCCGTCAGGAAATGCGAAACGAGCAGGCTGGTCGCGGCGTCATGCGCGTCCAGCGGCGCACCGGAAACATAGTCCGCGATGAAGGTGCAGCGTTCTGCAAAGCCGTCCGTTTCTGCATGGCGCCGGGCGACCGTCAGCATCGGGGCCGACGGGTCGATCAGGGTGAAGTGCCAATCTGGAAAGCGGGGCGCAAGGTAGCGCGCCTCAGCGCCGGTACCCGCGCCGGCCATCAGGATGCGCGCGTCTGCGGGCAGACCGGCGAACTGGACCTGAATGAGCAGGTGCGCCGCGTCCTTGATTGGCAGCATGGCCAAGAACTGGTTGTCGTAGGCTTCTGCACGCTCGGCGTCGAAATGCGTCAGGACGGGGGAGGCGGCGTCGGACATGGATGTCTCCAGATTTGTTATAGTATAACAACACTGTTTGATCTTTCTGCCAATACCCTGTGCTGCGGGACCCCGCATTCCCTTGCGGAGCCTCTTGAATTTGCCAGTCCTCTCCCGACCTATGGCAGCATCAGACGCGACATCCGGAGATACAAACCATGGCCGACCCCACTTACACGCCGCCCAAAGTCTGGACCTGGGACAAGGAAAGCGGCGGACGCTTTGCCAGTATCAACCGGCCAATCGCCGGCCCGACCCATGACAAGGAGCTGCCGGTCGGCAAGCACCCGTTCCAGCTTTACTCCCTCGGTACGCCGAACGGCGTGAAGGTCACCATCCTGTTCGAAGAGCTGCTCGCGGCTGGCCACAAGGATGCCGAGTATGACGCCTGGCTGATCAATATCGGGGCAGGGGACCAGTTCGGCTCAGGCTTCGTGGCGGTTAATCCGAACTCCAAGATCCCCGCCCTGATGGACCATTCCACCAGCCCGCCGACCCGCCTCTTCGAATCCGGTTCCATGTTGCTGTATCTCGCCGAAAGGTTCGGCGCCTTCCTGCCGAAGGACCACAACAAGCGCACCGAAGCGATCAACTGGCTGTTCTGGCAAATGGGCTCGGCGCCCTTCCTCGGGGGTGGTTTCGGCCACTTCTACGCCTACGCGCCGGAGAAGTACGAATACCCGGTCAACCGGTACGCCATGGAAGTGAAGCGCCAGCTCGACGTGCTGAACCGGCATCTCTCCGAGAACGAGTACATGGCCGGCGACGAGTACTCGATTGCCGACATGGCCATCTGGCCCTGGTATGGCGCCGTGGTGCTGGGTGTCGTCTACGACGCGGCGGAATTCCTCGCGGTGCACGAGTACACACACGTTCTGCGCTGGGCGAAACAGATCGGCGAACGTCCCGCCGTCAAGCGCGGTCGCATGGTTAACTCGACCAGTGGCAAGCCGGAGAACCAGCTGCGCGAACGCCACGATGCCAGCGACTTCGAAACGCGCACCCAGGACAAGCTGGAACCGCAGGCGGAATAGGGGGCCGCGCTGCGGCGTCGCACCTCCTTTCCTTGCGGCAGGCGCAAAGCCCATATAGGTCAGGCCGACAGACCTGAGAGGCCGCATGACGACCTATGAATCCGACCCGCGCCGCCACACGGCAGAGACCGCCACGTCGATGCCGGAGGTGCGCTACGAGATCGACCGGATCGACCGCTTGCTGGTGCAGATCTTGGCTGAACGGCAGTCCTTCATGGACGCAGCCGCCCGGATCAAGGGCGACCGCAAGGTTGTGCACGACCGCGCGCGCATTGAGGATGTCATCGCCAAG
Source organism: Hyphomonas sp. (assembly GCA_041741315.1). Classification (GTDB taxonomy): domain Bacteria; phylum Pseudomonadota; class Alphaproteobacteria; order Caulobacterales; family Hyphomonadaceae; genus Hyphomonas. Next base: position 1,942 of record JBGSKI010000381.1, on the reverse strand, counting down.
GTGAAGGCTGCCGCTGAAGCGGCTGGCTTGTCAGCGGCAATTGCAGAGCCGGTCTGGCGCACGCTGATCGACCGCTGCATCGCCTATGAATTCGAGAGCTACGACTCCCGGGCGGCGCTTCTGGACGTGAGATCGTAGGCGACCTTCGCCGCTTCCTCGAGCGTCTGGGACAGGGAATCGCGGATATCGCCGAGCATCACGGCTATCGCCGTCAGGCTCGGCAGCGGTTCGGAACGTCCGGCCTTTTCCGCCCGCTCGCAGGTCCGGGCAAGCTGGATCGCTCCGATGGAAAGGGCCGCACCTTTCAGCGTATGCGCCGCATCGGCCCACTGACGCGCCTCCGCCTTCGGGTCCAGCAGGCGCGACCACAGCTGGGCCTGTTCCCGGAAGATGTCGATGACTTCCGCTGCGAGTTCGGAATCGCCGCCGGTCATGGCTTTCAGATGTTCCCGGTCGAGCAGGGCGAGGGGGGAATCCATGGCGCGATCCTCCGATTCAGGGGCCAAGTGTTGCATGAACCGATGTGATCAAGGTTAACGATTCCATCGCCCAATTCGCACTTATCGTTTGTCGAAAAGATGTTTTGAATGTATAGGCGGAATAGGCCAGTGGGGCCTTAGATCACTCATTCTGCTTTGAGGACGAAGGGCGATGGCCTTCATCATTTTGATCCGGAATCTCGTTCTGGCTGGCATTCTTGCTTGGCTCGGAATCGAATTGGCGCCGAGCGACCGCGACGAGGCGAAGGATTCGAGCCCTAAAACCGCCCTATTTTTCGGGCACTAGTACGCTGGACGACAAAAGCGCTGCCACTCTGCCTCCGTGCATTCTGGTCTCGCGCCAGACCATTTGTCGCGGTATAAGGGTGCTATGAGCGAACAGCCGGAAGCTCGCCCGTCAGGCCGGGATCTGCTGGTCAGGCAAGAGGCGTCTGAGAACTTCGAGTTGGCCCGCAGCGGCGGCAACTGGATGGTGACGATCGGATTCGTCGTCGCCTGCATGTGGCTCGGCGGTGTCGGTGGCATCGCTCTCGGATATTTCGGCGTTCCGGCCCTTCAAGCGCTCAATCCCTTCATTCTCGGCGGCAGCATCATGGCCGCGCTGATTCCTGCGATCCTGCTGATCATGGCCGGCTTCATGGGGCGCACCAACCGGCGCGCAGCCGCCGCCAATGCCCTCGTCATGGAAGCGGCCACCCGGTTGATGGCCCCGGCCCGCGAAGCCGGCACTGAAGGCATCACTTTCGCCGAACAGATGAAACAGGCGGCGACAGACATTGATCGCGCCATGGGCCATGCACTGACCGCCATGAAGGCCATGTCCGGCGAGCTTGGCGATGAGCGCCTGCGGCTCGAATCAGTGGCCTATGCCAGCGCCGACAATGCCCGCGACCTTGCTGCCCGGCTCGGCGCAGAGCGTCAGATGCTGGAAGCGCTCGCCCGCGAACTGCGCACCCAGATGCAGGGCATGAACGAATCCATTCCGCGCCAGGCGCAGATGATGGTCGCTGCCGCCCGGCAGGCTGGCGAGGACGTCGCCCAGGCCGACCTGGCACTGGAAGCCCGCCTGTCGGCGATGAGCAATGTCGGCGCGATCCTTGCGCAGAAACTTATCGAACTCGACGGCCTGGCGCGCGACGCGGCAACCCGTACCGAAACGCTCACGTTTGCGGTCAGCCGCGTCGAGGAAAAACTCGAACAGTCGCGCCGCACCGTGGATGCTGCCGTGCGGGCCGGTGAAATCGCTGCGGCTGCTGCCATGACGACAGGCGACGCACTGAAGGATGCGGTGTCCTCGGCGCTCGATGGCGCACGTACCGCCAATCAGGAAATCAACCAGTCGACCCGCGCCGCCGCCGAAGAGGCCGCCCGCGCGCTGGCGCGCCTGCGTCAGGCCGGACAGGAAGCCACCGCTGCCCTGCGCGGCACCGAATATGCGGCCC
>JBGSKI010000380.1:0-2161 GCA_041741315.1 Hyphomonas sp. | reverse complement strand
GCTCGAGCGCCTCGAGGAATTCCCAGCTGAGGAACGGGTCGCGGCGCAGGCCCGGCGGGTTGGCGATGGCGTTCCATGCGACCGGGTCCACCGTTGCGAGGCCCGTGACCAGTTCGGCGTGGAAGGCGGTATCGTCCATCGATCCCAATCTAGGCGGCAAGGGCCCCGGAAACCAGTTCGGGCTTCAGATGCTCGAAGATCACCGCCGGGCGGAAGGGCGCGACGCGGGCCAGATCCTCCGGTGTGCGCACCGTCCACACGGCAATGGGCAAGCCGCTGCCGGCGGATTTTGCGGCGGCGCGTTCCACGTCAGTATGGTGCACCGAGAGATAGTCGATGCCGTCGGCGATCGCCCGGTCGAGGACGCCATCGAAATCGGCCTCGCTGGTCCGCGCCACGGAATCGATCAGCTGCCCGCGCATCAGGCCGGCCGGCAGCGCGCGCACGGCAGCTTCGGAAAAGCTCATCGCGGCGGCAAAGCCCTTCCACCGGTCCAGCCGGTCGCCGACCCGCCGGGCCAGTGCCACAGGATCGGTCTTCCCGTCGATCTTGAGTTCGGTCAGCAGGGGAAGGTGGTAGGGCCAGATGCGCAGCAGGTCGGTGAAGGAGGGGATCGACTCGTCCGATCCGGCCAGCGGCAGGCGATGCAATTCCCTGGCGGTCAGCAATTCGGCCGCCCCGGTGCGGGGGGTCATCCGGTCGAGCGTCTGGTCGTGGAAGACCATGGGCGTGCCGTCGCGCGCCGGCCGGACGTCGAATTCGATCCCGAGACCATTCGACCGTGCGCGGCGGAACGCTTCGAGCGAGTTTTCCGCCGGGCCCTTCGGAGACCACAGGCCCCGGTGGGCATAGCGGAACTTGGCGGGGTCGAACCGTGTGGCCATGCTCAGTCCGCAAACTCGATCACGGCGTCGACTTCCACTGCCACGCCTAGCGGCAGGACGGGGCAGGCGACCGCCGAACGGGCATGCCGACCGGCATCGCCGAACACTTCGACCATCAGGTCGGAACAGCCATTGATGACCTGCGGGATGTCGGTGAAGTGCGGTGCGGCATTGACGAAGCCGCCGAGCTTTACGATGCGCGTCACCCGGCCAAGGTCGCCGAGGGCGGCCTTGCACTGGGCGATGATGTTGATCGCGCACTGGCGCGCGGCGTGCTGGCCGGCGGACAATTCCATGTTTTCGCCAAGCCGCCCAAGCATCCGGCCTTCCGGCGTCGCGCTGACCTGGCCGGAGACGAACAGGAGGTTGCCGGTGATCACATAGGGCACATAGGTCGCCACGGGCTTCATCGGTGCCGGCAGCTCGATGCCGAGGGCGGCGAGGCGTTCATCGGGGTGGCTCATGGGTCTCTCCTTCGTCTGGTGCGCTGCCCGCAGCCTTGCCGGACTGCGCGGCGGGCCGCAAGGCGCGGGTGCCTGTTCCAGGCCTATTCAAGGAACGTGTTGATGGTCAGGCGGCCGAAGGCCGGGTCGGCATCGAACGTATAGTCTTTCGGGATGACACCCGAATGAAAGCGGTTGCCGCGATAGATCACCAGCCGGTTGGGCCGCGCGGCGACCTCGCCGATCTTCTCGAACAGGGGCACCGTCTCGTCCGGGTACCTGCGCGGCACGGTGCCCATGGCGGCAATCTCGGATTCGAGGATTGCCCCGTAGGTGCGGTAGCGTTCGTCGGTCAGGTGCTCGAACCCGGTCGCCTTGTGCCGGAAATAGGCGGTGCCGCCCATTTCGCCGGGCGAGAGGTAGTGCAGCACGGCCAGCCGGCGGGGGTGGAAGCAGTCGACATGCGGCAGGCGCTGCGGTTGCTGCAGGCCGAGCGGCGGGGTCGTGACGATGGAGAAATTGCATTCCAGCGCCTGCAGCCCGGTCCGGACACCGAACACGGTTTCCAGCGCGGCATTCAGCAAGGGCGCGCGTTCCAGGAGATAGTTGGCATTCGCGGGCGCCCGGATACCGGGATAGTATTCGGTATTCGGCGTGTAGACGCCCGCTTCGGCCAGGGCGCGAAGTGCGGCGGGATCGGCGCTGAAATCGTCGATCACGACGACCGGCTCGCGGTCATTGCCGAATTCCTGGACGTCGTAGTCAACTGCCATGCCGGTCAGGACTCGGACTTGCCGGAGAGGCGCGCGGCGCGCCCGGTCTTGACCGCATCCT
>JBGSKI010000379.1:0-4046 GCA_041741315.1 Hyphomonas sp. | reverse complement strand
CCATAAGCAAGCTTCCGCACAGGATTGAACAGGTGAGCAGGCGAATAGGAGACCGCAGGTGAGCAGGTAATCACGCTACAAAGCCTTCGATCACCGGAGGTTCTGATCCCTCACCTGCTCACCTGTTCCACTCTCACCTGCTCTATTGCCGCCAAAGGCGGCAATCGGGGCGGCGGGATTTGAACCCACGACCTTTTGACCCCCAGTCAAACGCGCTACCAAGCTGCGCTACGCCCCGGATCGTGAAGCGTCGAAGTCTACGCAACACACTTCCCCGCCACAACCTGCGGCGTGGCAGGGGCCCAATCACCGAGCCTGTGCGCCCCCGCCCCGGCCGGCGACAGGGCGAGGTAACCCGCCTTGCCGGCCAGCACCACGAACAGGGCGCTCAGGCCAAGCCCCACCAGACGGGTACGGTTTCGCGAGGCTTCGATCATTGCGGGGCCTCCACCGTCGCCGGTTCGTCCGCCGGTGAGGCACCGGGCACGACCGGCGGACCGACCAGAAGGTCAAGATCGTCTTCACCGGCCATCTGTTCCGGTTGCGCCGGACCCATGCCCAACTCGTTGCGCGCATATTCCTCGATCCATTCGCGCCGGCTCATGTGCGACAGCTCGGTCTCGAGCAGCGCCTTCTCGTGACGCGCGTCCTCGATCTGCGCCTCGACGGCCATCAGCTCGTTGGCGGTGTCTTTGGCGCCATATTTGGCGCGGTAGAGACTGACGATCAGAAGGCCGACCACGATCAGCCCGAAATAGAATGCACGACGGCTCATGCGACGCCCTCCAGGTTTGACAGGGGCGGCAGGTCCATGCCGTCGCTCGCCACTCCGCCAAGGGAGGGGGCATCCGTCCGGACTGCCGCCCGCAACTTCGCCGACCGTGCACGTGCATTGCCTTCCAATTCCTTATCGCCCGGCACGAGGGCCTTGCTTGTGATCAGGTCGAAGGTCGCATCCGGCCCCTTTGCCATCAGCGGCAGGTGGCGCGACCCCCCGCCGGCCTTGCCCGACCGGTCGCGCAGCCATTGCTTGACCATCCGGTCCTCGAGCGAGTGGAACGCAACGATCACAAGGCGCCCGCCCGGCTTCAGCAGCTTTTCGGACGCGTGCAGCGCCCGCGCCAACTCGCCGAGTTCGTCATTGACGTACATGCGCAGCGCCTGAAACGCCTGCGTCGCCGGATGAGTCCGCGCGCCGCGCCGTCCACCGACCGCCGCCTCGATGGAATCGGCAAGGTCCAGCGTCGTCTCGTAGGGGCGTTCCTTGCGCCGTTGCACCAGAAAACGAGCGATCCGCCGGGCCTGGCGCTCCTCGCCGAGCCGGAAGATCACGTCCGCCAGCACGCTTTCGGGCAGCAGGTTGACGACATCCGCCGCCGTCGGCCCGGCCGCGCCCATGCGCATGTCCAGCGGCCCGTCCTTGGCAAAGGAAAACCCCCGCGCGCCTTCGTCGATCTGATAGCTGGAAACCCCGATATCGAGGACGATGCCGTCGACCTGCGTCACGCCCTGGGCGGCCATCAGTTCATCCATCTCGCCGAACCGGCCGAGCAGCGGAACGAAGCGTTCCGTTTGCGCCGCCAGCGCCTCGGCCCGCACGATGGCGTCGAGGTCGCGGTCGATGCCATAGACCCGGCAGGACGCCGATTTGAGGATGGCACGGGTGTATCCGCCCCCGCCGAACGTGCCGTCCACGATGATGTCGCCATCGACCGCCGCCAGATGCTCCAGCACCTCGTCGAGCATGACCGGCTTGTGGCCCGGGGCCGCAGGTGACGACGCAAGGTCGGCGGCCATCATCCTTCCCCTCCCTCAACCAGCTTAAGGCCGGGAATCAGACCTCTTTCCTGCTGGCGCAGCACTTCGTCATAGGCCTCGGCCAGCGCCGCCATGGTTTCCGGCCGGGCAGCAGCCTCCGCCATCTCGGTCTGGTAGGCTTCGTGCTTCTCCGGATTCCAGATCTGGAAACTGTCGATATTGCCAGCAAACTTGATGCGGCCGGTCAGGCCGGCAGCGGCGCAGAGATCGTCCGGCAGCTTGATACGGCCGGTCTCGTCCATCTTGAGATCTGCAGCGCCGGCTACGATTCGCGTCACCAGGGCCTTGCGGGCAGGGGATTGCAGGGCAAGCCGGGTCAGGGTCGCCCTATAGGTCGCCATCAGGGCCTCGCCGCCGCCTTCCAGGCAGCCCGATCCGTCGAGCGCAACCCACAGGAAAACCCGGTTGCCACCCCCCAACGCGGCGCGGAAAGACGCGGGGATCGAGACCCGGCCTTTTGCGTCAATAGCGCTTTCATAGGTGGAAACGAACACCCGCCAACCCGTTCTTGCTTTGCCTAAACCCCGCATGGGTAAACCATGTCTTAATTTGGAGTATCATGGGACGGGATGGGCCTCAATGGGCGGGTGATATGAATCGAAATATCCACAGCAGGAGCGGACCGGAACATGCCAAGGATATACCACGAACAAACCGGAACGTACGTACGGGAAGCCATGGGACGTGTGGAATTTTCCTTTGTGAATCAGCCAGCTGCGAACGCGTCAATACTCATCCACAGGCAAGTTGTTTTCGACTGCGATTTTAAGAAACTGCGTAGAAACTGCGCGACTCTGCTTGCCGCACGTTCGCGAATCTTGAGGCGGTGTCTTTTGGACAACCTCCAGCGACTTGTAGTCATGATTGGGTTGCGCCCGGCGTAAACCGGCCCGCCAATGAACTGAGAGGGGAAAGGGGTGGCCCGGCAAGCCTGAAAGGCTATGCAATGGGAGGGGGAGCCATCCTCTGCTCGAGGCAGTTGGAACTCGCCGGGCCGAAGACTGACGGGACCTGGACAGCGCCAGTGTGGGGGGGAGAAGGAACGGCCTCGGCCCCGTCAGTGAAGGGTATACGTTTGAACCCCGCAAAGGGTTCCATCATTTTTCAACGCAGACGCTTTTTTCTGCACGTAACAAGAAAATTGATAAGTCCGGAATCTTCGATAGAGATGCTCTATGATCATTCCGACCCTCCGCCAGCTCCAGTTCCTTGTCGCCCTCGGCGAGACCGGGTCGTTTTCCCGGGCCGCCGAAGCCTGCCATGTCACCCAGCCGACCCTGTCAGCCGGAATCAAGGAACTGGAAGACCTTCTGGGCGTTCGCCTGGCCGACCGGGAGGCACGTGGCGCCACGCTGACCCATGCCGGTGTGCTGGCCGTGCGCCGCGCCAGCGCACTGCTCAGCGATGCCCACGCCCTCGTCCAGTCGGTCCAGAGCGCGGGGGCCCTGCTGACCGGCCCTTTCCATCTCGGCGCCATCCCCACCATCGCCCCTTTCGTGCTGCCGCAGGCCGTGCGTGTCCTCAACAAGACGCATCCGGACCTCAAACTCTACTTGCACGAAGACAAGACCGCCCGCCTCATCGACCAGCTCCGCACGCGCACGCTCGACGCCGCGCTGATCGGCCTGCCCTGGGACGCCACCGGGATCGAGTCGATGGTCCTGTTCGACGACGAGTTCCTGTTTGCCGCCCCGGCGTCCCACCCCCTCACCCGCAAGAACGTCCTGTCGCCGGACGACCTCGCCGGCGAGGACATCCTCCTCCTGGAAGACGGCCATTGCATGCGCGACCACGCCCTCTCGATCTGCCGCATGCGCACGGGCGAGTCCGGCACGCAGGTCGCGGCGACCTCGCTCGGCACGCTGGTCAACATGGTCGCCGGCGGCCTCGGCGTCTCGCTGATCCCGCGCCTTGCCGCCGATAACGGGCTTGCCCTCGGCCCGGATGTCGCGATCCGCTCCTTCGTCACGCCTATCGTCGGGCGCCAGATCGGCATCGCCTGGAAAACCGGCAGCCCTCGCGAGGAAGAAGCCCGCAAGCTAGGCGAATTCGTCCGCGAAAACCTGATGCCGCAGCCCGCCAGTGATTGAGTCCACGCGCGTGAAATAATCCCGCCATGGGGGCTTACGCCCGCGCCCGGCCCGGCCTAACAGGCGAGAGCCGGAACCGTCTCCGGCAGCGGGACGACCAGACCATGACCGGCCACCACGCCGCGCGAGCCGAGAGGC
>JBGSKI010000378.1:0-9600 GCA_041741315.1 Hyphomonas sp. | reverse complement strand
CTGCGCCATGCGGTGATCGCGGCGGTGCGCGAAGCCCCCCGCGACGATGCCCGCCGCAAGGCCGTCGCCGACATCCTGGCCGAAGCACAGGCGAAGATTTCCGGACTGTCGGACGACTGATCCTGAGCTGAAACTGACGGGTCCTTGAAAATTGACTGAATTTTCAGGGACCCGATTAGGCCTCCATTCCACTCCTCCTGATATGAGCGTGGCAACAAATCCCATCTTTCGTGGGAGTTGCCGTTCGTCTCGGGGGTGAGGCCTTGATCTTTGATCTGGAAAGCATGCTGGAGAAATATTCCGGCCGGTCACGCCTGACGCCGGAGCAGGCGGCAAAGATTCGCGGCAAGCAATTGCAGACCTTCCGGGCACTGCTGCCATTCGGCCTGATCGCCAGCGCCTTCAACTCCGTTGTCACCGTTTCCTACCTTGCCGCCCGGATGCCGTCACCGAAGCTGACGCTCTGGGCCGCCCTGATGGTAGGCATGGGCCTGCTCGGCCTGCGCGAGAGTCTTCGCGTCTCGCGGCAATCCAATCTTGCCCGGCCGCGCGCCACACGTGCGCTTTATCGGCCGATCATGGAATCGGCCCTCCTCGGATTCATCTGGGCGCTTTGCCCGGCCATGTTCCTGCCGGGCGCAAGCGGGTTCGACGTCGCCATGATCCTGTGCGTCAGCGCCGGCATGATGACCGGTGCCGCTTATATGCTGTCGACGTTGCCGGGCGCCGGCATCTTCTTTGTGATGGCCATGTCCACCGGGATCACGGTCGGTATCGCACAGGCGGGCGGCGGAGTCAGCCGGTTTGCCATCCTTGCCCTTCTGCTCTGCTTCACAGTGGTGATGATCAGCGCGATGTTCTGGAACTACTCGAACTATTTCCGCACCTGGCTGCAGCAGATGCGCCTGAAGGAACAGTCACGCATCATTGCAAAGAAGCAGGACGTGATCAGCCTGCTGCTCAATGAATTCGAACAGGCGGCATCGGACTGCCTGTGGGAACTCGACAGCCAGCATCGCGTGGTGCGGCCATCCGAGGTGCTCGCCGAGCGCACGGGGTTCTCGATCGCGGAACTCGACCAGCAGCCGATCACCAATTTCTTCGACCGGTCGAATGCCGAAGCGAAGGCGGACCTCGACCGGCTCGACGCGGCGCTCGGGGTAAATGGCGAATTCAACGACCTCCGCGTGCCGGTGTTGCGCGGCGGCAAGACCATCTGGTGGCGCATTTCCGCCAAGCCGGTTCTCGCCGAAGACGGACGGTTCGACGGCTATCGCGGGGTCGCTTCCGACGTCACCGAGAAATACGAGGCGGAGAAACAGATCAATTTCCTCGCCCATTATGACCGGCTGACCGGCGTGCCGAAGCGCGAGATGCTGATCGAGGCGCTGAACCAGGCTGTGTGCGAGCCGTCGGGCTTTGCGCTGCATGCGCTCGACATGGACCGCTTCAAGACGATCAATGACGTGTACGGACATGCCGTGGGCGATGCCTATCTGGTGTCCTCCGCGAAGACGTTGCAGGCCCTGATCGGGCCGGACGACATTGTCGCCCGGTTTGGCGGCGACGAGTTTGTCGTGTTGCAGAGGGGAATCCGCGACAGCGAGGCGGCGGTCGAACTGGCCACCCGGATCCAGTACGCGCTCGGGCAACCGGTCGAGATCAATGGCGCGAGCGTCCAGTCGAGCGTCAGCCTCGGGACCGCCCTATATCCCGATCACTCCATGGTGCCATCGGACCTTCTCAAATATGCCGACCTTGCGCTGCTGGCATCGAAAGCGGCCGGGCGCGATGCCGCCTGCCTGTTCGATCCGGAACTGAACGAGGACGCCAAAGACCGTATCGGGATGGAAAACGACCTGCGCCATGCGCTGGAAAACCACGAATTCAGCCTGAATTTCCAGCCCATCGTCCACTCCCAGTCCGGCCGCTATGGCTCGTTCGAGACGCTGATCCGCTGGAACCATCCGGTTCGCGGCCGGGTCGGCCCGGACGTGTTCGTGCCGATCCTGGAACAGGCCGGCATGATCACGACGGTCGGCGACTGGATCATCCGCGAGGCCCTGCACGAGGCCGCCTTGTGGGACGAGACCGTTCGGGTATCGATCAATCTGTCGCCCCTCCAGGTGCGCAACCGGTCGCTGATCGCCACCGTCACGAATGCACTGGCCCAGACAGGGATCGATCCGAAGCGGGTCGATTTCGAGATTACCGAAACGGCGCTGTTCGACGACACGGAAGAAAGCCTCGGCACGCTGCATGCACTGCACAATATGGGCGTGACGATTTCGCTCGACGATTTCGGCACCGGCTTTTCCTCGCTCAGCCTGCTGCGGCTGTTCCCGTTCGACAAGATCAAGATCGACAAGTCGTTCATCGAGCAGATGCACACGAGCGAAGAATGCCTGGCGATCGTGCGGTCGGTTCTCGGCCTCGCCAGGAGCCTCGGCATGCGCACCACGGCAGAGGGTGTGGAAACCGCGAGCCAGGCGAAGCAGCTTGCGGATGAAGGCTGCGTCGAGTTGCAGGGATACTATTTCAGCCGGCCGCGCCGGGTCGCCGACATGCTGGCGGCGGGCATGCTGAAACTCAGACTCAAGCCAGACGTGCCGGATGCACTGGCCGCCTTCAGCGAGGCAGGGAAACGGGCCCTGAGCCGGGTGCCGGGCGCCTAGTCCGGCGCGCCGGAGGCAAGTTCCTCGCGGCGCTTCTCGGCGGCGGATTTCCTGACGCTTTCGGAGCGCAGCTGGCCGCAGGCGGCGAGGATGTCGCGGCCGCGCGGGGTGCGGATGGGGCTGGCATAGCCGGCGCGGTTCAGCACGTCGGCGAATTCCTCGATCGTGTCCCAGTCGGAACATTCATACGGGCTGCCCGGCCAGGGATTGAACGGGATCAGGTTGATCTTCGACGGCACACCCTTCAGCAGGCGGACGAGATCGCGCGCCTCGGCCAGTGTGTCGTTGACGCCCTTCAGCATGACATATTCGAACGTCACCCGCTTGGAATTATTGAGGTCCGGATAGGCGCGGATCGCCTCGAACAATTCCTTGAGGTTGTACTTCCGGTTGATCGGCACGAGTTCGTTGCGCAGGTCGTCATGGGTCGCGTGCAGCGAGATGGCAAGCATCGCATGGGTGCGCGCGCCAAGCTCCGGAATCTTCGGGGCGACACCGGCCGTCGACACGGTGATGCGGCGGCGGCCGATGGCGATGCCGTCGCCATCGGAGATCGTGTCGATCGCCTCGACGATATTGTCGAGATTGTAGAGCGGCTCGCCCATGCCCATGAAGACGATATTGGTGAGCAGCCGGTCCTCGTTCGAGGTCGGCCATTCGCCGAGCGCATCGCGGGCGATCAGCACCTGCGCGACAATTTCCTGGGCCGTCAGGTTACGGACGAGTTTCTGCGTGCCGGTATGGCAGAAGGTGCAGTTCAGGGTGCAGCCGACCTGGCTGGAGACGCAGAGGGCACCGGCCTTGCCGACGCCGGGAATGTAGACGCTTTCGCCTTCGACGCCGGGGGCGAACCGGGTCAGCCATTTCTGGGTACCGTCAGTCGAGACCTGGTGATCGGCGATGTCCGGGCGCGAGAGGACATAACGGCCGGACAGGCCGGCCCGCAATTCCTTGGCGATGTCGGTCATCGCGGAGAAATCCTGCGCGCCGAAATGATGGATCCAGCGGCGCAGCTGCTTGGCGCGCATGCCCGCCTTCTTCGGCTCCAGCCCGGCCTTTTCCATTTCTGCCTTCAGGGCAGGCAGGCTCAGCCCGGCCAGCGAGGGCAGGGCGGCAGCAGGCGCATCAACGCGGCGCGAGAGATCGAGTTCGACTTTCATGGAACGGCGCCTATAGCACGGGGACGGGCCCGCCGGAAATGGCTGGTACAGCCTTGGATTACAAGACGTTAAGACGCCCGCCCTGAATTTGCCATCAGTGCAACGCATCTGGCGCCCGCGCGTTGATGAGCGCCCCCGATTCCGGGCTGATGACTTATGGAGCTATCCAAATGAGACGTATTGCAATCGCCGTTCTGGCGCTGTCGCTGCTTCCGGCCTGTGCCCAAGGGCCGAGCCAACGCGTAATGACGGGCGCCGCTGCCGGCGCAATCCTCGGTGCCGGTGCAGGCATGATGGCCGGCGGCGATGATGGCCGCAACGCAGCCATCGGTGCTGCTGTCGGTGCTGTCGCCGGTGCTGCCGCTGGCGGGTACATGGACAAGCAGGAAGAGAAACTGCGCCAACAGACTGCCGGCACCGGTATCGGCGTCGAGCGCGTCGGCGACCAGATCGCCCTGACCATGCCGTCGAACATCACGTTCGATGTCAACAGCGCAACCATCAAGCCGAGCTTCTTCGGCCCGCTGAACGATGTGGCATCGACGCTGATCGAATACCCGTCGACGGCCGTCGACATTATCGGTCATGCCTCGTCGGATGGCGACGATGCCTACAACATGACCCTGTCGCAGAAACGTGCCGCTTCGGTGCGCGATTACCTGATCGGCCAAGGCACCCAGCCGGTTCGCCTGAACGCCGTCGGCATGGGCGAGACCCAGCCGATTGCCGACAACTCAACCGCTGAAGGACGCTCGGCCAACCGCCGCGTGCAGATCATCCTGACGCCGATCACCGACGACGCGGCATAAGCCCGCCGAACCTCTGCCGGCTGGCGCGAAATCGCTGGCCAAGCGGAGGCGAACGAAAGAGAGTGCGGGAATGGCATCTGTCGTTCCCGCACCTCCCGCCCGGCCCCGGTTCGGCAAGCCCGGCCCCTATCGGGGTCCGGTCGCAGAACTCGCCCGCGGCATGGCCTTTCTGTTCCTGCGCGCCACCGGCTGGCGCGCCGCCAATGACTGGCCGGGAGTCCCCAAATCCGTGATCGTTGCCGCCCCGCACACCTCGAACCTTGACGGGTTCGTGATGCTGGCGCTGGCCGCATGGTATCGCCAGAAACTCAGCTGGATGGGCAAGGCGTCGCTGGTGCGGGGCCCGCTCGGCGGATTTGTCAGGTGGATGGGCTGCGTGCCGGTCGACCGTTCGCGGTCGGACGATGTCGTGGCGCAGATGAAGGAGGCGTTCGATTCGACCGCATCGCTGCACCTCGCCGTCGCGCCGGAAGGCACGCGCGAGGCCAATGCCGACTGGAAAAGCGGGTTCTGGCACATCGCGAAATCGGCGGGCGTGCCGATCCTCGTCGCGGTGCTCGACTACCGCTCGCACATCATGCGGTTCGAGGGCCCGATCGAACCGGGCGAGAGTTACGAGGCGGACCTGAAGCGCATCCTTGCCTTCTATGAAGGCGCCGACGGGCGGTATCCGGAACGCTTCCTGAAACCCGCGATCTGAGCGGTCAGCGGCAGGCGGCGGCGGCCTTGTCGATGGCGGACGCCGATCCGCTCAGCGAGAAATGGTAGGCGACCTCGGTATTGCGTGCTGACACGGCCTCGACGCGCAGCTCCGATCCCTTCTTCAGGCCGGCGACGATCTTCGGATCGTCCCCGTCGTCGGCGAAGGCTTCGCGGCCAACGGAGAACATCGCCCAGGCCGAGCGTCCGATCGAGACGCGCGGGGCGCGGTCCTCGCGCAGGTCATAGCCGACCTTGAGGCTCGGCTGGCCCCTGGCCCGGCCGGACTTCCAGCTTGTCACATAGAACCAGACGTCGCCATGATCGGCGGATTTCGGTGCCTTGTCGGTCGCCGGGGTGGCGGCATAGCAGACCGTTTCGCCGCCAACGGATTCGGTGAAGACCGACCAGTCCTTGTAGCGGCCCACCGCGACCGGATCGGCCGATGCCGCCAGGGGCAGGGCCAGGATGCCTGCAGCAACCAGAAAAGATACACGTGACTTGCGGAAAATATCCTGTAGCATGTTCTATACGTTATCCCTGTTTGGCTGAATCTGCGCCGGAATCTCTAGCTCTCATAGAGGCAAGGCCAAAATTCGGCAAACGCCCACGTCGTGCAGCTGGAGATTCTCATGGGTGTCGCGGTTGCAAAGGCATTGCCCGGCAATGATAGATTGGGAAGGGCAGAACCGAAGGGCAGGGGTGTGTTGGAAGCAGGCGTAAAATCAGCGGACGCCGGGCTGCGCCAGCGCCACGCCGATTGCATGCAGGCCATCGCCGACGGCGCTTCTCGCGAGGCCTTTGCCGAATTGTTCGAATACTTCGCCCCGCGCCTGAAAAGCTACATGATGCGTCTCGGAACCAGTGATGGCGAGGCCGAGGAACTGGTCCAGGACGTGATGGTCACCGTCTGGCGCAAGGCCGGGATGTATGACCGCACGCAGGCCTCGGTGTCGACTTGGGTGTTCCGCGTGGCGCGCAACCGCCGCATCGATGCCCAGCGCCGCACAAGGCGGCCGGAACTGGAACCGGATGAGCCGCTGCTGCGCCCGCCGGAAGCCGAGCAGCCGGATGATGCGGTCAGCCGCACGCAGATCGAGGAACAGGTCCGGGCCGGGCTCGCAAGACTGCCGCATGACCAGCTGATCCTGCTGCAGGCGGCCTTTTATGACGGCCTGTCGCATGCCGAGATCGCCGAAAGGTTCAAGCTTCCGCTCGGCACGGTGAAGTCGCGCATCCGGCTCGCTTTCGGGCGCCTGCGGGGAGACCTCGATGGCACCGTTTAGCGGCAGGCGCGCAAATTGCAGGCCGCCAGCCTTGACCCCGCCGGCTTGCGATCAATATTGCGCCGGGCCGGGCAGCTGCCTGACCCTGCCCACCGGATGCCTGTGATGCCGAACCCCAACCAGCCCGCCTTGAGCGAACTTTACTCGGCCTATGCCGCCGGGGTTCTGGCTCCGGCATTCGCGCTGATGGTCGAAACGCAGGGCATGCTGCGCCCGGATGTGCGCCGCGCCGTGGCGATCAGCGAGAGCCTTGCGGGCACGATGCTGGAAGCGGAAACGGGCACAAGCCTGAGGCCCGGTGCCGTCGACCGTGCGCTCGCCGCCATCGACCGGCTGGATGCGCCGGATGGCCATGGTCAGGCCGCCGCGATGGCTGCCGGGGAGGGTGTCAATGAATTGCTCGCCCTGCCGGAGCCTTTGCGCACCCGGGCCATCGAGGCGGCTGGCCGGTCGGGTTGGAAAATGCTCGGGCCGGGTATCCGCCGGCTGGCGCTGGATACTGGCGGTGACCTCGAAACCGAACTTTATCGCATCTCACCGGGGGCCATGGTGCCGCGCCATACCCATGCCGGCAGCGAGTACACGCTGGTCGTTTCAGGCGGGTTCACCGACGAGACCGGCAGCTTCGGCCCCGGCGACCTGGTCGTGAATGGCCCGGATGACACCCACCGCCCGGTCGGCGACGAAGGCGAGCCCTGCTTTGCCCTTACGGTTCGCGACGGTGGCCTGCGGTTCACTGGCATGATGGGCGTGATCCAACGGATGCTGGGCGCCTAAAGCATCGAGTTGATTCCAGGAATCATTTCGATGCTTCAGGTTTATTATCCGGTCGCGGCGTGTGCCCGAAAACCGGGTCCGCTTTTCGGCAAGCCACTCTAGGCCACCGCACCCGCTTTCAGCCAGCTGGCGCAGGCCTCGCCCAGTTCGGCGACGGCCCGGGCCTCATAGGCGGCATTCTCCTCCGCCGTCAGGGTATCGCTCCAGCGGCCATTGACGCCCTTGTTGATGAACACTTCCGCGCCGGCGTCCCAGAATGCCCCGCCAAGCGGAACCGACTTGACGGCATTCTTCTTCATCCAGTCGAACGAGCAGTACTCGAGGATCTGCGGCCAGCGCGACTCGTCGATCGTGATGTCCAGGAACTGCGCCATCCTGCGCATTTCTCCCGGCATATCGCGCTTCAGGTCGGCAAAGTGGATCACGTGGACATTCGGCAGGTCGCGGATGGCCCACCAGGACCGGACGTTCTCCCAGAACGGCCAGAACGGGAAACCGTCCTTCTCGAACCAGTCCAGCCAGTATTGGTGAATGTCCGCTGTCGGAGGATCGATGGGCGGACCGACGCGGCCGGGCGTATTGTTCAGGGCGTCGTACCAGAGCGCGTTGGCATTCACATGATGATTGTAGAGACTCCACACCACGTCCCGGGCATCGCGGCCGATATAGATGTATTTGGCCTTCGGCGAGAACACGAGCGCATCGACGGGCAGGTGGGTCTTGATGAACCGCCGGTGGGTCTGCGCCTCCAGCGGCGGCAGCTTGACCTCCCTTGGCGGGACACGCAGGTCGAGCCATGGCGACATTTCCGCGACGGCGAGTTCCGGATCGCCGCCGAACATCATCTGGGCGATCATCTGCTGGGTCCAGCTGGTGCCTGACTTGCCATAGGTCGAAATGATGATGTCGTCGTCGCGGAACCTGAATTCGTCCCAGATCGTCGAGTCGAAATGGTGGCTATGCATGTCGCGGGTCTTGACGGGCAGGCTGGTCGGGGCGGTCATCGGCGGGCTCCTGTTCGCGGCGGGTTTGTATCACCCTTGTGCGCCACACGCAGCACCTAAGTGGCCCCGCCTCCGGGCGGTCAGTTCCGGTCCTTGCCGGGCGTGTATCCGCCGGCCTTGCCGTCGCCGGTGACGCCGCCGGGCATCAGCGGGCGGGGCGCATAGCCGCCGAAGCAGAGGTGGCGGTCATACATGACCAGCGCCCCGGCAAGGCTGAGATTGATGCAGAACGCGGTCGGGATCTTCACGACATGGTCGCAGCGGGCGAGGATGCCGGGAGAAAGGTCGCCTTTCTCGGGGCCGAGAATATAGGCCGCCTGCGGAGGATGCCGGAAGGTTGGCAGCATGACCGCATCGTCGGTCAGTTCCACACCGACCAGCTGGCAGCCTTTCGGCAGAACCATCTCGTCGACGGTTTTCCAGGAATAATAGGGGACCTGCCCGGCCGTCTTCGACGTGTCGGCATTGTAGGCAACATCGAGGGCAGGCCGTGAGCCGATAGAGAACACGAAGCTCGCGCCGAAGGCATTCGCCGTGCGCATCAGCGCCCCGAGATTCATCGGCTTGGAAATCCGCTCGGACCCGATGGCAAAATAACCGCGCATCAGAAGGCCCCGAAATAGGCGCGGCCAATCAACAGGATGGCGGCGCAGGCAACCGGCGCAACAATCGAAACCTTCCGTGCCAGGAGGAGGTGGCTGACGGCCGACTGGTAGATCGCCTCGATATGCCGTGCCTCCGGCGTTGCCGCCAGAGAATGGCCGAGCCCGGCGATCACCTGGCGGTATTCGAGGCTTGCCATCTCGCCGCCGAACTTCGCCGCAAGGGCGCGGCGGAAGGCGTGCGAGATCATGAACCGCATCTGCACCGCCAGAAGGAAGGCGAACGCGCCTGCGGCGAGCAGGGCCCAGAAAATGCCCTGTGTCATGCGAACGTCGCCACTTCGAACCGGCCTGACGAATCCATCAGGCCGCGTTTCAGGCCGCCGGAATTGAACCGGGCGACGAGATTGCCGTCGGCATCCACCGCGATCATGCCGCCTTCTCCGCCGAGGCGCTTCACATCGTCGAGCGCGCCCTGGACGGCGTCGTCGAGCCGTGCACCGCCATAGCGGATGCGGGCCGAGACATCAGCAGCGGCGGCGGCGCGGATGAAGTACTCGCCGAGGCCCGTGCACGAGACGGCGCAGC
>JBGSKI010000377.1:0-1783 GCA_041741315.1 Hyphomonas sp. | reverse complement strand
CCGGCGGTTTGGGCGTGCCGAAGCGCGGCTCGGTGCCGTTCAGGAGGCGGCCGAGATTGGCCCGGTGCGTCCAGAACACGAAGGCCGACAGGACGGCGAGCCCACCGATCACAAACCAGTTGTGCGGCTGGCCAAGCAATTCCTCGACGGCCCAGGTGCCCGGCGGGACCAGCGCGGCGGCGGTCAGCGCGGCGAGCGACGATATCCGGGTCAGTCCGAACAGGAAGAACCAGACCGGGGCGGCAACCGCAAAGGCGGGCAAGGACACGAAGGGCAACAGGCCGGCATAGGTTGCGACACCCTTGCCGCCCTTGAACTTCAGCCAGACAGGGTAGCAGTGGCCGACAAAGGCGGCTCCACCTGCGACCAGGCCGAGTTCCGGCCCGCCGATCATGCGGAAGGCAAGCGCGACGAGGCCAGCCTTCAGGCTGTCGAGCAACAGGGTCGCCAGCGCGAGGTCCTTGCGGCCGGTGCGCAGCACATTGGTCGCGCCGATATTGCCCGAACCGATTGCCCGGATGTCGCCGAGTCCGGCCATGCGGGTGATCACCAGGCCGAACGGGATCGACCCGGCAAGGTAGCCGGCGATCACGGCAAAGGGCTGGACGATGGTCGCGGTCATGCGCGGCTCCTGACAGGTGGCCAAGTGGTAGGCAGACAAGCGCCTTGCCGCAAGAGGCGGCTACGAAACGCTCTCATGGGTGAAGACCTGCTTGCCCGCCACGAAGGTGCGCAGGACCCGGCCTTCAAGCGTGCGTCCGTCGAATGGCGAATTGGTCGAGCGGGACCGCAGATTCTCGCGCAGGCATTGCCACGGCTTGTCCGGGTCGAACACGATCAGGTCGGCCGGGGCGTCTTCGGCCAGCCGACCTTGCGGCACGCCGAGAATTCCGGCCGGTTTGCAGGTCACCGGGGCGAGCGCTTCGAGCAGGGTCAGCGGGCCGCCATGCATCAGGTTGAGCATGGCGCTGAGCAGGGTTTCGAGCCCGGCCGCACCGAAGGCCGCCTCGCCGAAGGGCAGACGTTTCTCTTCCGGAGGCTGCGGATCGTGTGCGGAGACGACTGCGTCGATCTCGCCTCGCTTCAGGGCCGCGACCATTTCCAGACGCGTGTCCTCGTCGCGGAAGGGCGGATTGACCTTGCAATAGGTCAGGTAGTCGCCGACGTCGCCCTCGTTGAAGAACAGCGAATGCGCCGCGACGGTGGTAAAGATGCGGGCGCCCCTGGCCTTTGCGGCCATGGCGATTTCCAGCGTTCGAGGGGTCGAGACCTGATCCATCACCAGCGTGCAGCCGGTGGTTTCGGCGAGGGTCGCGTCGCGGGCCGCCCCGATCCATTCGGCGTCGGCACGAATGCCGGTGAGGCCGAGCCGGGCGGCAAGCGCCCCGGCATTCATCACACCCGAGCCGGAGAGCGAACGCTCGTCCGGACGGGACAGGATCGTCGCCTTGCGGCTGGCGGCATAGGTCATCGCGCGGCGCAGCAGGGACGTATTGGCGACCGGAATGTCGCCATCGGTGAACAGCACCGCCCCGGCATCCGCCATCAGGCCGATCTCGGCCATCGCGCTGCCCTGCAGGCCGTGCGTCAGCGCGCCGGCGGGGTAGACGCGGTTGAGGGCTGTGTCTTTTGCGCGGTCGGCGATGAAGCGGACGAGGGCGACGTCGTCCACGACGGGCTTGGTGTCGGGCATGACAACGAAGGTCGTGATGCCGCCTGCGACAGCGGCGCGGGACGCCGTCGCCAGCGTTTCCTTCTGCTCGTCGCCGGGCTCGCCGGTCTT
>JBGSKI010000376.1:0-4797 GCA_041741315.1 Hyphomonas sp. | reverse complement strand
GCGCCGCCGCAATGTCGCAGGGGCGTTTGCCGTGCCGCCGCGCTGGAACGCGCGCCTGGCTGGCAAGCGTATCCTGCTGGTGGATGACGTGCTGACGACCGGGGCGACCCTGTCGGCGTGCACGCGTGCCCTGAAACGGGGCGGGGCTGCGACGGTTGACGTCCTTGTGCTGGCGCGCGTTGTCCGGGAAACGGATGTCACCATATAGTCTTGGAGAGGTTTCAGGAGTCGCGAATGGCCAAGGTTACGATCTACACGCGGATGTTCTGCCCGTACTGCTCGCGCGCCGTGTCGCTGCTGCGTGAAAAGGGCGTTGAGTTCGAGGAGATCGACGCAGGGATGGACGCCAAGAAGAAGGCCGAAATGGTCGAACGGTCACATGGCGGGCGGACCTTTCCGCAGATTTTCATTGGCGGCCAGCATATCGGCGGGTGCGACGATATGATGGCGCTCGAGAAAGCGGGCAAGCTCGACCCGCTCCTGGCAGGCTGACGGGGGCGCGGCGATGATCCGCTATGCCCTTTCCTGCGCGGCCTGTGAGGCTGAATTCGAGGCCTGGTTCGCCTCGTCGGCGGCATTCGACAGACAGAAAGAAAAGCGGCTTGTCCGCTGCGTTGACTGCAATTCGAGCCGTGTTTCGAAGCAGATCATGTCGCCCGCAGTGAAGACAGCCAAGGGCAAGGCGGCAACACCCGACCCGGAGGCGATGATGGCGGCATTTGCCGCCAAGGCGCGGGAGCATGTTGCGGCGAACTTCGACTATGTCGGCGACGGGTTCGCCGAGGAGGCACGCTCCATGTTCTATGGCGAACAGGAAGACCGGCCGATCTGGGGCGAGACGACGCCCGAAGAGCGGGAAGCCCTGAAGGAAGAGGGCGTGCCCGCTGCGCCCTTGCCACCTGCGTTCACACCGCCCGTTCCGAAGCCCAAGGGGCGGGTAAACTGACGGTTCTGCCCGGTCGGGCGCTTTGCCGCGCTTGACCCTTCGCGCGCCTGCGATATGACGGCGGCAGCACTGATTTGGCTGGGAGACCCCTAATGGCGTCGCACGAATATCATCACGGCGATATGGACATCCATGCTCAGAAGGCGACGTGGAACGGCTTCCTGACCGGCGGCACTTGGGGCAGCCTGATCATCATCCTGATGGTCGGACACGCCGTTCTCTCGATCGCAATCGGCATGAACTGGGCGATTTCGCTTGGCCTGATGACCATCCTGGGCGTTCTGGCGGGCCTGTTCCTGAACCTTGGCGGCCGTTGGATGGCGACCATGGTCCTGCTGGTGGTTCTGGCGCTGATCGTGCAGGCCATGATCTGGCTGTTCGGCGTTCTGATCTAAATCCCGAAATCAGGCCGGTTCAACAGCGGGGAATACCTCGCCGCAGGCCGCACACATGGCTTCCGTCGGATCGTCCTGCAGCCGCGACAGGGCAATGCGGTCGTCGCAAGCGATACATTTGCCGTAACGGCCCGCTTCCATCCGCTCGAAGGCTGCCTCGATCCGCGCCAGCAGGCGTTGCCGGCCCATGGACAGAACGCTGCCTGAAGAGCGCCGCCCGTGCCTTGAGAGGCCGAGACAGGCAGGAGCGTGGGGAGAAATATCGGTTTTCACAACAATCATGCTGCGTCGCCTTTAAGGGCTTGGCAAGGCATTCCGGAGGAAACACAAGCGCCTCATATCGACTCTCGTCAAATCTGTGCGAGAAAGCGCGGGCAAGGAGACCTGGATGACTGGTTCCCCCCTCGTCCTGACGGACGTGACGAAGCGGTTCGGCGCCTTTACTGCCGTACACAGACTATCGCTCGATGTGCCCGAAGGCGGCATTATCGGCTTCCTCGGACCGAACGGCGCCGGCAAGTCGACCAGCCTGCGCATGTCGCTCGGCGTGATGCCGGCCGATGAAGGCACGATCCGCTTGTTCGGCCGCGCACCGGACATCGGGTCGTTGCGGCGGGTCGGCTTCTTGCCGGAGGAACGCGGGCTCTACAAGAAGATGACCGCGCGCGACACGATCACGCATTTCGCCCGCCTGAAAGGCCTGTCCGCCGCCGACGCCAGGGCGCGCTCTGTCGAACTGATGGACGCGACCGGCCTTGCCGAATTCAAGAATACCCGAATCTCGAAATTGTCGAAGGGCATGGCGCAGAAGGTGCAGATCCTGTCCACGCTGGCCCACCGGCCGGACTTCCTGATCCTCGACGAGCCGTTCTCCGGCCTCGACCCGGTCAATCAGCAGGTTCTTGAAGACCTGATTCGCGCCGAGCATGCGCGCGGGGCGACCATCCTGTTCTCGACGCATGTGATGGAACATGCCGAACGCCTGTGCGACCGGATCGTGATGATGGCGCGCGGGCGCAAGGTGTTCGACGGAACGCTTGATCAGGCCTTTGCCCGGTTGGGGCAGGGGGCGAGCCTGTCGGTCGAGGATGGCTATGACCTTGCCGCTGCGCTTGCGCCGAAAGGGTTCGAGGCGCACCGCACCCAGTCGAAAGGCCATGGCGATGCCTGGCGGATCACTCTGGCGCCGGGTGCCGGGGCGCAGGATGCCCTGCGGGCAGCAATCGAGGCCGGCGCGCCTGTGACCGGTTTTGCACCGGACGAGGCGCGGCTGCGCGACGTCTTCGTGTCGCTGGTCGGCGAGGCCGAGGCGGCCGATCTCGACAGGGCGGATGCGCCGGCAGACATGGAGGCCGTTTCCTGATGCGCAACATCCTGCTGATCTTCCGTCGCGACTATCTTGGCTATGTCAAAGCCTGGGGCTTCTGGCTGAGCCTTGCGGCAGTGCCGCTGTTCTTGATCATCGGCGCACTCTTCATGAGCTTCGCCAACCATTCCTCGCCGGTGCGCTACTATGCCGTGATTGAACCGAACCGGACCTATGCCGATGCGATCGATGCGGAATTTGCGCGCGGCGAGAAGCGCGACATCGAGTTGGCGCGCGACATGGCAGAAGGCATGAACATGCCCGTCGCCGGCGACACCGCCGATATTCCGCCGCTGACCTCCCGCAAGTTCATCGAAGTGCCTGCGCCAGCCGACAACCTTGATGGTCTGCGCCCGTTCCTGATGGGCGAGGCGACTGTCAGCGGCCCAGCGGGAGACCGTCCGCTGTTCGCGGCCTTCATCCTGACTCCGGACCGGAGCGAGCTCGAATACTGGAGCGACGATGTCAACATGGACACGCTGCGCTACACGGCGGAGAGTGCCTTGCGCGATCTTTCCCGCCGCACAGCGCTCCGGAAAGCGGGCCTCAGCGCGGATTTCGTGGAGAAGGCGGAAGACGCGGCGGTCACCGTACCGGCCCGGCGCATCCGTAGCGTGTCGGAACAGGAAGCGGCAGGCGGGGAAGTGACGCTGGCCGACCGGGCTCCGGTGTTCGTCGCCGGCGGCCTCGCCTATTTCCTCTGGTTGATGATCTTCTCGATCATCCAGTACCTGTTGATGGGCACGATCGAGGAACGCTCGAACAAGATTTTCGATACGTTGCTGACCTCGGTAAGAATGCCGGAATTGCTGGCAGGCAAGCTGCTGGCCGTGTTTGCAGTGACCTCGACCATGATGCTGTCATGGGGCCTGTTCGCGGTCGGCGGCTCGGCATTTGCCGCATCGCAGGTGCCGGAAGCGTCCAACGTGATCGCGCCTCTGCTGGCGGCGATCGCCAATCCCGGCATCCTGTTGCCGGCGATGGTGAGCTTCATTCTCGGCTATATCATGTACGGTGTGATCTTCATGGCACTCGGCTCACTCTGCGACACGATCCAGGAAGCGCAGACCCTGCTCAGCCCGATGATGATCCTCCTGATGCTGCCGATGTTCGCAATCATGCTGGCCTTCAAGGATCCGGGCTCGCCGGTGGTCGACATGGCATCATGGATACCGGTGTTCACGCCGTTCCTGCTGATCCTGCGCATGCCGCACGATCCGCCGGTTTGGGAAGTTGTGGCTCAGATGCTGCTGATGCTGGCGACAACGCTGCTGGTGTTGTGGTTTGCCACCAAGGTGTACCGCGCAGGCGCCGTCAACGGCGCCGGCATCGGCGACCTCGGCAAGATGGTGCGGAGCGGGTTCCGGAAGAAGGCGGCCTGATCGGCCGGCCTGCCGATACGTGCCGTTCAAAAACAAAAAACCCCGCCAGGGCAATCTGGCGGGGTTTTCAAAACTCGTTGTGAAAGCGGTAGCCTACACGATGCCTTCGCGCTGGGCGCGCTTGCGGGCCAGTTTGCGGGCGCGGCGGACGGCCTCGGCGCGCTGGCGGGCTTTCTTTTCGGAAGGTTTTTCGAAGGCCTGACGGGCCTTCATTTCGCGGAACAGGCCTTCGCGCTGCATTTTCTTCTTCAGCGCGCGCAGGGCTTGCTCAACATTGTTATCGCGGACGACGATCTGTACGATGGGAATCTCCATTGGTCTGGGGGCGTCGCCCCGATTGCGTCTATGTGCCAGCATGACTGGCACGAAAGCGGGGCCTATATCACGCGAAAGCAGGATTGGCCAAGCCCCTGAGTGCCACGGAGTTCAGTTATGACGCTGCCCCCTTCGGAAACCCTTCGCCGCAAATGGCTGGACGCGCTGTTGCCGGAGGTCGCGTTCGACGGCTGGACGGCGGAAGCTGCAGGACGTGCAGCGGTTCAGGCCGGGCTCAGTGACGGTGAACAGGCACTTGCCGCTCCGCGCGGCGTGGTCGACCTGATCGACGCCTTCTTCGATGCGGCGGGGGAGGCGGCCGCCAAGACGCTGGCGACGCAGAACCTTTCCGGTTTGCGCACCCCGGACCGAGTGAAGGCGGGCGTCCGCGCC
>JBGSKI010000375.1:0-1773 GCA_041741315.1 Hyphomonas sp. | reverse complement strand
TCAAAATGGCGCGGCGCACGGCCGTGTTGGCCTTGCCGGGCGATATGATCAGCGCCGGCGGCTTGCGGCGGTTGGAGGCGGCGAGAGCTGCCAGCAGGTCCTCCAGCGCCTTGCGGTCCTGCAGCAGCGACATCTGCGCGTTCACCCGGCGCGTCCCGAGATCGATCAAGGCCTTCTCGGCGCTGGCAGCCTGATCCTCGCGGCGCTGCGATTCCATCGCGGCGGCGATCAGCTGCGCATCGATATTTCCGAGGTCGGCCTGCGTATCGTCACCGGCCTTCTGCAGCGCGGCAAGCTTCTGTTCTGCCGCCTGCTTCTGGGCTTCCAGCGCTTCGAGCTCCTCGCGCGTGAACGTGTCCGGCATTGCCCCCATGAGGAGGAGAGCCGGAAGCACCGGTAGCAAGGCGCGCACGAAGTTTTTCATCGCACCTTCTATGCCTGACAGACCATGACCCGGACATTAACTGGAACCGGCAAGTCGCCGCTCGAAATCCCGGAGGGCGTCGCCGATCAGGGCCAGCATGACCTCCCGGCGGTCCCGGCCGAAGGCCGGATGGGTCACACAAAGATGCCGGATCACGCCGGCAGCCTGCGAGAAGACTGCATCGTCCGGCGATGGCAGAGACCCGAGTCCGTGCAACACCTCGTTCCGGGCGGCTACGATGTCCTCAACGGCGCGCAGCGCGCTGCCGGCCAGTTCCAGCCGCTCCGGCGGGTTCAGGTACTCCGCCGAACGGGCCCGGCGCAACAGGAGCGAAACGGACGCCACCCGTCCGGGCGCGGACGGATCTGACACATCCTCCGGCACCGCAGATTCATACGCCGACAGGGCCGCGACCAGCGCGGCCTTGAGGGCAGTCACGAGGCCAACCGCGATCCATCTGCGGCGCGCCGGATCATCCTGGCTGGCCGCATGCTCGCGTGCGGAGAGCTTCAGGCCCTCCAGCACTGCGCCCAGCGCCCGGTCGATCGTCTCACCGGCCACAGCGCATCAGGGCGAAGCGGGCGGCGCCCCGGCGCGAAGGTCCCAGCCGGAATTGGCGACCATGTAGACATAGGCCGCCCAAGCCGCGACATTCTGGTTGAAGGTGGCCGGATCGATCTTGTCGAACGTGTCGTCGGGCGTGTGGTGATAGTCGAAATAGTCCGTTCCATCCTGGCGCAGATCGACCATCGGAACACCTGCCTCACCCAGCGGCTCGACGTCCGTGCCACCGTGCGCCGGTGAGTCCGAAGCGGTGATGCCGATGCGCGACAGGACCTGCACGATTTCAGCGGCATGCGGGGTGGCCCCTTCCCCGAACGTAGTGCCGAATGCCCAAACACGGTCGGCACCGAAATCGCTCTCGGCTGCGGCCACGTGCCGGGAGACTTCATCTGCATGCTGAAGGACATAGGCCTTGCCGCCGAACCCGCCATTCTCCTCCGATCCGAACAGGACGACGCGGATCGTCCGCTCGGGCTTGTCCGGCAAGGCATCGATCAGCTTCGCCGCCGCCACGACGATGCCGCATCCGGCAGCGTCATCAATCGCGCCGGTGCCCATGTCCCAGGAATCGAGATGGCATCCGATCACCATGATCTCGTCCTTGCGCGCGCCGCCTTCGATCTCCCCGATCACATTGCCCGACGGGGCCAGCGGCGCGGTCTCGACACCGATATCGAGGTTCACCGTCACCGGGCCACGTGTCAGCAGGCGCGCCAGCTGGTCCGCATCCGGCGGCGAGAGCGCAGCGGCCGGCAGCTTGCCCAGCGGGATGCGATTGCCGTTCG
>JBGSKI010000374.1:0-5500 GCA_041741315.1 Hyphomonas sp. | reverse complement strand
CGCCGCCTCGGCCCCGGCCAGCGCCGCACGGGCACCTTCCAGGCGGGCCTTCGCCAGCGACACGTCGGTCCGCGTGATCACGCCGACATCGAACCGGTCCTGTGCCGCGCGGACCTGCTCGTCCGCGACGTCGACATTGTTCTTGCGGATATCGATCGTTTCGCGATCCCGGCGCACATCGACATAGGCGGTGATGACCTGCAGGACGAGATCCTGCCGGGCCCCGTCATAGCGCGCATCTGCAGCATCCACGCCAGCCAGCGCCTGGCGGACGCTCGCCCCGACCCGGCCGCCGGTATACAGCGGCTTGGTTGCCTGGACCTGCGCCGACAGGAGCGGCCGGTCGCCATTGTTGAAGCTCAAGGGCGAGTTGGAGTCGGAATACTCGTATCCGCCGCTGCCGCTGACATTCACGGTCGTCCGGTTCCCTGTACGGGCCGTTTCGACACTTTCGCGGGCGATATCGGTCTGCAGCCGCTGCTGGTCCAGCTGCGGATTGGACAGGAGCGCTGCCGTGACCGCTTCGTCCAGCGTTTCGGCCCCCGCCGAACCTGCGGAAAGCAGCGCCACGAGGGCGGAGCCCGCCAATATCCGGTATGTGAATGACATGAATGACTCCTCGGACGCCGTCGGGCTACGGCGACTATATAAGCACATGTGCCCTACAAAACAGGCTTCGTCTTTTCGGAGTCTTAATCCGGTGCGCGGCGGTGTGGCGCACCCCGCCTAGAAAACGAAGGCTTTCGGACGGTCAAACCCGGAAAATTTCGGCGGGAAGGCATCGAAGCCGTCCCGCGCGGCCACCGACCCGCCTGAACGGGTCAGCACCGTGCCGCGGCCGACGCCCGACGCATCCAGCACAACGGCGGCGAGGCGGCCGCCTTCGGCGAGCTGCGCGGTCCAGGCTTCCGGCACCTGCTCGACCATGCCGCAGACATAGATCACATCGAATGGCGCCTGGTCCGGCAGGCCCTTGGCCAGCTTGCCCTCCACAGCCACCGCCCGTTCGAGGCCGAGCGAGGCGAATCGTTCCGACATGGCATCCACCAGCGCCTGCGATTCCTCCAGCGCGATGACCGTTTCGGCGAGGTGGCTGAACAGCGCGGTTTCGTAGCCGGCACCTGCGCCTATCACCAGGACGATGTCGGACCGGCGCACCCCGGTCATCTTGACCAATTTGGCCGTGTCGCGCGGCGTCCACAGGGACCGTCCCTCGGACGTCGCGATCTCCTGCTCGGAATAGGCCACGTTGCGGCGCGAATTCGGCACGAAGGCCTCGCGCGGCGTCCTCAGGAAGGCCGAAACAATGTGCGTATCCGACACGTCGCTCGGGCGAATCTGGCTGTCGACCATCACTTCGCGGGCGGCATCAAAGTTCATGTCCGTGACCTTCCTCTCGGCATCCGATCGTGGAATCTGCCTTTATCATGCGGGGGCCGCCGCGCAATGCGCCAAGATCGCCCGTCCCTGTGAAAACGGCAGATTGCAACCCATGCCGTTCATTGCTACTCAGCGCCTTCCCGGCATGGCCCTATGGCGGAGTGGTGACGCAGCGGATTGCAAATCCGTGCACCCCGGTTCGATTCCGGGTGGGGCCTCCAACCTTTCCGCCATCGTATTTTCAGCCATCGCCCTCCCGGACAACCCCTTCCGTGCGACCGATTCCAGTCCGGGCGCATTAACTAATGCCGGAATCCAAGTTTCTGGCGCTTCGTTTAGAGGTCGTTAACCATTTCACGGGATGGTGTGCATGTCTTCTCTTGGAGACACCCACCATCACCCAACGCCTCAGGCGGGAGATTTTCTCCCGCCATTTTTTTGTTTCGCGCCGAAAGAAATTCTCAGCGCGCGGCAACAGGGGGCTTGAACCGGGGGCATCCTCTGGTATTCACGCCGCTTCCGGCTATTCCGCGATAGCTCAGTTGGTAGAGCAGGCGACTGTTAATCGCCCGGTCGTAGGTTCGAGTCCTACTCGCGGAGCCACTCCTTCCCGACAACAAACGCTGCGCCCGGTTCCCGGGAATCACTGCCTTACGTGTCCGCCCCTAAAGACCGCGCACCCGTCCTGTGAAGATGAGCTGGCCGGTCGGGCCGGCTTCCGGCGAGCCGCCGGCCGGTTCGAGGCTGATGGCCAGCCTGTCGGAATCCGGAATGAGGTCGTGATCGAGCGCCAGTTCGCCCTGCCCCACCGTGCCGGGGCGCGTTTCGAACACGCCGAGCGATTCCGGCCCCTCGGTGCCCTCCCGGACCAGCCAGAGCTGCCACACCCCGTCTTCCGGCAGGTTCACGTTCGACAGGGTCGCGCGAACCTTGTTGGCCTCCGGATCGTGCAGGATCACCACTACCGGCGCATCCTCGCCCGCCAGCACCGCGACTTGACCGCGCGCCGCGTCCGGTTCCAGCGCTGCCCGCGACGCGGCGGTCGTAATCACTGGCGCAGCGGCCACAGCCTTTGCAGGCCTCGGCACGAAGTTCAGGCCGGCCGCCACCACAGCCACAACCGCCGCAACAATCGCCGCGATGCGCCAGACATTCAAGTCGTCCGCGATGGCCGGGGGTTCAACTCGCGCTCCGTCGGCATCGATCTGGCGCATGATCTCGTCGAACAGGCCGGCCGGAGGCGTCACTTCCTCGGCCAGCACGCCCAATGGGGCCAGCCAGACCTCGATTTCGCCGACAAGGTCGCGAAACGCGGCGTCGTTTCCCCACAACCCGTCGAATTCGGCCTTTTGCGCGTCCGTGCCATGCCCCGTCAGGCAGGTCGTCGCCAGCAATTCCAGCTTGTGGGATTCGGCACTCATCCGCGCGCGGCCTGAAGTTTCCGGACGACCGCCACCAGCTTTTTCGGGATATCGGTCTCGACAATGCCCAGCTGGGTTGCGAGGTCGCTGGCCGGCCTGCCATCGAGATACGACGATGCGATCAGCGTCAATTCGCTCTCGTCCAGCCGCTTCAGTCCGT
Organism: Hyphomonas sp.; assembly: GCA_041741315.1. Classification (GTDB taxonomy): domain Bacteria; phylum Pseudomonadota; class Alphaproteobacteria; order Caulobacterales; family Hyphomonadaceae; genus Hyphomonas. Next base: position 2,539 of record JBGSKI010000374.1, on the reverse strand, counting down.
CCGGCCAGGCCGACCGCTTCAGGCGCACGCTGTCGGCCACGGGCTGGTTGCGGATCCGGCCGGGCAAGGCAGGGACCGTGTCGCTTTCCCTGGCGCGCAGCGCCTCGCGGTGGGCAATGCCGAGCAGCCATTCGACATGCCCGGTAGACTGGCCGGCCCTGTCGCCGCGCGCATGCCAAGCCTCGCGATAGGTCGCAACCAACGCCTCCGCCCGGCTCTCGGCGCCGTGCACCAGCCGGATGATCGCGCCAAAAACCAGCGGCGAGGTCACCTCGTAGAAGTCTTTCATTGCCGCTTTTTCATGCGCGCAGACGCGCCGCATCACGCGGGTCAAGCGCCAGTTCGCGTGCTCGTCCAGCATGCCGTGGCCGTACTCCCAAACACCTGCCCTTCAGTGTTGCCGGAGGTCAATTCAAGTCAAGTGTCAGGGCTGTAACGTGGCCCTTTCACTGCTTTTCCTGCCCGCCCCTGTCCGAAGGCGGACGACGACGCCTTGCTTTCCGGCCTCTTCAGTCGCGGGTATCGGTCCACCAGGGATAGCCCGCCGGCATGTCGGTCGAGACCTTGCCCGGAAAGTCCGGCGCACGCTTTTCGAGAAAGGACGTCACGCCCTCCTTGACGTCCGGCGACAGGCCAAGCGTCAGGGCAAACTGACCATCGACCTTCAGCAGGTCGAACGGATGCGCCGCCGGGCCGAACCGCCAGAGCAGCTGGCGCACCAATGCCACAGAGACCGGCGCAGTGTTGCGCGCGATCTCGTGTGCAAGGCGCTTGGCGGCCGGCAACAGGTCCTCCGGCGCATGAATCTCGCTGATCAGGCCGCCCGCCAGCGCTTCTTCAGCCCCGAATACCCGCCCGGTCATGCACCATTTCAGGGCCTGCGGCAGGCCGACGATCTGTGGCAGGAACCATGCGCTGCCGGCTTCCGGCGGCAGGCCGCGCTGCGCGAAGACGAAGCCGAACTTCGCCTTGTCCGAGGCGATCCTGATGTCGCTCGGCAGGGCCAACGTGATGCCGACCCCCACCGCCGCGCCATTGAACGCCGCGATCACCGGCTTGCGGCAATTGTACAGCGCCCCGATGAAATCCGCCCCCTTGCGCCGTTCGCCCGGTGCCGCCGTGCCGAAATTCTTGGCCCCCGATCCGCTCGCCGTGTCGAAACTCGCCGCGCCGTCGGAAATGTCAGCCCCCGCACAGAAGTGCCTGCCCGCACCGGTCAGGATCACCGCCCGGACGCCGTCATCCGCATCGCAGGCATTCACCGCCTCGGCCAGCTCCCGGCCCATCTGCGCGGTATAGGCGTTCAGCTTGTCCGGCCGGTTGAGCGTGATGACCGCCGCCGGACCGTCCGTCTCGAACAGGATCTGCTCCCAGGCCATGCCGGGCGCCTATCGCGTCGTGCGGGCGAGCCGCTGGTTGATGATCTCGTTGGCTTCCGAGATGATCCGGTCGACCAGTTCCTTGACGGTCGGGATGTCATGGATCAGGCCCTGCACCATGCCGGCCGACCAGATGCCGCCATCGGCATCGCCGTCCGCCATCGCCTGCCGCCCGCGCGTGCCGGCGACGAGGTGCACGACGTCCTCGAACTTCGCCCCGCCCTTGCGCTCGATCGTCACCACTTCATCGCTGACCGCATTCTTCATCACCCGCGCCGTATTGTGCAGGGTACGGAAGATCAGATTGGTTGCCCGCTCGTCGTTCTCCACCATGCGCTGCTTGAAGCTCTCATGGATTGGCGCTTCTTTGGTCACACAGAAGCGCGTCCCCATATTGACGCCGTCAGCGCCCAGCGCCAGCGCCGCAACCAGGCCGCGCCCGTCTGCGAACCCGCCCGAGGCCAGCATCGGAATCTTCACCTTGTCCGCCGCCGCCGCGATCAGGATCAGGCCCGGAATGTCGTCCTCGCCCGGATGGCCGGCACATTCGAACCCGTCGATGGATATCGCATCGACCCCCATCCGCTCGGCTGACAGCGCATGGCGCACCGCCGTGCACTTGTGGATCACCTTGATGCCGTGCTGCTTGAAATGGTCGACATGTTCCTGCGGCTTGTAACCCGCCGTCTCGACAATCCTGATGCCGCCCTCGATGATCGCCTGGCGATATTCCGCATACGGCGGCGGCTTGATCGCCGGCAGGATGGTCAGGTTCACGCCGAACGGCTTGTCGGTCATCTCGCGCGTCCGCTTGATCTCCTTTGCGAGATCCTCCGGCGTCGGCTGGGTCAGCGCCGTCAGGAAGCCGAGCGCGCCTGCATTTGCCACCGGCGCAACCATCTCGGCATAGCCGACCCATTGCATGCCGCCCTGCACGATCGGGTGCTCCACCCCGAACATTTCGGTAAACCGTGTCTTGATATGCATTCTGTCGTCTCCTCGATATGCTCTGTGTTCTGATGATTCAGGCGCCCTGCAGGGAATGGCGCTCTGCGGCAGCGGCCAGTAGCCGCGCGCGTTCGTCCGGCGGTTTCCACGGGAAGGATCGCGGCAGGCCCAGCCGTTCGCTCGCATGCGCCGCCGGCGAGCCCGTGTCCGGC
>JBGSKI010000373.1:0-6480 GCA_041741315.1 Hyphomonas sp. | reverse complement strand
CCGCCGGCGACCGCCGTCAGCTTGCCGGCCTTTGCCCGTGCGCCCGCCGCCTTTGCCGCCGCGACCGTTGCCATGTCGAACGGTTCCAGTTCGAACGCGCCGAGCGGGCCGTTCCAGACGAGCGTCCGGGCAACGTCCATTGCGGTGGCCAGCACCGCCACAGATACCGGGCCGGCATCAAGGATCATCTCGTCATCGGCAACTTCGCCGGCCGTACACGTCCGGTTGGCGGCGTGCGCCTTGAAGTCCCTGGCCACGACCACGTCCTGAGGCAGCAGGATGTCGCACTTGTTGGCGGCGGCGATGTCCATGATCTCGCGCGCGAGGCCGGCCAGGTCGTGTTCGCACAGCGACTTGCCGACCTTCATGCCCTTTGCGGCCAGGAACGTGTTGGCCATGCCGCCGCCGATGGCGAGGGCGTCGACCTTGGTGACGAGGTTCTTCAGGAGGTCGATCTTGGAGGAGACCTTCGCCCCGCCGACCACGGCCAGGACCGGACGCACCGGCGTGCCGAGCGCCTTGTCGAGCGCGACCAGTTCGGCCTCCATCGACTTGCCGGCATAGGCCGGCAGCAGGTGCGCGATGCCCTCGGTCGAGGCATGCGCGCGGTGGGCAGCGGAGAAGGCGTCGTTGACATAGAGGTCGCCAAGGGCAGCCATGCGCTGCGACAGTTCCGGGTCGTTCTTTTCTTCGCCCGGTTCGAACCGGGTGTTCTCCATAAGGATCACATCGCCCGGCGAACGGCTGGTCACGAAGGCCTTCGCCTTGTCGGCAAAGCCGCAATTCTCGGCGAAATGCACCGGCGCGCCGAGCACTTTCGAAAAGGCAGCGGCGACGGGTTTCAGGCTCATCTCCGGCACGATCTTGCCTTTTGGCCGGTCGAAGTGCGCCAGGAGCACGACTTTCGCCCCTTTGGAGACCAGTGCGTTGACGGTCGGCAGGGCCGCGCGCAGGCGCGTATCGTCCGTCACTTTTCCGTCCACCATCGGAACGTTGAAATCGACACGGACAAGGGCAGTCTTGCCGGTCAGGTCTCCGGCATCATCGATACGGCGGAAAGAGGACATCATTCGGTCTCCGGTTTTTGGAACACCGCGCGCAACAGGGCGGCGGGTCCGGAATGGTAAGGGCCTTCGGAAGGGGTTTCGGTGCCGGTCAGGAAAGACACGGACTCTGCGCCTGCAAAATCGGCGCGGACATCATCGGGGGCAAACAGCTTGTCCGGCGTGTTCGGTCCGCCGGAATTGTGCGATTTCGGCCAGTCGGTCTGCTCCGGCAGGAAGCCTTCGAGGAAGACATGCCCGCCGGGCTTGCAGGCGGCGAGCCTCTTGCCAAGCAGCAACCGGCTCGCCCGGCCGCCATGGGCAAAGCCCTCTTCCGAGTGGCGGGCATTCCAGAAATCCTTCGGGATGCCGGGCGTGCTCAAGTGCCATACTCCTTCGCGCCGCAGACCGGGCAAACCAGATGCTTCGCATAACCGAGCAGCGCTGTACCGCACGTGGCACAGAAGGCCTCCCGGCAGAACGGGGCGCCTGCGTCCCAGTCCGCATCGTAAGCCTCCGGATCGTGCGGAGCGAGAACGCGGATGTCCCAGCCGTTCGGGGGCGGAGCGATACGCCCTTCCCCGTTCGGATTATGGTCGGCGACCCCGAGGAACCAGTTGCCGGGCCGGGCCGCTGTCGCCTCGCGAAAGAACGCAAGGAGGTCCACCTCCTCAAGTCCTTTTACGAAATCGAGCGCGGCGCTCCGGTCCGTCATACCGCCGGGGTCTCCGTTGCAGGACTAGATCAGTTTCGCCATCACGAGCGCGGTGTCGCTCATGCGTGTGGCGAAGCCCCACTCGTTATCGTACCAGGTCAGGATGGAGACGAAATTGCCGTCCATCACCTTGGTCTGGTCGAGGTGGAAGATCGACGAACGGTCGTCGTGGATGAAGTCCGAGGAGACGTTCGGCTGGTCAGTATAGCCGAGCACACCCTTCATCGGGCCATCTGCCGCCGCGATGATGGCCGCGTTGATTTCTTCAACCGTCGTTTTCTTCTTGGCGAGGAATTTCAGGTCGACGACCGAAACGTTCGGCGTCGGCACGCGCACAGAGATGCCGTCGAGCTTGCCCTTCAGTTCCGGCAGGACCAGGCCGACAGCCTTGGCGGCACCGGTCGAGGTCGGGATCATCGACAGCGATGCGGCGCGGGCCCGGTAAAGGTCCTTGTGCATCTGGTCGAGCGAGGGCTGGTCATTGGTGTACGAGTGGATCGTGGTCATCATGCCCTTGTCGATACCGACGAGGTCGTTCAGCACCTTGGCGACCGGCGACAGGCAGTTGGTCGTGCAGGAGGCGTTCGACACGACGGTATCGGCCCTGGTCAGCGTCGAATGGTTGACGCCGAACACGATCGTCTTGTCGGCGCCGTCGGCCGGGGCCGAGACGAGGACGCGCTTGGCACCCGCTGCCAGGTGCGCCGAGGCCTTTTCCTTGGACGTGAAGATGCCGGTGCATTCCATCGCGATGTCGATGTCGAGTTCGCGGTGCGGCAGGTCCTTCGGATCGCGGATCGCGGTGCAGAGGATCGGCTTGCCGTTGATCACGATCTTGTCGCCGTCGACCTTTACGTCCGCCGGGAAGCGGCCGTGCACGGAGTCGAAGCGCAGGAGGTGCGCATTCGTGGCCACCGGGCCGAGATCGTTGATCGCCGCGACTTCAATGTCCTTGCGGTCATGCTCTATGATGGAACGCAGGACCAGGCGGCCGATCCGGCCAAACCCATTGATTGCGACGCGAACGGCCATGGGGACTTCTCCTCTTCAGGGATAAAACGCGAGAACTTTGCGGCCCTTTACGATGCACCGCCCTGTCCTGTCCACCCGGATGGCGTGCAAGTGCCGTGCAAGTTTTACATGGACTTCCCGGCCCGCCGCGCCTATCCGGGCGCCCCGGACAGGAATGGCCCCTCGCGCATGGCGGATACGAACGCGAACGATGGACGGCGCACCCCGGCAGACTGGGCCCTGTTCTGGCTCCTCAGCCTGATCTGGGCCAGCGCCTACCTGATGACCCGCCTCGCCGTCGACAAGGGCCATGCCGATGTCGGCCTGCCGGCCGCCTGGGTCCTGTCGGGGCGGCTGACGGTGGGGGCCGCCGCGCTCTGGGTGATCCTGCTGGCCATGGGCCGGACATTGCCGCCGTTCAGCGACCGCCGCCGCTGGCTCACCATCATTGGCATGGGGCTGACCGGCTCAGCATTCCCGATGTTCCTGATCACCACAGCGCAGGAAACCGTCGATTCCAGCCTTGCCGCCCTGTATACGGCGGCCTCGCCGCTGTTCGTTGCCACCGGCGCGCATTTCCTGTTCCGGGACGAAAAACTCTCGCCGGGAGCTGCGTTCGGTGTCACGCTGGGCTTTGCCGGCGTGGCGCTCCTGTTCGGTCCGGACGCCGTGAAGGGGTTCGGGTCGGCCAGCACGGTGGCGCAGGTCCTGCTGGTCTTCGCGACCCTGTTCTATGCCATTTCCAGCCTCCTGGCGCGCGCCGCCCCGCCCATGCATCCGGTGACCTTCGCGACCGGCTTTGTCAGCGTCGCGGCGATCACGTCCTGGCCGCTCCTGCTGACCGTGAATCCGGCAGATGTGCACGCCTCCTGGAAGAACTGGCTGGGCGTTGCCGGTCTCGGCCTTGGCCCTTCTTCGCTGGCGCAGGCCCTCTATATGCTGCTGATCGCGCGCACGTCCGCCACCTTCCTCGCGCTGACCGGCTATGCCATCCCCGTCATGGCGGCGGTGCTCGGCTTCTTCCTGTTCGGGGAGATGCAGAGCTGGAATGCGGCGGCGGCGTTCGCGATGATCCTCGGCGGGGTCTGGCTGGCGCGCCGGGGCGGCGGCCGGAAGGCCTAGAGACCGAGGCTGGCGAGCACGGTTTCGGTGTCCGCGCCGAGCGGGGCCGGATCGATCCTTGTCGAGGCCGGCGTCTCGGAAAAGTGCACCGGATGGCGCATCGAGCGGAACCGGAACCCCGCCGCATGGTCGCGTTCCTCGAAAAACCCGGTCGCGGCAAGGTGCGGATCGGCCAAAGTCTCCTCCAGCGTGTTGTAGCGCATGGCCGGAATGTTCGCCGCATCGAGCAGTTCCAGCCACTCGTCCGTCGTCTTGGTTGCCGCCGTCTCCTCGATCAGGGCGTACAGCGCACCGACATTCTCGGTACGGGCGGCATGGGTGCGGAAGCGCGGGTCCTCGAACACGCCGGGCCGGCCGCCGATCTCGAAGAACTGGGACCATTGCGCATCGGTGTAGGGTACCAGGCCGATATAGCCGTCCTTCGTGGGATAGGGCTTGCGGTTCGGGTTGACCGAGCGCGTATAGGCCATGCCATAGGGTGCGGGAATGTAGGACTCGCCGTACAGGTTTTCGACCATGTTGAAGAAGGTGAACGCCTCGAGCATCGGCACCTGCACGAATTGCCCCTGCCCGGTCCGTTCGCGGTGGTACAGCGCCGCGAGCGTCGCATAGGCTGCAAACAGGCCGACCGTCTTGTCAGCGACGAGGGACGGGGCGTATTGCGGCGCGCCGCCCGACCGGACCGAATTCAGCGCCGCAAAGCCGGACGCGCCCTGGATCAGGTCGTCATAGGCCTGCCGGTGCTCATAAGGCCCGCCCTGTCCGAACCCGGCGCAATGCACGTAGATGATCTCCGGATTGATCGCCCTGACCTGCTCATACCCGAAGCCGAGCCGCTCCATGCCCGCAAGGCGGACATTGTGGAAGAACACATCGGTCTCTTTCAGCAAGGCAACCAGCGCCGCCCGGCCCGCGTCCGTCCTGGCGTCCAGAACGACCGATTTCTTGTTGCGGTTCAGCGCCATGTAGATCGGACCGAGGTCGCCGGTCGGCGAGGCCCCGGCATAGCGGATCATGTCGCCGCCCTTGCCCGGCTGACCGGACTCAACCTTGGTCACCTCGGCGCCGAGATCGCCGAAAATCAGCGTCGCAAACGGCCCGAGCACGACCGAACTCATGTCGAGAACGCGCACGCCTGCCAGCGGGCCGGTGGGAGTTGGGTGGGGCATCGGGGGAGTCTTCCAGTTTTCGCAAGTCCGGGTTTCACCTGATTGCGCAAACCGGAGCTTTCCACAACACTGCAACCCGTTTAGGTTTCCATCGGGGACTTCGAGAAGGAGGCTGACCGCTTGCAACCGAATTTCACCCGGCAGGATCTCGTCAATGCGATACCGGCGCATTGCTTCAAGTCGAGCACGTTGCGTTCGAGCGCCTATCTCGTTTTCGATGTGGCTGTGATCGCCGCCTGTTACTGGGCCCTGTCGCAAGTCAGCGCATGGTATCTCGAGGCCGGGCTGATCTTCCTGATCGGGACGATGCTATGGTCGCTGTTCGTGATCGGGCACGAGGCGGGGCACGGGGCCTTCTCGTCCTCCCGCCCGGTCAACACGTTTGTCGGCATCCTGACGCACGGGCCGCTGCTGGTCCCCTATCGCGGCTGGCAGCGCAGCCATGCCCAGCACCACATGAAGACCGGGCACCTGAAGGAAGAGGAAGTGTTCCGCGCCTGCCGCGCCGAGGAAGACTGGCCGGCCCGCAAGATCCTGTTCCGCTCCGGCATTTTCCTCCTGATCGGCTGGCCGATGTACAAGCTCGGCTTCCGCAACATCACCACTTACGATCCCTGGCATGGCAGCCACTATTTGCCGGTCAGCGATCTCTATGCGGAACATGTCAGGGCGTCCTGGTATGCGAGCCTTGCGGTCAACCTCGCCTTCCTGGCGCTCTACATCTTCCTCGGCGTCCACTATGGCGGAATGTTCGCGCTGAAATACATCGTCGCGCCGTATTTCATCTATTCGGCCTGGCTGACCTTCGTCACCTACATGCAGCACGTCGCACCGGAAGTGCCCGTCTATGACGCAGACGACTGGACCGGCATGAAGGGCGCGCTCGCCACGGTCGACCGCAATTACGGGCCGTTCAACTGGCTGACCCACCATATCGGCGACCTGCATGTCGTGCACCATGTCTTCCCGACCATCCCGCATTACCATGCGAGGGAAGCGACGCAGGCGATCCTGCCAATCATTGGAGACTGGTACATCAAGTCAGACCGGTTCGTGCTCGCAGACTTTGTCCGCACCCTGATCGGATGCCATTTCGTGGTTCCCGGCGATGGCCAGGAAGTGTGGAAGTCGGCTTACAAGTTCGCCCGCAACCATGAGGATGTGCAGGCACCGGTCGCGGCGGAATAGGTCAGCCCCAGCGGGCAAGCCTCAGCGCTTCGAGATCGGCGAGCTTGGCCTCGAAGCCGGACCAGTCGTCGCTGCCGGCGATCCTGTTCCAGATGCCCTCGACATCGTCCACCAGCATGGACGGCGGTGTGGCGCGCTGGAAGGTGTCCGCCTGAAGCCGCTCCGGCCGGACCGGCTCTCGCGCGAGGATCATCGCCCGGACCGGATCGAAGGCCGCATCGGCATAGAGCGC
>JBGSKI010000372.1:0-1559 GCA_041741315.1 Hyphomonas sp. | reverse complement strand
GGCGCAGCCCGCGGATCAATTTCCCGACCGGTGGCGGCAGCCGAGGCGGAGGCGGCGGGAGCCGGGGTGGCGGCGGGTTCAAGACGGGCGGCGGCTTCTGAAACCGTTTGGCGGACGTCGGGGAAGCCGTTTCAGTCTGTCGGCATGAAACTCGATCTCAGCCCGGAATACGAATCGTTTCGTCAGGATGTCTCGCGCATCCTGGCGGAGAATGCCCACCTTGCACCTGGTCCGGAAGACAAGGGGTTCAAGCACCCCAAGCGCCTCGCCTGGCAGAAATTCCTGATCGAACACGGCCTCGCGGCGCGCACAATCCCAAAGGAATATGGCGGGTATGGCGGCGAGGCCGACATCCTGAAATCGCGGATCATCGCGGAGGAGTTTGCGCGCACGGGCGTGGCGCGGCCCCTGTCCGGGCAGGGCATCGCGATGCTGGTGCCGACGCTGCTCGAACTCGGAACGCCGGAGCAGAAAGCGGCCTATATCCGCCCAACGCTGCACGGCGAGATGATCTGGTGCCAGGGCTATTCCGAGCCGGGGGCGGGATCGGACCTTGCGGCCGTGCGGACGCTGGCCGTGGAAGACGGCGACGAGTTCGTGATCAATGGCCAGAAGATATGGACCTCGACCGCGAAGCAGGCGGACATGATGTTCTGCCTTGTACGGACGGACCTGCAGGCGAAGAAGCATGAGGGGATAACCTACCTCCTGTTCCCGATGACGATGCCGGGCATCGAGGTGCGTCCGCTGGTCGACATGACAGAGAGCGCGAATTTCAACGAAGTGTTCTTCACCGATGTGCGCGTGCCAAAGGCCGGCATCGTGTTCGAGATGAACAAGGGCTGGCAGGTGGCCAATGCGACGCTGACGCATGAGCGCGGCATGCTGGGCGACCCGAACGCGACCAAGGCGCGGTTCCTCGAACTGGTCGAGTTGATGAAGACCGAGGCGGCGAATGGCGAGCGGCTGATCGACAATCCGCTGCTGCGCGACCGGCTGATGGCGCTGCAGGCGGAAGTCTATGCCATGCAGGCGAACGGGCTGCGGATTACCACGTCGAGCCTGAAGAAGGAAAGCGCGGGGCTGGCGGGGTTGATCGTCAAACTGATGGGGTGCGAGTTGAACCACCAGATTGCGGGCCTCGCGATCGACGCGCTGGGGGAGCTGGGCATTCTCTATGGCGAAGGAGACCATCTGCGGGCGGACGGATCGTGGCAGTGGCGCTACATGTACGATCTCGGCCTGATCATCGGCGGCGGCACGGCGCAGATCCAGAAGAACATCATTGCGGAACGCGGGCTCGGCTTGCCGCGCGAACCGAAACCGGCGAAGGAGTAGGGCGATGGAGTTCGGCTTGTCGGAAGACCAGCGCCTGCTGCAGGACAGCGTTTCGGCCTTCCTGAAGGCCGAGGCGCCTTTGGACCGTATCCGGATGATTGCCGAGGGCGATGCGAACGCTGCGGCGGCGCTCGAGCTCGGGCTTGCCGGGATGGGGCTCGCGGGACTGCACGTGCCGGAGGCGCTGGGCGGGTCGGGGCTCGGCCTGCTGGAGGCCTGCC
>JBGSKI010000371.1:0-2196 GCA_041741315.1 Hyphomonas sp. | reverse complement strand
GGGCCGGTTGCGCCGGCGCCTCGTTCAGGGCGCGATGAGCGAACAGAGGTTGCGCGCGCGGGTCGCAGACCTGTGGACGGCTGTCCGTTGCCGGCGGGGCGATGTGCTCCTTGTGCCGCACAGTTCAGGCGAACAGGCGGGCTGATTTCTCCCGGTCTTGCGGCTCCCGCCGATCCGCGCTCTATGGGCGCTGGAGAAGAAGCAGCGGGATATGGGCAGATGAGAGTGAAGGCAGCGACGGTTGCGGCGATGTGCGCGATAGCGCTGGCGGCATGTGGCGGCGGCGACAAGCCGGCCGGTAAGGCCGCCTCCGAAGCTTTCGACGAGAACCCCTATCCTTCCACCTACAAAGTGTATCCGAACGCGTCCGTGCTGATCCGGAATGCAACCATCCTGGATGGCGAAGGCGCCCGGATTGAGCATGGCAGCCTGCTCATGGTCGACGGCAAGGTGTCGGCGATTGGTGAAGACCTGATGGCACCGGACGGTGCAACCGTGATCGACGCAGAGGGCAAGTGGGTCACGCCGGGCATCATCGACAATCACAGCCACCTTGGGGCCTATCCGTCACCGGGGGTGTCGGCGCACGGTGATGGCAACGAGATTTCCGGGCCGGTGACGGCGCAAGTCTGGGTCGAACATAGCATATGGCCACAGGACCCGGGTTTCCCGCGTGCCCTTGCAGGCGGCATCACGTCATTGCAGATCCTGCCGGGCAGTGCCAACCTGTTCGGCGGGCGCGGCGTGATCCTCAAGAACGTTCCCGGCCGCACCGTGCAGGACATGAAGTTCCCCGGTGCTCCGTACACGCTCAAGATGGCGTGCGGTGAGAATCCCAAGCGGGTGTATGGCTATGGCAGCGGCGCGACGCCGGGCGGGGCGCCTTACTCGCGGATGGGCAACATGGCCGGCTATCGCCAGGCATGGATCCGGGCGGCCGCTTACAAGAAGCAATGGGACAAGTTCAACGCCGAAGGTGGCGACATGCCTGACCGTGACCTGCAACTCGATACGCTGGCGGGTGCCCTGTCGGGCAAGATCCTGGTGCACATGCACTGCTATCGCGCCGACGAAATGGCGCAGGTGATGGATATGTCGAAGGAGTTTGGCTACAAGGTCACCGCGTTCCATCACGCCGTCGAGTCTTACAAGATCGCCGACAAGCTGGCGGCCTATGGCGCCTGTTCGTCAATGTGGGCCGACTGGTGGGGGTTCAAGATGGAGGCCTATGACGGCATCCCGGAAAACATCGCGCTCGTCCATAATGCGGGGGCCTGCGCCATCGTTCATTCCGATAGCGAAGTCGGCATCCAGCGTCTGAATCAGGAAGCGGCGAAGGCCTGGGCCGACGGGCGCAAGGCCGGCATCGACATTCCTGAGGAAGTGGCATGGAAATGGCTGTCTCTGAACCCGGCCAAATCGCTTGGTATCGATGACACGACCGGCTCTCTGAAGCCGGGCAAGATGGCAGACGTCGTTCTCTGGTCGTCGAACCCGTTCAGCGTCTATGCCCGTGCCGAACAGGTCTACATCGACGGAGCGCTGATGTTCGATCGAAATGATCCCTCCCACCAACCTGTTATGGATTTCGAGCTGGGCCAGCCGGGTGAAGGAGACCAGAAATGATTCGCAAGCTGACCATTCTTGCCGCCTCCGCGCTTGCCCTCAGCGGCGCGGCCATTGCTGAAACCTATGTCCTGACCGGCAAGAAAGTTTGGACGGGCACTGCTCAAGGCACAATTGAGAACGGCGTCGTCATCATCGAGAATGGCCGCATCAAGACAGTCGGACCGGCATCTACGCCGAAGCCCGAAGGCGTGCCTGTGATCGCTGCCGAATGGGTGACCCCGGGCCTGATCTCGGCGTTTTCGCGCACCGGCATCATCGAAGTCGACGCCGAGGATTCCGCCAATGACGGCGTTGCATTGACCTCACTGTTTTCTGCATCCCTCGATGCGTCGGACGGGTTCAATCCGGACGAGGCCTCCGTTCCGGTTACGCGCCTTGCGGGTGTGACGCGGCTTGCAGTGGCGCCGCAATCGGGGCTCAGCCTGTTCGCCGGGCAGGGCTTTGTCGCCGACACGCGCGGCGTGATGGGCGAGGACGTACGCAAGCGCGCCTTCATGTTCGTGACCTTCGGTGAAGATGGCGCGGCGATTGCCGGTGGATCGCGTCCAGCGGCCTGGGCGAACCTGC
>JBGSKI010000370.1:0-14232 GCA_041741315.1 Hyphomonas sp. | reverse complement strand
GGGCGACCGCGTCCAGCAGCGCCGGCGGGGCGACGACACCGAGGCAGGCGCCGTCTTTAACCACCAGTATGCCCTCCGACAGGGCGCTGGCATGTCCGTCAACCGCCAGCGACGCCACGAACCCTGCCGATGTGCCGGCTTCGACGATGAACGGCGATTGCGAGACATAATGACGGACCGGGCGGGCGGCGTGCTGGGCAGGCCCATTCGGGCTCGCCATCGCCTCGAGGATTGCCCCGCGCGTCACGAGGTTCATCGCGCCATCAACCGCCACGACCGGGATCGCGAACAGGTCGCGCTCGGCCAGGAACACCGCAAGCACGGCGCCACACGTAATATCCGGCGAAACAGGTGTGACCTGCTGGCAGATGTCTTCAACCCGGATGGCCATGTTTGACCGGTGTCCCCTCGATCATCGAACGAGGACCATGGCGGCCAAAGATTTACACGCCGCAAACACAGGGTTAGCGCAAGGTTAACGCTACGCCCCCGCCGGACGTGGCCCGGACCTACTTGATGTCGGCGCGGTGATTGACGATCTTGCCGACGAGACCGTACTCAACCGCCTCTTTCGCGCTCATCCAGAAGTCACGATCAGTGTCCTTCCTGATCTGCTCGATCGACTTGCCGGTGGCATCGGCGAAGATCCGGTTCAGGCGTTCGCGCATCTTGATGATCTCGCGGGCCTGGATCTCGACATCTGTGGCCTGGCCGCCGACGCCGCCACGGGGTTCGTGCAACAGGAAGCGGGTGTTCGGCAGGGCGTAGCGGTTCTCTTTGGACGCCGCCGCATAGATCAGCGCGCCGGCGGAGGCGACCCAGCCGGTGCCGAGCACTTTGACCGGCGCGTTCACGAACTTGATCATGTCATGGATCATGTCGCCGCTCTCGACATGGCCGCCGGGCGAGGAAATGACCAGCAGGATCGGATCGGTGCTCTCGGCCGACAGGGCGAGCAAACGCTCGCAAACACGGCGGGCCAGCATGAAATCGATGCCGCCGGTCAGCAGGATCGTGCGGGCCTTGAACAGCGCTTCCTCGAGGAAGGCGTTAGGCTCGCCGGGCTTCTGCTCTTCTTTGTCGTCGTCGAGGCGGGGATAGAGGGTCATGTGGGCTCCGAGCGGGAATCTGTTGTGCCATAGGTGCGGTGCCGCGCCCGCCGGGTCAAGGCTGGACGTGCGGTGCTTCCACAGGACTCCTTCGGCCTTTCAGGCCGCTTCCTGGACGATCCGGGCGACGTCGCCGGCATAAGCATGGGCCTTCTTTTCCCCGACTCCGGTGATTTCGCGCAATGCCTCCGTCGTTGCGGGCCGTTCGCGGGCGATTTCGGCGAGGGTCCGGTCGTGGAAGATAATGTAGGGCGGCACGCCCCGGGCCTTGGCGGTTTCGGTCCGCCACAGGCGAAGGGCGTCGAACAGGGCCTGGTCGCGCTCAGACATGTCAGCAGCACTTTCAGGCCGAGCGACGGAAGAGGCCGAGCGCTTGCGGGCACCGGCGGGATCGGCCCGCAGGGTCAGGGTCCGGTCGCCCCGGAACAGGGCCCGGGCGGCCTCGGCATCCGGCACCACGATCACCGGCCGGGTCACGTCGCCGGATTCGGCCAGCAGTCCATCGTAAAGCAATGCGTCATAGACCCGGTTCCAGCCGGGTTTCGGCAGGTCTGTGCCGATGCCGAAAGTCGACTGTTTCGACATCTCCTCGTCCAGCGCATCCTTGGTGCGGCCGAGCAGGTGCTCGACCAGCCGCCCCCGGCCCACCCGCTGGCCGCATCGCAGCACTGCCGACACCGCCATCTGGGCCCAGCGGGTCGCATCGTGGGTCTCGCCGGTCTGGCCCCGGCAGACATCGCAGGCCCCGCAATCGGCCACATCCTCTTCGCCGAAATAGCGCCGCACCGCTGCGCGCCGGCACTCGGCCCCCTCGAAGAAGGCGAACAATTGCCGCGTCTTGGTGACCTGCGCCCGCTTCACCGCTTCCGGTGCGTCGCTCTCGAAAGTCCAGGACAGCGACCGGCGCATGTCCGCCGGGCCATAGAGGGCAACCCCTTCGGCCGGATCGCCGTCGCGCCCTGCCCGGCCGACTTCCTGCCAATAGGCCTCGATCGTCTTCGGCGGATCGGCATGGATGACGAAACGTACGTCCGGCTTGTCGACACCCATGCCGAAAGCGACCGTCGCGCACATCACGAGTCCGTCCTCCAGCAGGAACCGGCGCTGGCGCTCTGACCGGACCTGCGAGTCGAGGCCGGCATGATAGGCAAGCGACGGGCAACCGGCCTTTTCCAGCGCGCCGGCCAGGTCTTCGGTGGCATTGCGCGTGGCGCAGTAGACGATGCCGGAGAGGCCCGGCCGCGCCTTGACGAGGGAGACGACGCGCGCGGTGCGGTTGCCCTCCTTCGGTTCGGCGGCGAGGGCGAGGTTCGGCCGGTCGAAACTTGCAACGTGCACGGACGGGTCGGCGAGAACCAGCTGGGCGAGGATGTCGTCGCGCGTCCGTGCGTCGGCCGTCGCGGTCACGGCGATCCGCGGCACCCCCGGGAACAGGTCCTTCAGGCGGCCGAGCGCGCGGTAGTCGGGCCGGAAATCATGCCCCCACTGGCTGACGCAGTGCGCCTCGTCGACGGCAATCAGGGATATCCGCATCTTCGACAACCGGTCGGCCAGGCCGGTGCCGAGCGCTTCCGGCGAGACATAGAGCAGGTCCATCTCTCCCCGCGCGGCGGCGTCGAGCGCGTCGGCCCGCGAGGCGAAATCCATCGAGCTGTCGAGCCGCTCGGCTCGCACGCCGGCGAGTTTCAGCGCGTCGACCTGA
This sequence comes from Hyphomonas sp., assembly GCA_041741315.1. GTDB lineage: Bacteria > Pseudomonadota > Alphaproteobacteria > Caulobacterales > Hyphomonadaceae > Hyphomonas. The sequence continues at coordinate 11,421 of JBGSKI010000370.1, read as the reverse complement.
TCTGCCATCAGCGCGATCAGCGGCGAGACGACAAGGCCCGTTCCTTCGCGCAGGAGCGACGGGATCTGGTAGCAGAGCGACTTGCCGCCACCCGTCGGCAGCACGGCGAGCACGTCCCGGCCCGCCAGGACATCGGCGATGACATCCTCCTGCAGGCCCCGGAAGGCATCATAACCATAGACGCGCTTCAGCAGCGCGCGGGCATCGTCGAGGGTCGGAACGGGAGGCATCTGCCGGTTGTGGCGGGCCGAGTGAGTCGGGGCAAGCCGGTGCGTGCAATCGGCCTCAGTCCACGAAATCGATCCGGTCCTCATGGATGCGGTAATGCCAGCTGCTCGCCTGCCGTCGTCTTGTCTCTTCGGCGACGAAGGCAACGATGTCCTCGCGCTCGGAGAGGGGCCGGCCCGTCACCGCCTGCCACCTGGCGGCAACCGGTACATCGATACTGAAATGCACGCCCCCGCCGCACATCTCGTGAGAGAAGGGAATGCGGATGTCGCCATCGAGATAGATGATCGTGCCGCCCCGGAAATTGCCTTCGAATTCGAGCCGGCGTCCGAACAGGGACTTCAGGCGCTGCAGCGCACCGGCCCGCATCTCGAGGTCTTCATTGGGCAGAATGTTTCCAAACCCGTCGCGGTAGACGATCGCCTCCCCGGTCGAGGGTTCCACCGGCGGCGGCTCAGGCGCAGGCGGCGCGAGCCCTTCTTCCAGCTTTTCGAGGCGCAGCTCATGCGACCAGCCGTCCTGATGGCTGATCGTGATCGTATAGTCGCCCGGCGGCCACGCGAATGTATCGACCAGGATCTGCACGCGCCCGTTGAGGCGGGAGGTCAGCGGCGCGTCCTCCACCAAACGTTCGCCGGGGCCAGTGATCCGCAGCGCGCGGTATCCCGCATAGCCATCCATCGGCAGCCAGAGCGTGACCTGCTGGCAACCTGAATACCGCACGAATTTCGCCTGCAGCGCTCCGCCATCCTCCGGCGCGCCGGGATTGGTTGGCGCGTCCAGAACAATTTCGCCTTCGAAGCCTTGTTCGTCTGACATGCCGCCCGCCGCCTGAATGGATCGGCACGATGTAACGCCTGAGGCCCTGCGCCGCCAAGAGCAGGCCGATTTCCCCTTGCAGGTTGTTTCAGGTTCCCCATGTCAGTCGTGGAGGTCAACGCCGACATGGACGATGGTCCGCTCAAGCATTCGCAAGACCCGACGCTGAAACGGATTCTCCGCCGCCGCGGACGGCGGCGCAAGGTCGGCGCCAATGATGGCAGCGAGATCAAGAGCTGGGGCGAATACAGCAAAGTGACGTTCACGCCGAGCGGAGATCGTTCCGCACTCGGATGCGGGGTCGTCGTGATGGCCTGTGTGGGAGTCTTCCTGATCTTTGGACTTGGTTCACTCCTCATCGCAGGCATGGATGTCATCGCCACGCATCCGGAGGGCTGGCTACAGGGTATGTGGGAAGTGGTCCGCAGTGTCCTGTATAGTTTGATCATCCTTTCAGTGCTTGGGGCTCCTCTGACGCTCGGCATGTGGGTCTATGTGAAACTGGATGGTGACAATGCCAACAGCCGGGAACGGTTGATCGCTGAGGCAGACAGGCTGCGGGCCAAACGGCGTGACGAACAACTCTAGTTATGCCGCAGTGACATAACAGAATTCCGGACCTCCGCCCTACAGCGCCGAAACACGCAAGGGCATATGGGGGGTCAAGCACAAACCCCGCCAAGGAGATCCCGAATGATCGACGTACGCCCCTTCGACAAGCTCGGCCGTTTCAGGAACGAATGGCTGAACGCCAATTACCACTTCTCGTTCTCCGGCTATCACGACGCCAGGCGCATGGGCGAAGGTGCCCTGCGCGTCTGGAACGATGACACGATCCAGCCAAAAACCGGCTTTCCCCCCCACGGCCACCAGTCCATGGAGATCATCACCTACGTCCGTACGGGGGCCATCACCCACAAGGATTCCATGGGCAACCATGGCCGCACCGAAGCCGGTGACGTGCAGGTGATGAGCGCCGGCAGCGGCGTCCAGCATGCCGAATGGAACGAGGAAGACGACGCCACGACGCTGTTCCAGCTCTGGATCCAGCCCCGCGAATCCGGCGGCAAGCCCGGCTGGGGTGCCCGCAAGTTCCCGAAGGGTGACCGGTCCGGCAAATGGGCCGTGTTCGCCTCCGGCACCGGCGAGGACGATAGCCTGGTCATCAAGCAGGACGCCAAGGTCATGGGCGCCACGCTCAAGGCCGGCGAAACCCTCACCTATGACGTGAAAGCAGGCCGCCATGGTTACCTGGTCCTTGCGGCCGGCTCGGTCGAGCTGAACGGACAAGTGCTCAAGGCCCGCGACGGCGCTGCGGTCACCGGTGCTGAAACCCTGACCCTGAAGGGCATCGAGGACGCCGAAATCGTGTTCGTCGACACGATCTAGGCGCGCTCACGCCAGCGTGACTTCTGGAACTTTGGGCGGCGTGATAGGTTAGGCAAATAGAAATCTGGAGGTTTCCATGCGCACAGCCCTGATCGCCGCCCTCGCCGTTCTCGTCAGCCCGGCCGCCTTTGCCACCGAAGTCTCGGTATCGTTTTCGGACGACTTCACGACCGAACTTCAGGACAATTACGGTGAACGCGAAGGCGAATACCTCGCCACCGAAGTGCGCGAAGACATCATGCGCGAACTGGAAAAGGCCGGCGTCGATGTCTCGCGTGTCGATGTCACCATCCTCGACGCCAAACCGAGCAAGCCGACCATGCAGCAACTCGGCGACAAGCCCGGCCTCAGCTACATGGACTCGATCAGCATTGGCGGCATGAAGCTCTCGGCCATCGCCTATGACGCTTCGGGCAACCAGACCGGTGAACTCGAATACAAATGGTACGAGAACGACCTGCGCAATACCGGTTTCACGACCTGGTACGATGCCAAGAAAGCATCCGACCGTTTCGCGCGCCGGTTCGTCGATGAACTGAATTAGGGTCCTACAGGACCAGTTCGCACCGTTCGCTGAGGCTGGGGCGCGCGATCGCCACGCGCTTCAGACCCGGCAGGCTCTGCGCCAGGTCCGCCGCCACCCAGAGACAGATCCGCTCCAGCGTCGGAATTTCGAGCCCTTCGATATCGTTCAGCAGCTTGTGGTCCAGCTTTTCTGCCGTGGCGTTCAGGCAGGCGGTCAGGTGGGAGAAATCCTCCACCCATTGCTCGCCCTCTTTCACCACGCCCGCGACCGTCGCTTCCAGCCGGAACGAGTGGCCGTGCACATTGCGATACGGGTGCCCTTCGGGCTTGCCGCCCATGTAGTGCGCCGCCTCGAAGCTCACCGCCTTGGTGATTTCGAACACGCGGCCCTCCGGGCTCAGGGCAGCCCGGTCAGTTTGTGGGTTTGCAAGCTCAGTCGCCATTGCGGATTCTTCAGACAGTATTGGGCCGCAGCCTGCACATTCCGGGCCGCGTGGGGGTCGTCTTTCGGTTGCAGGAAAAAGTGCTGAAAGTCCAGTTCCGTGAACCGTTCCGGCTGCGCTTCCGGCTCGTCCTGCGGATAGACCAGCTTCAGTTCGCTGCCACTGGTCAGGACAAGGGCGGCGTTGGCCTTCGGACTGACGCAAATCCAGTCGAGTCCCTCGGGCGCTGCCACGGTACCATTGGTCTCGACAGCAATTTCGAACCCCTCGGCATGCAGCGCGGCGATCAGCGGCGGGTCGAGCTGCAATAGCGGCTCGCCACCGGTGCAGACGACATAGCGCCGCCCGCCCGGCTCCGCATTGGCGCACCAGATGGATGCGACCAGGTCGGCGAGCGCGCCGGCCTCCCGGAACTTGCCGCCATTCTCCCCGTCCGTGCCGATGAAATCGGTGTCGCAGAACTTGCAGACGGCCGCTGACCTGTCACGCTCAAGGCCGGTCCACAGGTTGCAGCCGGCAAAGCGCAGGAACACGGCCGCCCGGCCGGTCTGCGCGCCTTCGCCCTGCAGCGTGTAGAACGCCTCCTTGACGGTATAGGTCATTTCGAGCCCTGCCAGCGCGTCCAGCCGGCACTGCGCAACTCGCAGGCGGGGCACGTCCCGCAGCCATAGCCCCAGTCATGGCGATGCGTCCGGTCGCCGAGATAGCAGGTGTGGGTGTCTTCGGTGATCAGGTCGACGAGGCCCTGCCCGCCCAGCGTCTCCGCCAGCGCCCAGGTTCCGGCCTTGTCGACATACATCAGGGGCGTTTCGATGCTCATCAGTGTGTCGAGGCCGAGGCTCAAAGTGGTCGCCTGCGACTGCAGCGTCGTGTTCCGGCAATCCGGATATCCGGAATAATCGGTTTCGCACATGCCACCGACCAGCGTCTCGATCCCCCGTCTCGCCGCGAGGGCTCCGGCCAGTGTCAGGAACAGGAGGTTACGCCCCGGCACGAAGGTCGATGGCAGGCCGGCTTCGGTCGTCTCGATGGCCACTTCGTGGGTCATCGCAGTCTCGCCGAGGCTCTTGAGCACTGTCGCGTCGATCAGGTGATCGGGTCCGAGCCGTTCGGCCCATTCGGGCGACAGGGCCGCCAGTCCTTCCCGTACCCGTTCCCGGCAGGTCAGTTCGACGGCATGGCGCTGGCCATAGTCGAACCCGATCGTCTCGACCGAGCCGAACCGCTCAAGCGCCCATGCAAGGCAGGTCGCCGAATCCTGCCCTCCCGAAAAAAGGACAAGCGCGCGGGATGGAGGGGACAAGATGCCGGACATGAGCGCGCCTCTACCAGTGCCGGACCGGCAAGTTAAGCCGCATCTGTGAGTCTTTGATGCCCTTACGTAAACTTTGCAGCCCGTTCTTTAGCCTGATGTTTCTGGCCGGGAAAAGTGTGTCCCGCATGTCACTCTCTCGCGGATTCGCGACGCACGATTTTGCCTGAAAAAGCACTTATCCTTGGTGCAGTGACCTTTTTTGCCAAAATATTTCAGTCCGGGAGGCGAATTCGCGTACTTGAAAATATTGACATTCCCATTGGCGTACCATTCGATGGCCAATGAAGCGGGCTCAACAAGAAGCTTGCTCAAAAAACAGCTCGCAGCCGGCAATCCCGTTGGCCCGAGGGGAGGAAATTTCAGAATGACTCGCAAACCAGACTCGAAATCCGTCTTGTTCGCAGGCGCCTCCGCGCTTGCCATGACGATGTTCGCACCCGCCGCCCTCGCGCAGGAAGAGGGTGCCGAGCAAACCCGCACACTGGAAACCGTCACCGTCACCACCCAGAAGACGGAAGAATCCATCCAGGATGTTCCAATTGCCGTTTCGGCCTTCGACGAGAGCGCCATCCAGCGCCTCCAGCTGACCGGCGGTCCTGACCTTGTGAAAGCCATTCCGAACGTCACGTTCACCAAGGGCAACTTCACCGGCTTCAACTTCAAGATCCGCGGTATCGGTGTGGACTCGGTCGCCCAGTCGGGGGATGCAGGCGTCGGTATCCACCAGAACGACGTGCCGCTGACCGCCAACCGCCTGTTCGAGGCTGAATTCTATGACGTGGAACGCGTCGAGGTCCTGCGCGGCCCGCAAGGCACGCTGTACGGCCGCAACGCCACCGGCGGCGTGTTCAACCTGATCACCGCCAAACCGGTCCTCGGCGAATTCCAGGCCAATGCCGAAGCCACCTACGGCAATCACAATACCCAGAAACTCAAGGGCATGCTCAACGTGCCGCTGGGCGACAAGCTCGCGATCCGTGCCGCCGGCTCGATCCTGAAGCGCGACGGCTACGTGAAAAACGCCGTCACCGGTGACGATGTCGACGACCGCGACCTGTCCAGCTTCCGTATCACAGCCCTTGCTGAACCAACCGACAGCCTGCGCGCCTGGGTGTCCTACGAGCACTTCGAGGAAGACGACAGCCGCCTCCGCGCCGGCAAACAGCTGTGCAAAAAGGACCCCGGCTTCACGTCCTTTGCAGGGATTGCCGTCTCTCCGCTCGACCAGCTCGCAACCTCGCTCGGTTGCCAGGACGCTCCGCTCAGCCAGTCGAATGACCGCGTCAATTCGCAAGCCACCCTCGGCGGCGGTCTGGCCATCATCGCCGGCCTGCTCAATGGCGACGCATTCACCGATCCGGTCATCAAGGATCTCCGGACCATCGAATCGGCGTTCAACCCGATCTACCAGGCCGACCAGGACCTGATCACCTGGAAAGGCGAGTTCGACCTCACCGACAGTCTTCTGGTCACCTATCTTGGCAGCCACAGCGAAACCAATTCGCACTCTGTCGAAGACTACAACAAGATCGCCCCCACGACGACGTTCAACGCCACCGCGGGCCCCTTCGCGGCGATACCGGCGCTGTACGGCATTCTGTTCCCCGGCGGCGTGGTCTCCGATCCGGAACTGGGCGCGTCCAACATCTTCCGGACCTTCGACAGCTCGGGCGGCTCCAGCGATCAGGACACGCACGAACTGCGCATCCAGTCTGATTTCGATGGCCGCTTCAACTTCAACCTTGGCGCCATCAAGGTCGATTTCGAGGCAATTGATCCGCACGACATCACGGCTGGCTACTATGTTCTGTCGAACTCGCTGACCGCACTCACCCAACTCAACAATGCGGCCGGCGGCGCGCTGTTTGGCGGCCAGGTGCCGCTGGATACCGGAAGTACCGGTGGCGCAGGCCTGTTCAACGACAGCCTTAACGGCGACGGCGGCAACTATTTCCGCTCGCTCTCGCCCTACCGGCTCGATTCAACGGCCTTCTTCGGTGAAGGTTACTTCGAGGCGACGGACAACCTGAAGTTCACCCTTGGCCTGCGCAGCACCAACGACAAGAAGGAACAGGACGTCGTCCCGACCTTCCTGTTCACGCCGCAGGCACCGGGTGCTGATCCGCTCGCTCCGAAACCGATCGTCGGCGCAGACGACGATGCCGGTGGCGATGGCAGCCTCAACGTGGAAAACAAGGAAGTCACCGGCCGCTTCGGCTTTGACTGGTCGCCGGACCTCGGCTTCTCGGATGAGACGCTGATCTACGCCTTCTACTCGAAGGGCTACAAGGGCGGTGGTATCAACCCGCCACAACCGGCAGGCGCCAACCTGTTCTCGCAAACCTTCGAACCGGAATTCGTCAACTCGATCGAGATCGGTACGAAGAACACACTTGGAGGCGGCACCGCACAGCTGAACCTGACCGGGTTCAACTATGACTATACCGGCTACCAGATCACCCAGATCATCAACCGGTCGTCGGTGAACACGAACATCGACGCCAAGATCAAGGGTCTCGAAGTCGAGTTCCTCTGGACCCCGGCTGAGAACTGGCTGCTGACGGCCAATGTCGGTCTGCTCGATACGGAAATCCAGGACGCATATGGTATCGACGTGCTCGACCGCGCCAATGGCCGGGCCGACCTCGTCGTCCTGAAGAACGCATCGAGCTTCGCCAACTGCGTGATCTCGGCCCAGGGCTATGCCACCGTTCTCGGTGCCATCGCAGCAAGCGGTCTGCCGGCAGGTGCGACCCGCGGACTGTGCAATGGTGCCACCGCAGCCGGCGCAGGCGGCCTCGCCAACCTCGAAGCCCTGCTGGGCCTGACGGGCGTGACGTACACCTACACCGACTCAAACGGCGACTTGCGGACCGCAACGGCCCTTCAGGCCATCGAAGGCGAGGCCAAAAACCTCGACGGAAATTCGCTGCCAGGGGCTCCGGACTCGACCCTGAACCTCGCTGCGGAATACACGTTCCCCAGCGTGCATGGCTCGAACTGGGACTTCACGATCCGCGGCGACTACTACACCCAGGCCTCCAGCGTCAGCCGGATCTGGAACACGCAGCGTGACCAGCTCGACTCCTGGTCGAACCTCAACCTCTCGCTGGTCTTCAGCAATGCCGAAAGCGGCTGGGGCGTCGAGGTCTTCGCGAAGAACCTGACCGACGAGGAAGTCATCACCGGCAACTACCTGACCGACGACTCCTCGGGTCTGTTCACGAACGTCTTCCTCACCGAGCCGGCGCTGTACGGCATCACGCTGAAGAAGTCCTGGTAGTTCAGACCAGCAATTCCTGGATTGGGGCGGCCTTTCGGGGCCGCCCTTTTTCTTTGGCGCGTCCATCATGCCCAGTTTCCATTTGGCCCGCGCGCCGCCCTGCCCTATGTACACGTCAAGCATCCACACACCGCCACGACCGGAGACGTCCATGCGCCCTGCCCATGCCAGCCTAGCCGCCATTGCCGCCACCCTGCTCGCCGCATGCAGCGCCGGACCGGAAGCTGCGGCGCCCCCCGTCACACCGGCCAGCGACACAAAAGTGGTGCTCACGCAGGTCGTCGAAGCGGCAGAATTCCCATGGGGCATGGCCTTCCTGCCGAATGGCGACCTCCTGTTCACCGAGAAGGAAGGCGGCCTCAAATTCGTCGCCGGCGGCGCGGGCACCCCGACCCCGGTGACCGGACTGCCCGAAGCACTGACCGAGGGCCAGGCCGGTTATCTCGGCATCACGCTCGATCCGGATTTCGCCAGTAACCGGCTGATCTACATGTCCTATTCGCAGGGCACACCCGAGGACAATGGCACTGCCGTCATCAAGGGCCGCCTTGCCGATGACAACGCCGCGCTCGAAGGCGTCACCCAGATTTTCCGGGCCGACTCGCGCGGCACCACCGCGCACTACGGTTCACGGCTGCAATTTGCCAATGACGGCACGCTGTTCGTGTCGCTCGGCGACGGTTTTGCCTACATGGACAAGGCTCAGGACCTGTCGATCACGCATGGCAAGATCGTCCGCATCAATGCTGACGGCTCCATCCCGGCGGACAATCCGTTCGCGGACGGCACCGGCGGCAAACCGGTTGTCTATTCCTACGGGCACCGCAGCGTGCAGGGCCTCTACTATGACAAGGACAGCGGCACGCTGTACGAGACCGAGCATGGCCCGAAGGGCGGCGACGAATTCAACATCATCAAGCCGGGTGCCAATTACGGCTGGCCGAAAATTACCTACGGCGTCAACTATGACGGCACGATGATCACTGAAAAGACCGCCGCCGACGGCATGGAACAACCCCTCACCTATTGGGTGCCGTCGATTGCGCCGTCGGGCCTGACCCGGCTGACCGGCGATGTCTATCCGGACTGGAAAGGCGATTTCTTTGCCGGTGGCATGAACGGCCCTGCGGGGCTTGAGCTTGTCCGCATCCGGATCGTCGACGGCAAGGTCACCGAGCGGGAATCCCTGTTCGACGGCGAATACGCGATCCGCGATGTCGCTCAGAGCCCGGATGGCCATCTCTATGTCGCCACCAAGGATCTCGACGGCATCTTCCGCGTCGATCTCGCTCCGGAATAGCGTCCTATTCCGTCGTCCGCCTGGATCGCAGCGCGGCGGCCAGGGTTCCATCGTCGAGATTGTCCAGTTCGCCCCCAATCGGCACGCCGTGGGCGAGGAACGTAATCTGAACGTCCTTGTCCCGCAGGTGATCGGCGACGTAATGGGCTGTGTTCTGGCCCTCCACGGTGGCATTCAGGGCAAGGATCACTTCCTTGATGCCCCCTGCGCTGACGCGGGCGACCAGCGATGCAATGTTGAGGTCTTCCGGCGTCACGCCATCGATCGCCGACATCACTCCGCCCAGCACATGGTAACGGCCGCGATAGGCCCCACCACGCTCCAGCGCCCACAGGTCCGGCACGTCCTCGACCACGCACAGGATGCCGTCATCCCGCCCGCCCATCTGGCAGACCGCGCAGGGCTCGACCGTATCGAAATTGCCGCAGACCGTGCATTTGCCGATCCGGGCCCCCGCCTCGGCCAGAGCCTCGGCCAGTGGCAGCAATAACTGGTCCCGCCGTTTCAGCAGGAACAGCGCCGCCCGGCGCGCCGACCGCGGGCCATAGCCCGGCAGGCGCGCCATCAGCTCGATCAGGCGCAGGATTTCAGGACCGGCAGAGCGTTGGGACATGGCCCCAATGTCGGAAATTTGCCTGCGCTGGCAAGGCCGGGCCTGCGCTATCCCCAGCAAATCCGTCTGCCGAAGCCCATTTTCAGCGCCGGCGGGACCCCAAATTGAAAATGCCCCGGCCGTTTCGGGCCAGGGCATCGAAATCTAGGGCAGCCGGTGCGTTCAGGCCGCTTCTTCAACCTCGTTGACCCGCGAGCCAGGGCGCGGGTCGCGCAGCACGTAGCCACGGCCCCAGACGGTCTCGATATAATGGTTGCCGCCGGTTGCCTGCTGCAGCTTCTTGCGCAGCTTGCAGATGAAGACGTCAATGATCTTCAGTTCCGGTTCGTCCATGCCGCCATACAGGTGGTTGAGGAACATTTCCTTGGTGAGCGTCGTGCCCTTGCGCAGGGAGAGCAGCTCGAACATCTGGTATTCCTTGCCGGTCAGGTGAACGCGCTCGTTCTCCACTTCCACGGTCTTGGCATCCAGGTTGACAAGAATCTCGCCGGTGCGGATGACGCTCTCGGCATGGCCCTTGGACCGGCGCACGATGGCCGTGATCCGGGCGATCAGCTCGTCCTTGTTGAACGGCTTGGTCAGATAGTCGTCTGCCCCGTAGCCGAGCGTCTTGACCTTGGCTTCGATGTCGGGATTGCCGGAAAGGATCATGACCGGCGTGTTGACGCGGCCCATGCGCAGCTGTTTCAGCACTTCGTACCCGGATATGTCGGGCAGCGACAGGTCGAGCACGATCATGTCATACTCGTAGACCTTGCCGAGATCGACGCCCTCTTCCCCGAGGTCGGTCGTGTAGATGTTGAAGCCCGCTGCCTTCAGCATCAGCTCGATGGAACGCGCGACTGCGCTATCGTCTTCAATTAGCAGGACGCGCATATGTCGTCTCCCGAATCAGCCTAGAGTGAAACTAGACTTTTTAATAACCCCTGTGAATCCTAGCGGCTGTTTCTTTAACGAAGGTTAACAGACGGCTTCGATTCGGCGGAAAATTGCTGCATTCTTCACACAGATTAATTGCCAAGCTCTGCAGCCGGAGCATTTCCGATCAGCATCTGGCTGATGGCGATCACATCCTGGATCGGTTGTGCCTGCGGATCCGTCGAGATCAGCGTTTTCTGGCACCGGATTGCGTCCCTTACTTTTGAATCCCGGATTACGACGCCCGCAAGGTGCGGACGGAATCCGAGGAATGTCTGGCAGGCGCGCGCAATCGCTTCATAGGTCCGTTGACCGGCGGCGCGGCTGTCTGCCTGGTTGATACAGATGACGGGTTCGACGTTCGGCGCGTAGCCGCGCAGCACCTTGATGAAGGCATAGGCGTCGGTCATCGAGGTCGGCTCGTCGGTGATCACCATGAGGGCCTTGTCGGCCGCGCGGGCGAGCCGCATGCAATTGGCTTCGATCCCGGCACCGAGGTCGAGCACGACCTGGTCATACTGCAGCGCCAGCGCCGAGAGGCCGGCGGCCAGGCGGGCAACTTCTTCGGGCGGCAGCTCGGCCAGCGCG
>JBGSKI010000369.1:0-3524 GCA_041741315.1 Hyphomonas sp. | reverse complement strand
GCCGGGTCGGACAGGGCATCGTCCCGCCAGGCCGCGCCGTCGCCGCCATACAGCGTCCGCCGCTTGCCCCAGCCACCGCACCCGGCAGGCCGCCCGTCCTCTGCCTCGATCAGGAAATACGTGCCATCCGCAATCAGGCTCCGGTCGAGCCCCATCGTCTCGCGCGCCGCCGCAATCCCGGCCGGCGACAGGAAGGCCTTCATGTTCTCCTCGATGGCCGCCTGCATGACGGCCATGATCGCGGGAATGTCTGCCTCCGTGGCAATCCGTGAGCGGAACATGCGCCCTATTCGTCCCAGGTCTGGTAATTCGTCCGCATGTACCGGAACCCTTCCTCGACAATCTCGCGCAGCACGTCCATGTCGACGTCGGAAAGCCGGGTGACATAGAGGCACGACTTGCCGTGCTTGTACTTGCCCAGCCGGTCCAGTTTCTCCTTCATGGAGTCGCCCTGGTACCCGGGCAGGATGTAGAAAACCAGGTTCGCCTTGCGCGGCGAGAACCCGGTCATCATCATCTCGCCCTCGCGCCCGCTGTCATAGGTATAGCGATACCGTCCGTACCCGATCAGGCTCGGCCCCCACATCTTCGGCCTCAGGCCGGTCACCTCCGGGAACCATTTCAGCAACACTTTCGCATCCGCCTTGCGCTGCGGATGATCCAGCGCCTCGACATAGTCCTCAGGCTTCACCCCGGTCGGCTTCGTCTTGTTCTCTGCCTTCGCCATCGTGGAATCCTCCCTGCGCCAGTCTTAGCCCAGCGAAACCTTGGCTCCAAGATCGAGATAAAGGATCAGGAACACCGGGATCGGCCTCACCGCTTCAGCCGCGCGATCAGGCTCGACGTATCCCAGCGGGACCCGCCCATCGCCTGCACGTCGGCGTAATACTGGTCGATCGTCGCTGTCAGCGGCAGGCTCGCGCCGTTCTCCCGCGCCGCATCCAGCGTGATCCGCAGGTCCTTGCGCATCCAGTCGACCGCAAAGCCGTGCGTGAAATGCCCCTCTACCATCGTTTTCCAGCGGTTCTCCATCTGCCAGCTCTGCGCCGCGCCGCCGCTGATCGCCTCGATCACCCGCGCCGGATCGAGCCCGGCCTTCTCGGCAAAGTGCAGCCCTTCGGCGAGGCCCTGCACGATCCCCGCAATGCAGATCTGGTTCACCGACTTGGCGAGTTGCCCCGCGCCGCTGCCGCCGATCAGCGTCATCTTCTTTCCGTAGGCAGACATCACCGGCCGCGCCGCCTCGAACGCCGCTTCGTCGCCGCCGCACATGATGGTCAGCGCACCGTTCTTCGCGCCCGCCTCGCCGCCGGAAATCGGCGCATCCACAAAGTGTGCGCCACGTGCCTTGCAGCGCGCGTAGAGGTCCTGCGCGAGGCTCGCCGACGCCGTCGTGTGATCGACCACGGTCATGCCCGCGCCAAGGCTTCCCTCGATCACCGCGAACACTTCCGCCACGTCCGGATCGTCGCCGAGACAGAGCAGCACGAACTCCGCCCCGAACACCGCACTCGCGGCATCCTTGGCCACCTCGCCCTTGTGCTGCCCGGCCCAGGTCTCGGCCTTGGCCGCGGTCCGGTTCCAGACCGCCACGTCATGGCCTTTGGCCGCCAGATGCCCCGCCATGTGGAAGCCCATCACGCCCAGTCCCAGAAACGCCGTCCGCGCCATGGCCATACTCCTTGTTGCCGTCGTGCCAGATAGATCGAATTTCATCGAAATCCCACCCTCGTCTGAGACCTGACCTTCACCAAGCCCTGCTAGGAAGGGCACACCACTCAGAAGGACTGGACCCGAGCGAGCGCATGGCCCACGCCACGAACTCATCGCAATACGCAGGCAGAATGCCTGCGGCGCCCGCCCGAAAGGTGGGAACCTGGAAGATGGCCTATGCCGACTTCCTGACCGCCCTCATGGCCTTCTTCCTGTTGATGTGGCTGGTCAGCGGCGTTTCCCCGGAAAGCCGAAACGAGATCGCTGCCCACTTCCGTGACGGCGACATCATCCCCCGCACCACCCTTTCCACTGCCCCCGGCCCCGCCGAGGCAGACACCCTGTTCAGCGCCCTCAGCCAGAACCCGGCCCTGCTCGCCGCCGGGGCCAGCATCATGCTGGCCAAGGAGGCCGACGGCGTGCGGATCGACCTCGTCGACACCGCCGAACGTCCCCTGTTCGACCGCGCCAGCGGCAAGTTCACCGAAGCGGGCATCCGCCTCGCCCGGGAAACCGGCGCCGTGCTGGCCGGCCTGCCCGAGGACCTCACCGTCGAGGGCCATACCGACGCCTTCCCGGCCTATGGCACCGAATGGTCCAACTGGGATATCTCCTCGGCCCGCGCCAATGATGCCCGCCGCTTCCTCGTCGCCGCCGGGGTCAGCGAAAGCCGCCTGCGCGCTGTAACGGGCCTTGCAGATACCCGCCCTCTGGTCAGCGGACAGCCCCACTTGCCCGTTAACCGCCGGGTCAGCATACTGGTTCACACTCGCGGCTAGGCCAGTCTCCCTGGGGGGGACGCCTGCGATTGCGTGTACCGGAGCCTGGATGTTCGCAGAATTCGTTGCAGACTGGCCCATGTGGGCAAGCCTTGCGGTCGTATGCGCGGCTATCGGCTTCTACATGGCCGATCGCTGGTCGATGGAACTGATTTCGGTCTGCGTCATTGCCGGCCTGCTCCTGCTGTTCACGATTCCCGGCTCGCACGGCATGGATGGCGCGCCGATCAGCGCCGCCCAGCTCCTGTCCGGCTTCGGCAATCCCGCCCTGATCACCATCATGGCCCTGCTGGTTGTCGGCCAGGGCCTGTTCCAGACCGGTGCCCTCGAAGGCCCCACAAAGGCGCTGATCTCCGGCTATGACCGCCGCCCGGTCAGCACACTGATCCTCGCCTTCGCGGCAATCTTCGTGATCAGCGCCTTCGTCAACAATACGCCCATCGTCATCATGTTCCTGCCGGTGATGAGCGCCATCGCCCAGAGGATGAACGCCTCGCCCTCGAAATTGATGATGCCGCTCAGCTTCGTGTCGATCTTTGCCGGCATGACCACCCTGATCGGCACTTCGACCAACCTGCTCGCCGCCGAGGCCTACCAGCGCATCGGCGGGCGCGAACTCAACTTCTTCGACCAGACGCCGATGGGTCTGATCCTCGCCGGCGTCGGCATGGTCTACATCGCCGTCTTCTCGTTCTGGCTGTTGCCCTCCCGCAAGGGCCTCAGCGACGACATTGCGCAGTCGTCCAGCAAGCAGTTCGTTGCCCAGCTGGAAGTCACGCCGGGACACTTCCTCGATGGCAAGAAACCGGTCGCCGGCATGTTCACCGACCTGCCCGACATGACCGTGCGGATGATCCAGCGCGGCGAGCGCGCCTTCCTGCCGCCCTATGAGGACCTGTCCCTGAAGGCCGGCGACCTGGTGATCGTCGCCGCCACCCGCGCCGCCATCCAGGACGTGCTCGCCAAGCAGCCGGACTTCCTGCAGCAGATCTGGCAATCGGCCGGCGGCGACGTCGACGAGGCCGGACGGCC
>JBGSKI010000368.1:0-12081 GCA_041741315.1 Hyphomonas sp. | reverse complement strand
TCTGTCCGCCTGCGACGCGGCGGGCCTCGCGCGCGAAACGGTACGGCTGCATGTCGGCCTCGGCACGTTCAAGCCGCTGGAGGAGGCGCACTTGCGCGACAATCGTCTGCACAAGGAATGGCGGCGCCTGACACCGGAAACAGCCGAACGGCTGAACACGGCAAGGGCGGCGGGGGCTCGGATCGTGCCAGTCGGCACGACATCGATGCGCACACTCGAAAGCTGCGTCGACGAGAAAGGTGTGTTGCACCCGGCAACCGGCCCGACCGACATTTTCCTGAAGCCGGGCGACGCGGTCCGGGCGACCGATGCGATCATGACAAACTTCCACCTTCCCGGGTCCAGCCTGTTCATGCTGGTCTGCGCCTTAATGGGAACGGACGTGATGCAGGCGGCTTATGCGCATGCAATTGCGGACGGTTACCGCTTCTATTCCTATGGCGACGCCTGCCTTCTGTTGCCATGAAAACACCCCGGACGCTGGAAGCGCCGGGGTGCTGTCAGAAACACTTCACGATGTCCTAGTCGATGCGGACGACAATCCGTGTGCCGCGCTGTTCGCGGGGCCGGTCGTATTCATCATAACAGAAGGTCGACTCGTAGCGCACCCGCTCTCCGTCTTCCCAGTCATACCGGAACGACTCGTAACAGTCATAGCCATTGTACCGGGCGTCCCAATGGTGGCGGCGCATCGAATGACCCCGCGGATGCCATTCGCCTGACCGGTACCCGTCATAGGAGTAATGGCGATGCACCTCCGAGCGCGGCGGCGGGGCGGTTCCGACCCGTACATCGACATCGGTGTCAACGCCGACGCCCAGACCCAGCTGGGCAGATGCCGGTGTGGCGGCCGAAGCGGCCAGAAGGGCGGCGGCAACAGAAAAAGCGATTTTTTTCAGCGGTTTGGTCATTTTGTTTCCTTTCCACGATTGGTCAGGAAACGCCCTATACCGGAAAGGGTTGCATGACCGGCAGTTCAGGAGGCCCAGTCACAGGCAAGCACTCCGCCTCCTGGCAGGGCGGCCCATTCGCATGGGATCAGTTCTCCGGACGCAGCTCCGCGATCGTGCGGATCGCCTTGGCGGCGGTGATCCGCGCCAGGTGCCGGCCTTTCTCGTCGCGCCAGTCTGCTTCGACAAGCCCCGTTGTCTTGCCCCGGCTGATGAGGCGTCCTTCGATGCTGATCAGGCCATGCGGCACCGGGCGCAGGATGCGGGTCTGAAGCTCCATCGTGGTGAACCATTCGCCGTCTTCCAGCGCACTCGCCATGGTCATCGACACGATATGATCCGACAGGCCAGCGACCCAACCGCCGAACACGCGCCCGGTATTGATGTCCCGGTCGCCCGTATTCGGCCACTCGTAACGCGTGTAACCATACCGCACATCCTTCAGCCAGAGATCCGGCCGGATTCCCATATTCCTGATGCCCGGCGGGAAGTCCCAGTCGCCGGCTTTCAGCCGGTCGAAAAAGCCCTTCTGTTGGGCCGAAAGCTCAGTCCGCATCAGGTGACCGTTGCGCCGCCATCGATAACGAGCATCTGGCCGGTCATGTAGGTGCCGGCCTTGGAAGCGAGGTACACAGCGGCTCCCGCGATCTCTTCCGGTTCGCCGATCCGCTTCAGCGGCGTGCCTGTCAGGCTGCGCTTCAGGGTTTCCGGATTGTCCCAGAGGGCCTTGGCGAAATCGGTCTTGATCAGGCCCGGCGCGATACAGTTGACGCGGATATTGTCCGGCCCGAACTCGGTGGCGAGGTTGCGGGCGAGCTGGAAGTCTGCCGCCTTGGAGATGTTGTAGGCACCAATGATCGGGCTGCCGCGCAGGCCGCCGATCGACGAGACGATGATCACCGCGCCGTCCTTGCGTTCGCGCATCTGCGGCACGCACATCTGGATCAGCCAGTGGTTCGAGATGATGTTGTTCTGAAGGATCTTGGCAAAGGCATCGTCGGCGATGCCGGCCATCGGGCCGTAATACGGATTGGACGCCGCATTGCAGACGCAGATGTCGATCTTGCCGAACGCCTTGTTGGTGGCGTCCACCATGGCCTGCAGCTCTTCCTTGGAAGAAATGTTGGCCGGCACGGCGATCGCGGTGCCGTCGCCATGCTTCTCGTTGATGGCAGCGGCGACTTCCTGGCACGGGCCGGGCTTGCGCGACGAGATCGTCACTTTCGCGCCGGCATCCGCCATGGCTTCGGCAATGGCGCGCCCGATGCCGCGCGACGAGCCGGTAATGACGGCGGATTTTCCGGTTAGGTCGAACAGGCTCATGGCGGCGCTCCCTGCAATGGTTTCTGGTTTGGTCTCAGGCTAAGCGGTCGGGGCCGCCGCCGCTAGGGGTATCCTAGGGAGAACCGGGAATCAGAACGTCCATTCCTTCATCAGGATATCCGCCAGGTGTTCGGTCCGTTTCTTGACGACATCGGCCGTCCAGGCGTCCTGGTCTTCGAGGTCGCGGGTCAGGGCGAACTCCTGCCCGCCGCCGCCATTGAAGTAGACTTCCTTCTTCGCCCTGAAATCCAGCCGGTCGGCCTTCTGGTTCACCTTGTGAGTCAGCAGCACGAAATTGCCGAGCGTGTCGCATTGCTCACGCCGCTTGGCGGGGTCCGGCCAGACGATCATCCAGTGGCTGTCATCGTGCACATTGCGCGGCAGGACGTGTTCCACGGTTGCGTCGAGTTCCGGCGGGATGGTCTTGCCGTCTTCGAGCACCGCATTCAGCCGCAGCGCCATCGCCCGGCGCTGCCCGAACGTGGCGAATCGCCCAAGCAGCCGCTCGCGGGTCTTCTTGGTCTCGTCACGCGCCACGACGAAAGGGCCGTTCTTTGCGAACAGCAACCGGTCGCTACCCATCGCCTCGATCACCTTGTTGAACCGTTTGTTGCGCTGCTCGCGGTCGTGCAGGATCAGCATGATCATGTAGGACAGGCGCTCCAGCTGGCGGAAGAATTCCGGCGCCATCGGGTCTTCCAGGCCGCGCTCCACCAGGAATTTCAGGGCCGGAGCCCGCCATGTGTTCTGGTCGAGGGCCCGCATCTGGTTCAGCTTGTCGGCGATCACCTGTTCCTTCATCCCCCCCTCGACAAAGCCTGTTGTAATCAGCCTGTAGGCAATCACGTAGCGCGGCAGGACCTCGTCCAGGAACTTCCGTGGCTCGACTTTGGACAGCACCGATTTCTGGAAACCCGAGACGAGTTCGCCCTTGCCGGAGCGGTCATAGATGGTCCGGATCTGGCGCAGCAGGTCGTCAAACCCGCCGCCGCCCAGCGCCGCTTCATGTTCCGACCATTGTTCGGCATAGGTATTGGCTTCCTCGACGTTGAAACGGGCCCGCTGGAACAGTTCGGTCTTGATGATGTCATGCGCGTCCGGCTCCTTGCCACGCGTGTTAAGCACCCGGAACACCTTGAATCCCTGATCCTTGTCCCGCACGACGACCCTTACCAGCGCACATCCCTTTACCACGGTGTCGGCCAGCGCATGGCGCTCGGTGTCACTGAGCTTGGCGATGCTTTCCTTGAACGCGGCGGCATTGCGGACCATGCGCTGCTGGCTTTCGCTTTCCCCCGGTTCCTTGTCCAGGTTGCGCGTCGCGCCCGGCGCCTGGATTGCGTCCCGGAAGAACGGGCCGTCCATATGGTTGAGGGTCAGCCGCCAGCTGGCGCCCTCGCCGAGCATTGGCCGGGCGTCGTCCGCGATAAGGGCATGCAGGGCAGCGGCGCGCGCCTTGTCACGTTCAAGGTCGCGCAGCACCGCCAGCAGGATTGTCAACGTGGTCAGCCGCTGCTGTCCGTCGACGATTTCCAGCATGCCATTCTCGTCGCCGGCGATCAGAACGATCGCGCCGACAAAGTGCGGCTGGCCAGACTCGGCGCTTTCCAGCAGGTCGCCCAACAGGTCGAGGGCTTCGGTGGCCCCCCATGAATAGCTGCGCTGGTAGGGCGGCATGCAGAGCCGTTCTCCCGGCGCGAAGATTCCTGAAAGAGAGCTTTCCTGCGCCCTGACGCCGAGATCCATTTCACTTCCCATCTACTCGCCCTCTACTTCCCCTGAACTAGCTCTTGCCAAGCCCGCCCACAACGCGGGATGAACGCGATGAAACTGGTTTCCGGCTTTTGTGTGACAGGAGAGTAACGGTATGAGAGTGATGAGGTTCCGGCACGACAGCCGTGTTCTGTATGGTTTCTTGCAGGACGGAATGATCCAGCCCGTCGAGGGCATGACGATCGAAACAGCACTTTCCGGAGTTTCGGCAGGCGGCCTTATTCCGCTTGAAGCCGTCACCCCGCTCGCCCCGATTGCGAGACCCGGAAAAATTCTGGGCATCGGTGTGAACTATGCGGCGCATGCTGCCGAGAGCGTCAGCTTTGTCGACACAAAGAAGCCGGAAGTGCAGAAATGGTTCAACAAACAGGCCACGGCCGTCAACGATCCGTATGCCGATGTTCATTTGCCGAAAGTTTCGGAACAACTGGACTATGAAGCCGAGCTGGTCGTCGTGATCGGAAAGCGCGGACGGCATGTGCCGGCGGCGCGGGCATGGGAGATCGTCGCGGGTGTCTGCGTGGGATGCGACTATTCGGTGCGCGACTGGCAGCGCGCCAGCCAGACCATGATCATGGGCAAGGGGTTCGACACCCATGCGCCGTTCGGGCCTGTCCTTGTCACCCCCGACGAGATCGCCGATATCGGCGCGCTGGAGCTGCGCTCGTTCGTCAATGGCGAGCTTCGCCAGTCCGGACACGTCCGGGACATGATCCACGATATTCCCGCACAGATTGCGCACCTGACGGCGGCATTCACGCTCGAACCGGGCGATGTGATCTTCACCGGCACCCCGGCAGGCGTCGGTGCCGGCTTCGATCCGCCGAAATGGCTTAAGGCGGGCGACCGGGTTCGGGTCGAAATCGACCAGCTAGGATACATTGAGAACCAGATCGTTACAGAGCCGGGCGAGACCGTGATAGGGTGACGCTGGAGGAACCCCATGCGGCAAGCAATCTGGTCAGTCCTGAGCCTGTTGGTGTGCGTCGCGGGGTGCAGTGCGTCGGGCACCGCGTCCTCCGGTCCGGGTTCGGAAAAGGCGGTTGCGATCAAGTCGACCGATTTTGCGATCCTGCCCTGCCGGGCATCGTCCGCAAGTGCGCCCTGCGCCATGGTCGCAGCGGGCGGCAAGCGGATCCTGCTGGGCACGCCCGCCGGTATCGGGTCTGCCTTTGAAGGTTCCGACCTGAGGGAGCTTGACGCGGTCCTGCTGTTCTCATTGCGTGCGGCAGACCTTGAAGGACTGGATGAGGTGCGTAATGCCGCCTGGGTCGCCGGGCATGAAGGCTCGTTGGCCGTCGCCGGACCGTCGGGCACTTCGGCGACGGTCGCGGCGCTGAACGCGGCTTTCGAAGTCTCTGATTCCCTTACCTTTGTCGAAGCGCCGCCCGCCGGTGGCTTCAGCGCGGCGCTGTTGCGGGTGCTGCCCGGCGAAGGCGACGCAAAAGTCCGGGTCTTCGATTCCGGAGACCTCGTCGTCACCAAGATCGAGAATGCCCAGGGCCGCGCCGGGTACTGGTTCGACTATGCCGGTAAGCGCGCGGTCGTTCAGCCCTGCGTCATGGACCAGGCGGTAAGATTCGCCCCGGACGCTGATTTCGTGCTCTCCTGCGACGGTGGACAGGCCAACTGGCCCATTGGGGACGTACAATTTGTGGTGAAAGGGCCGGATCCTGACATGTGACCTGACCCCCGAACACAAGGACGGGGCCGCGCATCTCTGCACGGCCCCTGTCTCCCCCGAGACGCCCCCGCTCCGGCCAATCACATGGCCGCGGACCGGCGGTTCCGGGACTGATAGGGCGTTACCGGCACGGGACTTGCCTGTCCAGTTAACGATTGGGGGTAACCATGGTCAGAATCGCGGCCTGTTGCACATTGGCAACGATGGTGTGCCGGGATTGCCGCTCCCGGCAAATTCGGTCATTTCCATGCAATTCGTTAACCTCTTGACCATATCTGTTAAGATTGACGAACGGTTTCGGGTGCTGAGCTGATGAACTTCCTGTTGTTCCTGCTGTATATGGCGATTGGCGGTGGCGTCGGCTACGGCACGTTCACTCTGTTTGAACTCGGCCTGCCTCTGTCGATCGCCAGCGGCGCCATCACGACGGCAATTCTCGGCCAGATTCATATCCTGATCACCGCCGGACACTCCAAGCGCAGCCTCGACGAACGCCTGATCAAGGTCGAGAAGGACGCCCGCGACACGTCCCAGCGCATGAAGGTCATCGAGGCCCGCACCGACGCGGTGGAAGAAACCGTCAAGCACGAATTGACCGAACGCCGCGACGCGCTGGTCTCCGAGATGAAGCAGCTTGAGAGCCTGATCGACCGCCTGTCGCGCAGCTTCGAGGCGAAGCTTGCCGAACCGACCATTTCCGCCGTGGTCGCGCCGCAGGAAGATGCCATCCTGCGTGACGTGAAAGACGCCCTGAAAGATGGCCGCGTCGATCTGCACCTGCAGCCGATCGTGTCGCTGCCCCAGCGCCGCGTCTCCTTCTACGAAGGCTTCACGCGCCTGCGCCGCCCGGACGGTTCGCTGATCCTGCCAGCCGAATTCCTCGATGCCGCCCGCCGCGCCAACCTGATGGGCCAGATCGACAACTTCACGCTGTTCCGCTGCGTGCAGATCGTTCGCCGCCTGGCCGAACGCGACCGCCGGGTCGGTGTGTTCTGCAACATCGCCGCGACCTCGCTCGAAGATTCCAGCTTCTTCCCGATGTTCCTCAACTTCATGACCGAGAACCGCGACCTGTCGGGCGCCGTCATCTTCGAGATCCGCGCCGACCGGTTCGAGACCCGCTCGCGCCTGATGCGCGAGAACATGGACAAGCTGACAGCTCTCGGGTTCCGCTTCTCGATCGACCATGCCGACGATCTCGGCCTCGACCTGCCGCGCCTGCAGGCCGCCGGTGTCCGCTTCGTCAAGATGAACGGCGCGAGCCTGATCGACCAGCTGCGCGATCCGATGGGCGCGCGCCCGATTTCGTCTATCAACCGCCGCGTCGAAGGCGACGAGGTCTCAGCCGTGTTCTCGCGGTATGGCATCACGATGGTAGCCGAAAAGATCGAGGACGAGGCCTCCGTGGTCGAAATCCTCGAATACGACATTCCCTACGGCCAGGGCCACGTGTTCGGCGCGCCGCGCCCGATCAAGGCCTCGCTGATGGAAGAAACCGCCCCGCCCCAGTCCCTGATGCAGCGGCTGGCCGGCTCCCGCTGAGGCGCCATCCTCAAAACGCCTGATTCCTGTTGCTGGTGTAATGCTCTGCTTTGTGGAGGACGGACCATGCGTGCAATTGTTCTGGCAGGGTTGATGGCGGCGTGTGGGTGGGCGACGGCAGAGGCCCCCTTCGTTCAGGTCGTCACCGCAACCCTCCCAAGCGGCGAGGAATTCGAAGCCCCGGATGCCATCCTGAACATGGACGAAGGCGTGGTCCTGCTCGACCTGACAATCGGCCCCGAACTCACGCCCTCTGTGAAACAGGTCGACGGAACCTACATGGAAATGACCGAGTGCGAATATGGCGTGGTCGATGCCGGCGAACTCTCCGTACGCACCGGTTCCAACCATATCCTGATGGACATCCGGATGGGCACACCGGGTGAGCACGCGGCAAACCTGCTGGCCTGCGACTATGCCCCGGAACATATGACCGATTTCGAGCCTGGCCATGAGACCCGTCTCAAG
This sequence comes from Hyphomonas sp., assembly GCA_041741315.1. GTDB lineage: Bacteria > Pseudomonadota > Alphaproteobacteria > Caulobacterales > Hyphomonadaceae > Hyphomonas. The sequence goes on along the minus strand of JBGSKI010000368.1, from coordinate 4,341 downwards.
GGTTGTTTCTACGCGCATGCCGTGTCGATCCCGACCGCGATCCAGTGGGTACTGAACCCGATGCCGGCGAGCGCCTGCGGCTTCGGCGATTGACCGTTCCTGCGGCGCGGCCTACGTCGCCCCGCATGACCGATCTCCAATTCCCGGGCGGCCTGTCCGCCATTGCTGGACGCTATGATGCCATCCTGTGCGATGTCTGGGGCGTCATCCACAATGGCCGCGCCGCATTCGCCGAGGCCTGCGACGCGCTGGTGCGCTTTCGCGACGGCGGCGGGCATGTCTGCCTGATCACCAATGCGCCGGTACCCAAGGCGCAGGTCACCCGCTATTTCGCTCCGCTCGGCGTTCCCGATGCGGCCTTCGACGATTGTGTGTCTTCGGGCGACGCAACCCGCGCGGAACTGATGCGGCGCGCCGGCCAGACCATATGGCGCCTCGGCGGTGATGAGGGCTGGGAGCATGACCGTCATCTCTACGAAGGCCTCGACAACACATTCGTCGATACGGCAGACGCGGATGTCCTCCTGTGCATCGGCCTGCGCGACAATGCGAATGACACGCCGGAAGACTATCGCGATGAATTGCGGCCGGGGGTCGCGCGCGGTCTGCCGATGATCTGTGCCAACCCCGACAAGCAGGTCCGGGTCGGCGGGCGGCTCTACTGGTGTGCCGGCGCGCTGGCGGACATCTATGAGGATCTCGGCGGTACCGTGATCTATCCCGGCAAGCCGCACGCGGCGATCTACGACCTGGCAATCGAGCGGGTGACTGCCCTCCGGAAAGGGCAGGCCCTTCCCCGGAACCGGGTGCTCTGCATCGGCGACAGCCCGGCAACTGACGTGCGCGGCGCAAACCTGCAGGGCTTCGACAGCCTCTATGTCGGGACAGGCCTGAAACAGCACGGCGACGACTTCCGGGGAGAAGTCTTGCAATTGCTGGCCTCCTACGGCGAATCGGCCACCTGGGCGATGACGGGTCTGAGGTGGTGACGGCGGCCCGGCAGCCGTGTAACCAAGCAAAACATTCAGGAATTATCGGAGCGAGAGCGGAATGATGCAATTCAACGGCTTCACGTATGAAGACCTCGAAATAGGCCAGGCGCACGAAACCGTGCACACAATCACGGAGAACGACATCCAGCGCTTTGCGGAAGTGTCGGGCGACTACAATCCGCTCCACATGTCGGAAGAATTCGCCGCCAAGACCGTTTTCGGCAGGCGGATCGCACACGGTGCCCTCACCGCGAGCTATATTTCCGGCATCCTCGGCAACAACCTGCCGGGCCCCGGATCGGTGTTCATCGGCCTGTCGATGCGCTTCAAGCGACCGGTGCATATCGGCGATACGGTTACGGTTCGGGCGGAAGTCGCCGAGAAGCAGGATCGCGGCAACCGCGTCACGCTGAAAGTCGAGTGCATCGTCGACGGCAAGCGCGTCATCACCGGCGAAGCGGCTGTGGTTGCGCCGCGCCGGGAGGGCTGATTGGCGGTCTATGCCGAGTACCGGGGCCTGCCCGCCAGTGCGCGGGGGGCGTCGATTGCGCTCGGCAATTTCGACGGCCTGCATGCCGGCCACCATGCGGTGATCGATCTGGCCCGCAAGGCCGGTGGCGGCAGCTTTTCTGTCGCTACGTTCGAACCCCCGCCGCGCGCCTATTTCCGGCCGACGGACCCGCCTTTCCGCATCTTCCGCCCGGAACGGCGCAATGCTGCAATTCTTGCTGCAGGCGCAGCAGCCGTGTTCGAACTGCCGTTCAATGGCGAGATGGCGGCGATGACCGACGAGGGCTTCGTGCGACACGTCCTGGTCGAGGGCCTCGGCGTGCGGCATGTGTCGGTCGGCTTCGATTTCCGCTTCGGACGTGGCCGGATGGGGCATGCCCAGCGCCTGGCCAGCCTCGGACGGGCGCTGGGTTTTGGCGTGAGCATTGCCGAAGAAGTGCTGGAATTTGGCACGAAAGCCTCCAGCACCGCGATCCGCCAGGCGCTGCTCGCCGGCGAACCGGAAGTTGCAGCGGAGATCCTCGGCAACCCCTGGGTGGCCGACGGCATGGTCGAGGGCGGCGAGCGCAACGGCCGCAAGCTCGGCTTCCCGACCGCCAATATCGTCCTCGGTGAACTGCTCCACCCCAGGCATGGCGTGTACGCCGTCCGGGCACGAATCGGCCGGGAAGGCGGCTGGCATGACGGGGTTGCAAATTTCGGCCGCACGCCGACCACCGGCCTGCGCGACCCGCTGCTGGAGACGCATATTTTCGATTTCGGGGGCGATATCTACGGCAAGTGGCTGGAGGTGCAGCTGATCTCCTACCTGCGGCCGGAAGTGAAGTTCGACAACCTGGATGCCCTTGTCGCGGCGATGCACGCGGATGCCGCAGAGGCCCGTACCCGGCTGGCAAATCCTAAAAAATAATTCAGTTACCGGCTTCCCTTGGCATCCGGACAGGATCATCCTGCTTGGCAACGCAGCGGAAGGGAGAACCACATGCGCGCAGTCCTGATTTCGACACTGGCCCTTGCGGCGAGTGCCTTCGGTGCCTCGGCGGAGGAGACCTTCACCGCAGACCCCGCGCTGGCGGACAATGATCGCGTCATCTACAGCATCAATGTCGAAGACCTGAAAGCCCTTGCCATCGCCGAAGGCCACACGATCACCGATGTCGGCGTGTATGGTGACGATTCGGTCCAGGCCACGACGCCGGACGGCCTGATCTTCCACCTGATCGGCACGGCCTGCGAGACTGAGTATTCCGAGGACTGCCTCGGCTTCCAGGTCCAGGTTCGCTATGACGATGACGAGACGGTCACCACCGACCTGATCAACCAGGCGAACCTGTCCTATGCGGCCGTGTCCACCTGGTGGGATGCCGACGAAGCGGTCGTTGGCGTGACGCGCTATGTGATCCTCGACGGTGGCCAGCGGATGGAGAACCTCAAGGTCAATATCCAGAACGCCGTCGCGCTCGGTCCGCTTGTCGCCGACGTCATCTGGCCGGTCGATGAGGACGAATACGACGACTACGATTATGACTATGACGACGATGAATAGGCGTTCCTGACTGCCGCCACATTGATGACATGGACCCCTGCCAGACACGCCTGACCAACGGGGCGTTGGCTGAAGGATGAGGTGACGTCATGTTGAGAGCATGTTTCGTGTCTGTATGCGCTGCAGCATGTGCCATGGCCGGGCAGGCCGAGGAACTGGTGATGGAGCCAGTTCCGGTCCGCGATCCCGGCATGGTGATCACCAACATCACCCTCGATGACCTGCGCCTCCTGCTCGACGACCGGGGGGCGGTGTTCCTGGCCGCAGGCAAGAACGATACCGGCGCACCCTTCGTGTTCGCGCGGGCCCATGGCGGGGCCACGATGGGCGTCTACACCATCTGCGCCGACGAAGCGGCGCTCGATTGCCGGGGCGTCGAGTTCATGGCGGCCTTCAATTCGCGGGTGCCCGCCGAGCGGATCAGCGAGATCGACCAGTCCTATGGTGCCATCTCGGTCTACAAGGCCGACGAGCAGACCGTGCACGTCTCCCGCTACGTGATCCTCGACTATGGGATCACCTGGGCCAACCTACTGGAGAATGCCTCGGTCTTCGAGGCGCTTTGCGGCAAGGTGCTGGAACAGTTGGTGGCGGCAGAGGGCCCGCCCGACAAGCCCTAGTGACAGGCCCGCATCCGCCTGTTAAGGCGCGTGCAATGGATCGGGTTCACCATATTCGAATTAGCCGCCCGGCGGCGCGCTGACCCCGCTTGCGGGTCCGGGCGAAGCCGGGATGTACGCTTGAAGCCCCTTCCTATCCACGTCCAGCCTGACGCAGAGCCATGACCGATTCCCTGACCGACCGAGACTATCGCGACACCCTGTTCCTGCCGGTGACCGGATTCCCCATGCGCGGCGGCCTGCCGCAGCGCGAACCCGAAATGATTGCCCGCTGGGACGGCATGAACCTGTACCAGCAGCTGCGCACAGAGGCGAAAGGCCGCACGCCCTTCATCCTCCATGACGGCCCGCCCTACGCCAACGGCCACATCCACCTTGGCACGGCGCTCAACAAGATCATCAAGGACATCATCGTCCGCTCCCACCAGATGCAGGGCTTCGACGCCTCCTACCTGCCGGGCTGGGACTGTCACGGCCTGCCGATCGAATGGAAGGTGGAAGAAGAGTTCCGCTCGAAGAACCGCCCGAAGGATTCCGTGCCCGCCGACGAGTTCCGCGCCGCCTGCCGCGCCTATGCTGAACATTGGGTGAAAGTGCAGGGCAAGGAATTCCGCAGCCTCGGCATCGAGGGCGAATGGGACAACCCCTACCTCACCATGGCCTTCGAGAGCGA
>JBGSKI010000367.1:0-8156 GCA_041741315.1 Hyphomonas sp. | reverse complement strand
GCAGGGCGGCCGTCGCGCCGGTGAAGATGATCGTGCCCCGCCCGCGCGGGGTCATGACACGCGCCGCCTCGCGCCCGGCCAGGAAGCCGGCAAAGGCCGCCATTTCCCAGACTTTCTGGTAGACCCGGCTGGTCGTGCCGGTGACCGGGAAACGGACATTCGCGCCGATATTGAATACGCAGACTTCGATCGGGCCCACTTCAGCCTCGACCGTGTCGAACAGGGCGATTGTCGCCGCCTCGTCGCGCGCGTCGATCCCGAAGGCCCGGGCTTTGCCGCCGCCGGCCTCGACAGATTCAACGAGCGAGTCGAGGTCGGACTGGTTGCGTGGACGGCGTGTCACGCAGGCAGTCAGGCCTTCCCGCGCGAAAGCCCGTGCAATTGCGCCCCCTGTAGCATCTCCTGCGCCTATCACGAGAGCGGTGCCGTTTGCGTTCGCCATGCCGACGTCTCCCCTTGTGGATGACTGGCAGGCTCGCCTAGCCTGCGTCACTTGCCAAGGGACTTCACCGTGAAGCAGCGCTTAACCATCGGCATTGCGGGCGCCGGGATCGGCGGCCTTGCGGCGGCTGCCCTGTTGGCGCGGCAGGGGCATGAGGTTACCGTATATGACCAGTTCGAGCGGCCGGGACCTGCCGGATCAGGGCTGATCCTGCAGGAAACCGGCCTCACCGTGCTTGCTCAGCTCGGCCTTCGCACCGCCGCCGAAAGCCTCGGGACGGAGATCAACCGGCTCTGGGGCATTGCCCAGCCGACCGGGCGGACCGTGTTGGATGTGCGCTATTCGGCACTCCGCCAGGGCCTGCGGGGGGTCGCGATCCTGCGACCGGTTCTGTTCGGACTGGTCTACGAGGCGGCCAAGGCCGCCGGAGCGAGCATCGTTCCGGGCACGCGCATCATCAATGCCAACATGGAGCATGGCCTGTTGACGACGGGCGAAGGCGCGACGCTCGGTGTGTTCGACCTGTTGATCGACGCGCTTGGGGTGCGCTCGCCCCTGTCGAGCCTGCCGCGCGCCAAGCTGCCCTATGGCGCGCTCTGGGCGACCTTGCCGCTGGCCAAGAATGCGCCGTTCGAGAGGGACGCGCTGGAGCAGCGCTATGAAAGCGCCCACAAGATGGCGGGTGTGATGCCCTCCGGCCGGACCACGCCGAAGGGTGCCGAAACCCTGACCTATTTCTGGTCGATCCGGGCGGACGCCTATCAAACCTGGCGGCGGGCACCGCTGGACAATTGGAAAGCCGAAGCCATCGCGCTCTGGCCGGAGACCCGCAGCCTGCTGAAGTCGATCAAGAGCCATGACGATTTGACCTTTGCCCGCTACGCCCACCGGACGCAGTGGCCGCCCGTGCTGGGCCGCCTGGTCCATCTCGGCGATTCCTGGCATGCGACCAGCCCGCAACTCGGCCAGGGGGCCAATACGGCGCTGCTCGATGCCATGGCCCTGTCGATTGTGCTGGAGTCTCCCGGCGACCTGCACACGCAATTGCGGGCCTATGTCCGCATGCGGTCCACCCACGTCCGCCTGTTCCAGGCGATGAGCTGGCTGTTCACCCCGGTCTACCAGTCGGATTCGACCCTCCTGCCCTGGCTCAGGGACTGGCTGGCCGCTCCGCTGAGCCGGATGCCGCCCGCGCCGGCGATCCTCGCGGCGATGGTATCCGGCGGTCTCGGCTCTCCCTTGAAGGCGCTCGGCCTGAAGCCCGAACGCTAGGGTTTCAACGTTGGCAGGCGGGGCAATAGAAGCTCGACCGGCCGGACTGCACGAGCCGCCGGACGGTGGCGGCGCAGGCCGGGCAATCCTCGCCCTCGCGGTCATAGACCGCGAAGCGGTGCTGGAAATAGCCAAGCTCACCGCTGGCGCTCGCGAAATCCGAGATCGAGGATCCGCCCGCAGAGATCGCCTCGCCAATCACTTCATTGATCGCCACGGCCAGCCGTTCGGCGCGCTGGCCCGGCACGCTCGCCGCCAGCCGCTTCGGTGACACTTTCGCCCGCCACAGGGCTTCGCAGACATAGATATTGCCGAGACCGGCGATGATCGACTGGTCGAGCAGGGCAGCCTTGATCGGTGCCTTCTTGCCCTTCAGGGCTTCGTTCAGGTAGGCCGCCGAGAAATGATTGGTCAGCGGCTCCGGCCCCATCCCGGCGAGGCGGGGATAGGTCTCGAACGTGGCCGCAGGCCAGAGTTCCATGAACCCGAACCGGCGCGGATCGTTGTAGGTGACGCGCGTGCCGTCCTCCATCCGGAACACGACATGGTCGTGTGCCTCGCCGCCGCCGGTTTCGTGATGGAAGCCGCCGACGCCGCTCGTATCCACGGTAAACCGGCCTGTCATGCCGAGATGCATGACAAGGACCTCGCCGGAGGAGAGCTCCGCCGTCAGGAATTTCGCCTTGCGCCCGAGCCGCACCAGAACGGTGCCGGCGATACGTTCGGCGAAGCGGTCGGGGAAGGGAAAACGCAGGTCCGGACGGTTCTGGGCAACTGACAGGAACCGGCGGCCCTCCATGGCGGGCGCCAGTCCGCGGCGAACTGTCTCGACTTCGGGTAATTCAGGCATCGTTATCGCATATAGCCTAGGGGGCGGGGGGTAACTATGGTGGCGCGCATGTCTGCAGAGCCTGAAACAGAGCGCAAGGTCTCCTTCGGTTTCGAAGAGGTCACGGAGCGCGAGAAAGTCGAGCGCGTGAAGGGCGTCTTCCGCTCGGTCGCGTCGCGCTATGACCTCATGAACGACCTGATGTCCGCCGGCGTGCACCGCCTGTGGAAGCATGACGCGATGAACAAGCTGAACCCGCAGCCGGGCGAGCGCCACCTCGACGTGGCGGGCGGGACCGGCGAACTGGCACGGGCCTTTCTCGATCTGGCCGACAAGGCCGGCAAGCGGCGCGGCATCGACACGCCAGCCACTGCCATCGTCTCGGACATAAATGAGGCCATGCTGGAAGCCGGCAAGGCGCGGGCCGACAATGCGAAATGGGGGGGGCGCCTGTCCTGGGTCTGCGCCGATGGGCAGAACCTGCCGTGGGCGGACCGCTCATTCGATGCGGTGACGGTGTCCTTTGGCATCCGCAACTTTGCCGACCGCGTGCAGGGCCTGCGCGAATTCCGGCGGGTCTTGAAGGCGGGCGGACGCCTCGCGGTGCTCGAATTCAGCCACATGACGGCACCCGCGCTGCAGGCGGCCTATGACACTTACAGCTTCAATGTCATCCCGCGCCTTGGCAGTCTCGTCGCAGGCGACAAGGAGAGCTACCAGTACCTCGTCGAATCGATCCGCAAGTTTCCGGATCAGGAGACCTTCCGTGCCGAGATCGAAAGCGCTGGCTTTTCGAATGTGTCGGTGACGAATTTCTCCGGCGGCATCGCCGCCCTGCACTTTGGCTGGGCGGTCTAGAGATGGGCATGTTGGGCGATTATGCGCGTCTCCTGCGGGCCGGCGTGTCGCTGGCGCGGCATGATGTGATCCTTCCGGAGGCTTACAAGACGCGCCTGCCGCTGCCGGCGCGTGTAGCGGGCGGAACGCTCCGTTTGCTGACGGGAGGCGCGCGTGGAAGACCAGGCCAGCGGCTCGCCCGCGCGCTGGAGGGACTTGGCCCGGCCTATATCAAGCTCGGCCAGTTCCTCGCGACCCGGCCGGACGTGTTCGGATCGGAAGTCACCGGCGATCTTTCCCGCCTCAAGGACAAGTTGCCCCCATTCTCGCTGAAGCTCGCCCGCGCTGCGCTTGCGGAGGAGTTCGGTGCGGACGAGGCCATGCGCCTGTTCCCGGATCTCGGCGAGCCGGTCGCGGCGGCGTCCCTTGCGCAGGTCCACCGCATGGTCCTTCCAGACGGCGCGCGCGCGGTTAAAATCCTCCGTCCCGGGATCGAATTGCAGCTGACCCGCGAACTCTCCGCGATGAAGCGCGCGGCCCGGACCATCGAGGGGGTCTCTGCCGACTCCCGCCGCCTGAAGCCCGTCGCCTTCACGGAGACCATCGCCGCCTCGATGATGCGCGAGACCGATCTCCGGCTCGAGGCTGGCGGTGCTGACGAGATGCGCGTGATCAGTGAGAAGAGCGGGCACTTCGTGATCCCGAAAGTCGACTGGGAGCGCACGGGCCGCCGTGTACTGACGACCGACTGGGTCGAGGGTACGCCGATGACCGATCCCAAGGCGCTCGACCGGCCCGGCCTCGATCGCGTCGCGCTGGCGAACGAGATCACGCGCGGCTTCCTCACCCACGCCATCGAATACGGCATCTTCCATGCCGACATGCATGAGGGGAACCTCATCCTGACGCCGGAGGGCCGTATCGCGCTGGTCGATTTCGGCATCATCGGACGCATCGGAATGACCGAGCGGCGCTTCCTGGCCGAGATCCTCTGGGGCTTCCTCAAGCGCGATTACAAGCGTGTTGCGGAAGTGCATTTCGAGGCGGGCTATGTGCCGGCGAACCAGTCGGTCGGCGATTTCGCGCAGGCCCTTCGGTCAATTGGCGAACCTGTTCACGGCAAGCCTGCCGAGGAAGTCTCGATGGGCCGGGTGCTCCTGCAATTGTTCGACTACACGCACACGTTCGGCATGTCGCTGCGCCCGGAACTCGTCCTGCTGCAGAAGACCATGGTCCAGGTCGAAGGCGTGGCGCGGGCGATTGACCCCTCGCACAATATCTGGACGGCTTCGGAGCCGGTCGTCGAGGCCTGGGTCAGGCGCAGCTTCGGCCCGCAAGGGGCGGCGCGGCTTGTTGGCGACAGCCTGCGCGAAGTGACCAACCGTCTGAAACGCCTGCCGGACGTGATGGACCGGTTCGAGGCCTCGCTCGACGCACCGCCGCCTCCGCCGCCAGTCAAACAGCGGTTTGCGCCCTGGTGGGGTTGGTTCGGGCTTGTCGCGGTCCTGTCAGGTCTGGCAGTCTGGGCCTTCAAATAGGAGGGACGGTTCATGGCACACACAGGCGGATGCCAGTGCGGGCGCGTGCGCTACGAAATGGACGTGCTCGAGAAGTCGCATGTCTGCCATTGCCGGATGTGCCAGAAGGCGACCGGTGGCCTGTTCGCGGCCCTCGTCGGTGCGCCGAAGGCCCAGATCCGCTGGACGGCAACGCCGCCGGAAGAGTTCCAGAGTTCGAACCTTGCGCGCCGCGCCTTCTGCCAGGCCTGCGGCACGCCGTTGGGCTTCACTTATGAACTTCCGGAGGCCCGCCAGTATGTGACCATTGGCAGTCTCGATCATCCGGAACTGGCGGCGATCGAGCACCAGTTCGGCCTCGAGTCGAAACTGCCTTTCGTTGAGTTCTGCGAGTCCATTCCGGGCGAACGGACTGGCGATACGGCCGCGGTGTCGGATTTCCTGTCGGGACTTGTCTCCCGCCAGACCTGATCCGGCGACCGGAACTCCCCTTAAGGATGTGTAAGGTGGTGTGGCGTGGCCAATGGTTTATGGTCGGCTCTACCGTTTACCTGGAGGTCTTCCCATGAAGGCGCACTTTGCTGCCGCGCTGGCCTTTGCCGCATTTGCATTCTCCGCACCTGTCCTGGTGCAGACCGCCGCCGCGCAGCAGGCTGAAGCCGACACCGGCAGCGGCTATTATCCTGCGCGCAAGCGCGCGCCTGCACCCATCGACGCCCCGGCACCTCCGGAAGATCGCCGGTCTGCCATATCGGAGCAGGCGTTGAAGGGTGGGCCGGCCAGTCCGGGACTGCGGACGAGGACATTTGCGTCACCTGTCCCTGCGGTCAGGCAGGCGCAAGTGATTAACGTGCGCGCCGAACCGGTACCTGCGCCGGGAACCATAAAACTGGTACGCGGCGGCGAGGTGTCGACCGCGAGGACCAAGGCCTATGACCACGCGACACCCCGTGTTTATGGGGCTCCGGCCCCGCTGACAGCGGGTGTGCGGCCTGCCCGGACGATCACGCGTTTCGGCACCGAAGTTGTCGAAGACCCTGATGCTTTTCGCGCCAGACCCCGGACGATCCGGGTCAATCCTTAATGCTCACGCCCGTTTCACGTGTAATTCATGGCGCAGTGGCAAGGTTTTTGGACTAGAAGGCAGGACGAGTAGTCACGTTCGGAACCCATGGGCGATAAACGTATCCTTCTGATCATCGGTGGCGGCATCGCGGCCTACAAGAGTCTGGAACTTATCCGGGAGCTTGGACGGCGCGGCATTGCCAGCCGGTGCATTGTCACCGCAGGCGGGCAGCAGTTCGTGACGCCCCTGTCGGTCTCGGCCCTGTCCGGCGAGAAAGTGTTCACCGAACTTTTCGATCTCGATGACGAAGCCGAGATGGGTCATATCCAGCTCTCGCGCTCTGCCGATCTTGTGGTCGTCTGTCCCGCCACGGCGGACCTGATGGCCAAGGCCGTGCATGGTCATGCCAACGATCTGGCTTCGACCGCCTTGTTGGCGACCGACAAACCGGTCCTGATGGTGCCGGCGATGAATGTCCGGATGTGGCAGCATGCGGCCACACGGCGCAACGTTGCCCAGCTGCGCGCCGACGGCGTCAGCGTGATGGAACCGGATGAGGGCGCGATGGCGTGCGGAGAATTCGGTCCGGGCCGTCTGCCGGATGTGCCGGCGATTGTTGCCGAGATCGAGCGCCAATTGGCCGGACCGGTCAGCGGCGCGCTGTCCGGCGTGCATTGCCTCGTTACGGCCGGTCCGACCCGCGAACCGCTCGATCCGGTACGGTTCCTGTCGAACCATTCCTCCGGCAAGCAGGGCTATGCGATCGCCGCTGCGCTGGCCGCACAAGGGGCGCGCGTCACACTTGTCTCCGGTCCCGTTGCGCTGGCTCCGCCGCGCGGCGTCGAGTTCGTCAAGATCGAGACCGCAAGGCAGATGCTGAAGGCCTGCGAAGACGCGCTGCCCGCAGATGTGTTCGTATCGGTCGCCGCCGTTGCCGACTGGCGCCCGGCCCGCGCGGCCACCCGCAAGCTGAAGATCAAGGGCGGCGCCGGGGCGAGCGCCCCGGCCATGGAACTCGCCGAGAACCCAGACATTCTGAGGACTCTGTCCAACAAGCGCAAGCATCGCCCACGCCTCGTCATCGGGTTTGCCGCCGAGACGAATGATGTCGAGGAACACGCGCAGGCAAAGCTGCTGCGCAAGGGCTGCGACTGGATCGTCGCCAATGATGTCTCCGGCGATGTGATGGGCGGGGCGGAGAACGAAGTCGCGCTGGTCACCCGCGAGGGTATCGAACGCTGGCCCCGCATGGGGAAGGACGAAGTCGCCCGCCGCCTTGCGGTGCGCGTGGCAGAAGTTCTGCCGGATTTCGGTGGAGATATCAGCCTCGCGGCCGAGTAGGGCGCGGCTCTTCATTCTGGCTCCGGCTGGATACTCTCAAATCGCATAACCTGCCCCTGCGCCATGTGTTCCTTTGCGGTTCGATGTGTGCATGATCGCCAAAAATCATCAAAATGATCGGGGAGACGGATGCATTACGCAGAGTTGCGCCAGGCGCGCGCCGAACTGACGGGGCCGGGCGGGGCATTCGAGATCGTCGAGGCCGACATTCTTGGCCACCGCATGCTGACCTACAAGACCGCGCCGCCGAGCGTGCGCGAGGTCTGGCTTTCAACCGCCGCTTTCGCCGACCGGACCTATCTCGTCTACGGTGACGAGCGGCTGACCTATGCGGAGTCCCATGCGCATGTGAACGCCGTTGCAGCCTGGCTGTTTGACCACGGCGTGAAGCCGGGTGACCGGGTGGCGATTGCGATGCGCAACTATCCGGAATGGATGCTGATCTATTGGGCCTGCGTGTCGGTCGGTGTCGCCGTGGTCGGCATGAACGCCTGGTGGACCGCCGAGGAAATGGCCTATGCCCTGACGGACTCGGAACCGAAGGTGCTGTTCCTCGATGCCGAGCGGCTCGTCCGGCTTCAGGAACGCCCCGAGCTTGCCGGAATGCTCAAGCTGGTCGGCGTGCGCATCGACGATGTCCCGGCCGGGATCGTCCCCTGGTCCGAATTGATCGCCCGGGGCGGCGACCTGCCAGCGGTTGAGGTCGACCCGGATTCCGATGCCTGCATCTTCTACACGTCCGGCACGACCGGCTTTCCCAAGGGCGCGCAACTGACCCACCGCGGCTGTGTCGCCAACCTGTTCAACCTGATGTTTGCCGGCGCGTCCGGCGCGCTCGCGACCGAGCGGGCG
>JBGSKI010000366.1:0-4842 GCA_041741315.1 Hyphomonas sp. | reverse complement strand
GCGCGATCACCTTGGCGACAACCATCCCCGCCTCGCGCCGATCCTCGCCTTTGCCAAGGCCAATGATCTCGATCTCGGACAGGTCGCCAGCCTTGCCGGCCTCGGTGCCGCCTCGGATGTCGAAGGCAGCCTCGAGGACAGCGTCGACCGCAGCGCCGCTGCCGACCGCGTCATCCCCTCCTCGCGCTCGCTCGGCATTCCCGGCGCAGTCGCACCGGAACCCGACTTCGACCTCGTGAAAGTCTTCTACGGCACCGACCGCGCCCCCGCCCCGGTCAAGACCGTCAGCGTGCAGGACAAGCCCGTGCTCGACGCGCGCACCTATTACAGCGCCAAACGCGGACCGCTGGAGACCGGGTCCGTCACCGTTTCGGTCCCCCGCAACCGGGCGCTGGGCGATATCCCGAAACCCAGCATCTTCAAGTTCGACATCCGCCCGGATCCGTCCCGGCACGTCATCCTCGGTGCCATGAAAGTGCATCCCGGCATGGATGCCTTCGTGCGCGATGTGAAGCTGCAGCTCGCCCGCTCCGGCAAGCGCGAGATCTTCGTGCTGATTCACGGCTACAACACTAGTTTCTCCGCCGGCATCGAAAGGGTGGCGCAATTATCCGTGGACCTCGAAGTCGACGGCGCGGCGATGCTCTACGCCTGGCCATCGGCGGGCAGCGTCTTCGGCTACAAGGCCGACCGGGCCCAGATCACCGATGAAGCCGTGACCGACCTCGAAGACTTCCTCCTCGTCCTGTCGGAACAGACCGGCGCCAACCGGATCAGCGTCGTGGCGCATTCCATGGGCAATGAATTCCTCGTCCGGGCACTTGAGAAGCTCGCCGCACGCGATCCGCAATCGCCCTATTTCGACCAGGTCGTCTTCGCCTCTCCCGACATGGACGCCGACGAATTTTCCGAACGGGTCAGCACGTTCGACCCGCTCGCCGCCGACTTCACCCTCTATGCCAGTTCCAAGGACCGCGCCCTGCAGGCCTCGCGCCGCTACAATGGCAGCGGCCGGCGCGCCGGCGAATCCGACGACCCGATCCTGCTGCCCGATCTCAACACGATCGACACGACCGCCGTGTCGATGGGCGGCCTTGGCCACTCCGATATTTTCGGTGCCGCCTTCACCGATTTCCAGGCCGTGCTCTGGCTCAGCCTTGAGCCGGAACAGCGCTGCCTGCTCGGCAAGCGCGCCATCGACAAGAACATCGCCTGGATCTTCGGCAGTCCCCGCGAACCCTATTGCGGCGAACCGGAATTCGCCGCCGCCGTCACCACGATCCGCCGGGTCGGCATGGACAAGTCGATCCAGGTCCTGACCGAAAAGATGGCCGAAGCCGAAGCCAAAGGCGACCCGTCTCTCGGAACCTGGCAATCGGCCCTCAAGATCGCCCAGTCCCTGAAATAGAGCATCACACCGAGCGGTGCGGGTCCGAATGGGTCCATTCCGCCAGCAAGGTCCGTAGCGCCGCCACGAAGGCCAGCGGCTGGTCAAGCATGACATGGTGGAAGGCGTGCGGGATCGAGATGAACGGCACCTGGTAGCCGAGCAGCTTGCGCATGTATTCGCCGACATAGTCCGGCATCAGCGCGCTGTCCTCTCCCCGGATGATTGCGACCCGGCACTTGGCAGCTTTCAGGAACTCTGCCGGGTCCTTGCCCGCATCGAAATGCGTCCAGATCATCGGGTCGAACTTCCATGTCCACCCCGCATCGGCCTTCTTCAGGCTCCACCGGGCGATATAGTCGACAGCATAGAGATTGTCGCACAGCTGCGGCGGGGCGAGCCGGAACCGGCTGAGCGCGGCGGCGAGGTCCGGATAGACCCGGTTCGGCCGTCCGCTGCGGTCCGGTCCCCGGTGCGGGCGCTCCGGCGGGTTGACCGGACTATCGACGATCACCATCCCGGCGAAACGTTCCCCGTGTTCGGCCCCGGTGATGATCGTGACAAAGCCGCCGAACGAGTGCGCAACGATGATCGGCTTCGCCGGCCCCTCGAACAGGCCGGCATCCTCTGCGACCGCGACCTGCTCGGCAGAAAACGTCGCCATGTCGTAGGAAGACCGGTGGTCGCTGTCGCCCATACCGGAAAACGTCACGGCCGCAACATTGTACGTCTCGGCGAAATACGGCGCGATGAAATCCCACCAATGGGCGTGTGCACCGTTGCCATGGATCAGCAACAGGCCGGGCGCCCCGCGCTTGCCCCAGCGCTGGTAGGTCACGTTCGCGCCCTTGACCGTCACCGAGCCCAGTTCATAAGGGGTGGCGACTGCCTTGCGGAACCAGTCCGGGGCGGGCGGAACGGCGCCATGGAAATCCGCCAGCGGGCCGCCTTCCGACGGAATCTCGGGGGGCTGGTCCCGGACAATGCCGTCAGATTCGCGCGCCATGGCAGTTTCCTCGTTTGAGGTCTTTTCTTGCAGGCCTCCCGCAGACGGATCAAGCCCGGCCCTTGCGGCAGTCCGGCCTCAGGGCCGGAACACGGCCTGCGGATTGCCCAGCAATTCGTACGACACGTGCTGTTTCAGCTTCTCGGTCAGGTCGTTCGGGTCGCCCTGCAGTGTCTCCGGATCGATCATCTGGCCGAACGTCATCCGCACCTTCGAGCCGCGCTTGTTCAGCAGCTCATGGAACAGGGTAATATCGCGCAGCTCGCCGCTGAGATTGCAGAACAGGTAATACAGCCGCGAATTCCAGGCATCGAGATTGAGCGGAAGGATCGGCGCGTCCTGCTTTTTCGACAGGCCGATGACGGTCGAGAACCAGTCCTTCTCGATCAACCGGTCGCCTTCCTTGCGCGCCAGCCGCCCGGACGGAAAGATCACGACGCATTTTTCCTGCGCAAACGCCTCTGCCGCGCGCTTCAGCGTCTCGCGCGCCTTGGCCGGCGTCCGCTTGGCCATCACCCATTCCACCGGAATGATCACATCCTCGAACCGCGGATTGACCCGCACCGCGTCGGCATTGGCAAAAAACACGATGTCTTCCCGAACGCGTTTCAACAGGTCCCAGACCGCCACCCCGTCAGCTAGCCCGGTCGGGTGGTTGGCAGCAACGATCACCCGTCCCTGCTTCGGCAGGCGGTCCAGCCCGTCGATATCGAGCCGGAAATCGAGCTGCCGGGACAGGAGATCGAAGGACTCCCTTCCATTGCGCTGCACGATGTCGTCGGCCATCCGCCGCGCCTTGTCATAGCCGAGCAGGCTGTAGAGCGCCGGGCGCACGACCGGCCAGGCCCAGTGCCCCCGCAAGGTCGGGCAGCGCTCCTCGATCAGGACATCGACAATATGCTTTCCCGTGTCTGATTCGGCCTCGTCAAACGCCGAGACCCGCGGGGCCACAGGCGGCGGCAGCATGTCATCGGTCATGTCTGGGTGCCCTCGTGACAGAATCCGGTAGCCGCCAGCATATGCGATGCCCTTGCTGTGCGAAAGCGCCGCATACGGTGCCCCAAGGGAACTTGCCGGCGGGCTGCAATGCGTTGAGTTTTCAACACTTCGGCAAGGTTCGCTTTACCAAGACGTAAGAGTGGCGTGGCAAGGTGAACGGGTCAAAGCGACGGGTTAAGACCCGCGTGTTCAGGAAACGACGAGGTAGAGTAATGAAAGTTCTTTGGGTTGAGGATCACGAGCCGGTCCGCGATATGCTGGCAATTGCTGCGGACAAGGCTGCGCGTTCGCGCATTCAGGTGGATCTCGTGATGGCTCCGACCCTGATGGCGGCCGAATCGCGCCTGCGCCTCGAGCGGTTCGACCTCGTCGTTCTGGACCTCGGCCTGCCCGATTCGATCGATCCGGACATGACCATCGCCCGCATCGCCAACATGGGCAAATACCGGATCGCCGTCGTCTCCTCGATGGAGGCCCGCGACCAGGCCGTGGAGGCCGCCGTGCGTTGCGGCGCCAATATCCATCCGCAGGCCGTCTTCAAGGCGACACTGCCGTTCAACCGCTTCATCCAGCGTCCGGATTCGTTCCACGATTTCCTGTTCGACCTGATGCCGGTCGCTGCGAACACCCCGGCCCGCGTCACCGGCCGCGCCGCATAAACCACGCCGCCCTTGCTAGAGGGCAGTCCGGATTGCTAAGCCGCCCGGGAAGAACATCCCGGGCGTTCTGCTGCCGGGTCGAAAGGCAAGAGCATGAACGACCTTCTCCAGTCGCCCGTCACGTTCGGCCTCCTGGCGATCAACGTGATGGCCAGCCTGATCGCGTTCGCGAATCCGACCTTCTACAACCAGAACCTGCTCTGGATACGGCCGATGCTGCGCGACAAGGAATGGCACCGGGCCTTCACGTCCGGCTTCCTGCATGTCAACGGACCGCACCTGCTGCTCAACATGTACGCGCTCTACCTGTTCGGCCCGATCGTCGAATACAGGCTGGGCGGCGTGAAGTTCGCCATCGTCTACATCGTCTCGCTGCTGGGCGGCAGCCTGTATGCCGTCCTGCAGAACCGCAATCATGGCGACTACCGCGCGGCCGGGGCGTCCGGCGCCCTCTCCGGCATCACCATGGCCTTCTGCCTGTTCGCGCCGTTCGCCCAGCTGCTCCTGTTGGGCATCGTACCGATGTGGGGCATCGTCTACGGCATCCTGTTCATGGTGATCAGCTATGTCTTCTCCATGCGGGCCGACCGCGTGATCGGCCACGAAGCCCACCTCGGCGGGGCCATCGCCGGCATCTTCGCGACCCTTCTTGTGCGGCCGGAAACCATGTCCGAATTCATGGATCAGGTCAGCAGGCAGTTCGGATGAGCGGCATCCGCGCGCTCTACGATGCGCGCGTCGGGCGCGGCGACCTAGAACCCGATGCGGCTCAGGCGGAAGCGGCAGACCGG
>JBGSKI010000365.1:0-11496 GCA_041741315.1 Hyphomonas sp. | reverse complement strand
CGCGCGCGCGCAGCGGCGGCCAAGGCCTCGGGCCGGGTCAATGCTGCGCAGGACCTTGCCGATCTCGCTGAAGAGGCTGTGCGCTAGGCGGCGTCCGGCCGGCAGGTATGGGTGCGGTGAAGGCTCGCTTCCTTCAACCAGTCCCAGCCGAAGGCGTCAGAGCTGTCGCCGTCGCGCCGGCGCTGATCCAGCCGCGCCAGTGCCTCCTCCAGCGTCGGCCTGTGCCCTTCCGGTACCCACCACATGACGAAATGCATCTCGCCCATCACTTCGAACCACTCGGCCCGGCGCTCATAGAACTTCTTGTGCACGGTGCCCCAGACAAAGCGTTCGAGGCTTTGGACATCCTCCCAGACGGTCAGATTCGGAGCCATCAAGGGATCGCCGGGAATCTTTGCGTCCCGGTTCTCCGAGCCCGGCGGGGCGAGCCCGTCCATCATCCAGACAAATCCCGGCATGCGTCGGCCAAGACCGTTGATCAGGTCGAGATTGTCCATGAAATCCTTGACGCGCGGATCGTCTGTCGGCGCAATGAAGCGCGCGATATTGAGCTGTGCCAGATGCTTTTTCACGAATTGGCCTCCCCGGTGCGGCAAGCGCCTTCCAGCGCCTCTCTACTGACATTTTGGGGCAGCATAAAGCGGGTTCGAGGAGGCAGGAGCCTCCGGACCTTGCCTCTGGCGCGCCCGGCACGGTATCGCTGGCGTCCTGAACGCTTCCTGGCGGCCTGATTCGGACGAACCGCATGACTTCACCCACACCTTTCGATCTTGGTCCGGCGCACATTGTCGGTATCGGCGGCATCGGCATGTCCGGCATTGCCGACGTGATGCTGACCATGGGTTATGAGGTCCAGGGGTCGGACATTTCCGATAGCGCGAACGTCCAGCGCCTGCGCGAACGCGGCGCGAAAGTGTTTATCGGGCACAAGGCCGAAAACGTGAAGGGCGCCGGAACGGTGATCGTTTCGACGGCGATCAAGGGCACGAATCCGGAAGTCGTTGCCGCGCGCGCCGCCGGCATCCCGGTGGTTCGCCGCGCCAACATGCTGGCAGAGATCACCCGCCTCAAATACACGGTCTGCATTGCCGGCACGCATGGCAAGACAACGACGACCTCGATGGTGGCGTGCCTGCTGGACGGCGCTGGTATCGACCCGACGGTGATCAATGGCGGCATCATCCATGCCTATGGATCGAACTACAAGGCTGGCGAAAGCGACTGGATGGTGGTCGAGAGCGACGAGAGCGACGGCACGTTCGCCAAGCTCCACCCGACCTGCGCCATCGTCACCAACATGGACCCCGAGCACATGGACCATTACGGCACCATGGACAAGGTGCGCGAGGCGTTCGACACGTTTGTCGAGAACCTGCCTTTCTACGGTTTTGCCGTTCTGTGCACGGACCATCCGGAAGTGCAAGCGCTTGCCGCCCGGGTCACCGACCGGCGGCGCATTACCTATGGCTTCAACCGGCAGGCCGATATCCGTGCCGTGAACCTGAAGACTGACCTGTCCGGCGCGCATTTCGACGTCGCGCTGCGCCGTCCGGGCTCGGCCAAGCCACGCATGATCGAGGGCCTGACCCTGCCGATGGCGGGCGAGCACAATGTGCAGAACTCGCTGGCGGCCATCGCCGTGGCGCTCGAACTCGGGGCGAGTGACGAGCAGATCCGTACGGCGCTCGCCAAGTTCGGCGGCGTGAAGCGGCGCTTCACACCCGTCGGCGAATGGGCCCCCGTCGAAGGTGAGGCGCCGGTACGCTTCATCGACGATTACGGGCACCATCCGGTTGAGATCGCCGCCGTGCTGAAGGCGGCGCGGTCGATGCTCGGACAGGGCCAGTTGATCGCCGTCTGCCAGCCGCATCGCTATACACGCTTGCGTGACCTGTTCGAGGAATTCTCGACCTGCTTCGACCCGGCCGACGAAGTTCTGGTCACCCCGGTCTATGAGGCGGGCGAGGTGCCGATCGAAGGCATCACCGCTGATTCGCTGGTTGCTTCGATGCGGCGGCACGGACACCGCTCGGCCACGGCATTGTCGTCGCTGGATGCCCTTGCCGACGAGATACGCAAGCGCGCGAAGCCCGGTGGCATGGTCGTCTGTCTCGGGGCAGGGGATATTACCCGTTATGCGGGGGAACTTGTCGGAAAGCTCGCCTCCTGAGCGCATGACGCGGCGGCATTGCCGCAGCAAACGGCTTTCCCTTTTGCTCCGGATGTCGCACCCTGCTGACCGAACGGCGCAACCAGATGCCGTGCGATCCAGGGAGTTCAAGACCGCATGAGCGACACACAGGTTGTAGGCGCCGCCGTTGCGGTCCCGGAAAATGCCCCACACGCCGAAGGCGGCCCGTTCGGTATCAAGGGCCTCGCCTGGGCGATCTTCGAAGGCGGGCGGAATCCCTATTACAACCTGATCGTCATTTACATTTTCGCGCCATACTTCGCTGACGTGATGGTTGGCGGTGGCGAGCTGGGACTGACATTGTCCGGCCTGACGATCACCATTGCCGGCATCGTAACGGCACTGACGGCGCCTTTCCTCGGCGTGATTGCCGACAAGGCAGGGCGCCGGAAGCCTCCGCTGGCTTTCTTTATCGCTCTGATGGCGCTGTGTTCCCTGAGTCTGTGGTGGGCGCGGCCCGAAGGCCCGCTGACCATGTGGCCGACCATGATGGTTCTGGCGACGGCCTATTGCTGCTACGGCTATTCGGAAGTGCTGCACAATGCGATGCTGCCGACGGCGGGCCGCCCGAGCGCGCTGCCTTACATTTCAGGCCTCGGGCTGTCGGTCGGCAACCTGCTCAGCGTCGGCATTCTGGTTTTCTTCCTTTTCGGGCTCATGTTGCCCGGCACAGGGCTTCCGTTCGCACTGGACCAGCAGATCATTCATCTCGATCGGGAAGCCCATGCGCCCCAGCGATTCGCTGGCCCGTTCGTGGCGGTCTGGATGACGCTCCTGATCATTCCGTTCTTCGTGTTCATGCCGGACGGCCTGTCCAAGGGCCTCACCTGGAAGCAGGCAGCGGCGGACGTCTTCCGCGGCGAAGACCGGCATGCCGGCAAACCGCAGACCTTGCTCCAGCGTGCCGGAGTCCTGATCCGGTACCTGCGACAGCTGTTCAAGGACCACCCGCAAACCATGCGCTACCTGATCGCCCGGACGATCTATGCCGACGCCATGTCGGCCCTGCTGACGCTTGGCGCGGTGTTTGCCAGCACGTTCCTCGGCTGGTCGGGTATCGAGATCCTGTTTTTCGGCATCACCGGCGTCCTGTTCGGGGCAGTCGGCGGATTTGTCGGCGGTGCACTCGATCGCTGGCTCGGCCCGAAGCTGGCGCTGGTCTGGGAGATTACTGCGCTCGTGATCCTGCTGATTTCGCAACTGTCGATCACCCCCGACACGCTCCTGTTCGGCATGATCCCCAGCGGCACGCCGGTCTGGGACAGCCCGTTCTTCGACACGCTGTCGGACATCACCTATTTCCTGTTTGTGATTCCGGTAGCGATCACGGTCGTCGCGTCGATTTCCTCCAGCCGTTACATGCTGGTCCACATTGCGCCGCGCGAGCGGTTGGGCGAGTTCTTCGGGTTGTATGCGATTGCCGGAACGGTCACGGTCTGGATGGGTCCCGGCATTGTCAGCCTGCTGACTTGGGCAACGGGCAACCAGCGCATCGGGATGGGTGGCATCGGGTTCATGTTCCTGCTCGGCCTGATCATTCTCTGGAAGGTTCACGCGCCGAAGCGCGGCTTCGAATCCTGAACGTCCAGAAAAAAAGCCGGCATCCCGAAGGACACCGGCTTTTCCCTAATGCTCCTGGGAGAGAGGAGAGGATTAGCTCGTCGGACCAAAGGCGCCGCCACCGAGGGACACACGCGTGATCTCGCTGACGCGGCGCGGGCGGAGGTAGAACTTGTCGCTAAGCGTTTTCGACGTCGAGAGGACATAACCGAAGGTGCTTGTATAGTCATAGTCGACTTCGGCCAGGATCATCGAACCGGGTGTCGGGATCATGCCGGCAGGAACGGTTACGGTCGCGCCTTTGGAGTAGGCTGTTTCGTTGTAGGCATCGGACCAGGCAACTTTCGGATTCCCGTCGCCACTGTCGACGATGCTGCTGATGCGCATGCGGGCCTGGCCGGCATTGTAGGGCTGCATCATCACTTCAGCGGCGGCGAACATTTCCTGCATGTCGGCATCGGTCACGGTGGAAAGGCGCGCAGTCAGGTCTCCCAGAGTCGCACTGGTCGAGGTGACGCGGCGGTCGGCGCGCATCAATAGGCTGACTTCCATGGCGCCGAGATAGATCAACACCATGACGGGGGCGATCAGCGCGAACTCGACTGCCGAGACGCCTTGTTCGTTGTAGCGAAGGCCCCGCATGCCGCGCCATTTTAGCCGGGGATTGAGTTTGGACAGGAGGGTGCGAACGGTCATCATCAGTCTCCGAAAGGCTCGTTGCGGAACACGGCATTGGCCTGGATCAAGTGCTTGCCTCCCGGCAGATTTGCCAACGGGGCCGACATGATTGGCGTGATCAGTGCCCATTCGTAGAAAACGCGGACGGCAACGATTTCATTGGCATCGCCGGGATCAAAGCCGAAACTGGAATCGTCGAAATTGCCGGCACCATCCAGCGGCACACCTGACGGTGCCGAACCGAAGCCGGACAACGATTCAACGTCGATATGCAGGTTGGAGCCGCAATTCATCAGATCGAACATCTGGTCGCAGACGGCCGTGCGGAATTGGCCTTCCGTCATGCCTGCTTCCTGTGCCTGGCCGGTACGGATTTCCCGCGATGCTTCCCCCACTGCATGTTCGAGTACTGTCGACATGATGAACAGGAGGCAGACTTCCATCAGTCCGAAGATGATGAAGAAGAACGGGATCGAGATCAGCGCGAATTCCACGGCAGCTGCGCCGCGGCTTTCGGCAGCATAGGCTTCGATTCGGGCCATGAGCCGTGGTGCCAGTACGCCGAGGATGTATCGCTTCATGCCCGCCCCCAGAGGAAGAACCAAACCAGCCGTGTGCATAGCAAGTTTGCGTTTGTGTCCGGTTGACCCGGCGAGTGAAATTTCACCGATTGCCGGCATTACCGGAAAATGAAACGCCGCCCCCAAGGGAGGGCGGCGCTACGGAAGTTTGTGCAGTTTGCCCTATTGGCCGTCGGTCAGGGTCTGCATGTCCTGTTGCTGGTCCATCAGGGCACCGAAGTATTCGGCCTGGTCACCCGTCGACAGGACCGAACGGCAGTCCGGTGTGCAGTCATAGGTATAGGCCGCGCCGGACCGGTTAATGGTGACGCGGCTGGAGGCGTTCACCGTGACCACGACTTCGGAGGAATAGAGTTCGCGGCCGGCCTTGTCGAACACCATCAGGTTGGTGGTGCCGAAGGTCTTGCCGGTGACGAAGATCAGGTGGTCGTCATGCACGGCGACGTCGGCAATGTTGCGATTGCCAAGCACGACGCTGGCGGCGGCGCCCTTTACGCGAACGGGAACCGTCTTGTTGGCTTCAACCACCAGTTCGTCTGCAAATGCAGGCGCGACGAGCAGGAAGCCGGACAGTGTCAGCGCGAACGCCCTTGCTGGAAATTTCATTCTGGAAGACTCCCGGAGAGTAATTGAGTGGGAGTTTCGCCGAATAAGGTTGCGCGAGTCCTAATCGAACGCGCCCGCGCGTGCCCCCGCGCGTGTATAAGAATCACAAAGTAGCTGCCAAGCAAAGGTGAAGCGAAAAGGCCGCTTCCGGACGGTAAACAAAATACTGATTTGCTTTCACGGATTTTCCGTATGGATCAACTTGAAATCAACAATGATCGGGTAGTGTTCGAACTGTTCCGGCAGACAAATCAATCCGGGGCGTAACAATGCATGATGGGAGTTTCCAATGTTTGCACGTTTTCTTAAAGACGAGTCCGGCGCTACGGCTATCGAATACGGCCTGATCGCTGCTCTGATCGCAGTCGCCATCATCGGCGGCGTGTCGGCTCTCGGCACCGCGACCAACGCCAAGTTCAACGCTGTCGCCACCGCGATCGCGTAAGACACCTAGACCGCAAGGTCGGCAAGGCCGCCAGGGAAACCTGGCGGCCTTTTGCTGTTTGGTGCCGGAGGTCTGGCGACAATTTGTTCAGGCTTTTGCGCCACAAAGTCAGGAAAGCGATTCCCAGTCAGGATTTCCGGACATGATTCTCACCTTTCTCGGCGCACTCTTCCTCAGCCTCTGCGTGTTCGCCGCGCTGCATGACGTTAACCGGCTCACCATTCCGAACTGGCTGAACATGACGCTCGCGGCGCTGTTCGTTCCGGCCGCCATTGCGTCCGGCCTGCCGGTCGAGATGATCGGCGGCCATGTGCTTGCCGGACTCGCGGCCTTCCTGATTGCCTTCGGACTGTTCGCCTTCAATATCTTCGGAGGAGGGGACGCCAAGATGATCCCGGCGGTGATGTTGTGGATCGGCCCGTCAGCGACGATGGAATTCCTGCTCGCCATGGGCATTGTCGGTGGGGCCTGTGCCGTCATCATACTTCTGGTGCGCCGGTCGATGCCGGCGGCTGTGGTGCCGGGTCCGATCCGCGCGCCGTTCGAAGAAAAGGCCGGTGTGCCGTATGGCGTGGCCATCGCCGCTGGTGCCTTTGTGGCGGGCGTCCAGTCACCATTCCTTTCCAATACATTAAGCCTGATCGGTCTGATCGGTTAACGTTGCCTTAGGTGTGGTGTGGGAATCTCCACAACTGGAGGGGAAGGCGGCAATGAAAAACCGCCCCCCGATTCTGTAGCGTTAGGGAGTGGCACTTCATGTCGCCGATGCGTCTCTTGATCCTGATTGGTGCAGCAGCCGCTGCCGTTGCGGCGGCCTTCCTGGTTCGCGGAATGGCGACGCCGAAAGTGGTGACGCAAGCGGTTACCGAACTGCAGACGGTCGTACAGCAACAGGAAGTCTCCGAAACACAGGTCCTTGTCGCGAATCGGGACCTGCTGATCGGCGACCTGCTGGCACCGGAGGATTTCAAATGGGCACCATGGCCCGAGAAAAACCTCGTTGACGGCTACCAAACCGAGGCAGATTCACCGGACGCCATTGAGACCCTTTCAGGCAGCATTGTCCGCATTCCGATCTATTCCGCCGAGCCGATCCTGCCGAAGAAACTGGTTCTCAAGGGCGAAACCGGCATGATGGCGGCGCTCGTTACCCCGGGCATGCGGGCCATTTCGGTCGAGATATCCACCGAATCAGCCTCCGGCGGCTTCATTCTTCCGGACGACCGGGTTGACGTGATTCTTACATACGAAGTGCAGACGGCCACCGATCAGGCGACGACCGAGCGCCCGAGCTCCAAGACGATCCTCCAGAATGTCCGTGTCCTGGCAATCGATCAGGTGTTCTCGCAGGGCGAAACGGAAGCGACCTCGCAGATCGGCAATACGGCGACGATTGAAGTCCTGCCGAAAGAAGCCGAACTGGTTGCACTGTCGCAGCATATGGGCACGCTGTCCCTGTCGCTGCGCCCATGGTCGGATGCTTCCGACACCGGTACGCGCGGTGCCCGTACCGACCTGCTTGATGACAGCGGGGCTGATAACCGGCGGCCCGGCATCACCATTTTCCGCAACGGCGAGCCGAGTTCCGGCATCGGGGGACGCTGACCATGAAAACCCTTCACCTCGCCACGGCAGCCCTGGTTGCGGCTTTCTGCGCGTCCGATTGGTCGGCTGCGTCGGCGGATCCGACCGATTTCGGCGCGCGGATAACGGCGCCCGGCGAATCAGCTGTTTCCCGCCGCGTAACGCTCGGCCTAGACAAGTCGATGGTCGTTGAACTCGACACGGCAGCCGCAGATGTCGTCATCACAAACCCGGCGATTGCCGATGCGGTGGTGCAGACGTCCAAGCGGATCATTTTCCGGGGCGTCAATTACGGCCAGACGAACGCCTTCGTGTTCGACCGTGACGGCAACCAGTTGCTCAACCTCGAAATCGGGGTCGAGATGGACATGGCCTCGCTTCAACAGTTGATATCCCGGCATGTTCCGGGCGCGCGCGTCAAGGTCGAAGGCGTCAATGGCAATGTGGTGATCACCGGCACGACCGACAGCCTGTCGGAATCCGATGCCGTACAACGCCTCGTGGCGGCGTACCTGCGTGCGACCGACGACACCAAGATCGTCAACATGATCAATATCGCGGCCAAGGACCAGGTTCTTCTGGAAGTGCGCATCGTCGAGATGCAGCGCAACGCGATCAAGCAACTCGGCGTGAACCTGTCCGGCACTCCGGGCTTCGGTGACCTGTCGAAACTGGTGGAAAAGCAATTGTTTGCCGGCACGCCGGCCGTCAATCAGGACACGACATATCTGACCAGCGGCGCTCCCTTCGATGTGAGCGGCAGTATCACCGCCACGTCAGGCTTCCCGATCCAGGGCCGCGCGCTTGGCGGCCTTGATGGCAGCCTGTCGTACAACAACTATGTAGGCGACGAATTGCAGTCGTCGATCGGCGTTGCCGTCAATGCTCTCGAAAGACTGGGTATCGTCCGTACACTGGCGGAGCCGAACATCGTTGCGATGTCGGGCGAGAGCGCCAAATTCCTTGCCGGCGGCGAGTTCCCGGTGCCGGTGGGGCAGGACCAGAACGGCCAGATCACCGTGGAATTCAAACCTTACGGCGTCGGCCTCGGCTTCACGCCGGTGGTCCTGTCGGAAGGACGGATCTCCCTGAAAGTGTCGACCGAGGTGTCTGAACTGACTTCACAGGGCGCGTTCCAGGGGCAGGGGCGTACGATCATTGATGGCAATGGCAATGTGGTGACGCTGGAAGGCGTGACCCTCCCGGCGCTGACCGTGCGCCGCGCCGAATCGGTGATCGAACTGCCATCGGGGGGCTCGATGATGATGGCCGGCCTGATCCAGTCGAAATCGCGCCAGAACCTCGACCAGTTGCCGGGCCTGAAGAAGCTGCCGGTTCTTGGTGCGCTGTTCCAGTCGCGCGACTTCATCCAGGAAGAGACCGAACTGGTCGTCATCGTGACGCCATACCTGATCGACCCGACCCAGAAGAACCAGCTGCGCAGCCCGGCTGACGGCTTTGCCAATGCCTCGGATGCCAAGACGATCTTCTTCGGCAAGCTGAACGAGAAGTATGGCCGCGACGGCGCTCCCCTGTCGGCGGAAGATTACCGTGCCCCTGTCGGATTCATCGAGGAATAGAGGACCATGAGCGTGACCCGCACCTTCACATCCCGCGCGACCCTGATTGCGGCCGGCCTCGGCATTGCCACGCTTGGCGCCTGTTCGAGCTATGCGCCCACGTCGGTGCCAGAATCCTATCTCGAAGGCACAGCGCTTGACCGCAATCCGATCGGTGTGCGGAAGAAGACCGAATTCCTGGAAGTTGAGATCAGCCCGGAAGCCCGGGAGCTGAGCACTGCGGATACCAAGCGTATCCGCTCGTTCATCACCGCCTATCGCGACCATGGCCACGGACCTTTGATCCTTTCGGCGCCGGGCTCAAGCGTCAATCCTGAGCTTGCAATGGCGGCGTTCGCCGAGGCCCGCGCGCTCGCGTTCGAGAACGGTGTTGCCTATGATGAAATTGCGGGCAGCACCCATGATGAGAACAGCACCGGTTCGGAACCGCTGATTCTTGCATTCCAGGCCTATGAGGCGATTGCACCGGATTGTCCGTCTCTGGCCGAATTCGATATTGCCGACATCTCGTCCAATAACGAGATGCCGACACTGGGATGTTCTGTGCGTGCCAACCAGGCCGCCATGATCGCAGACCCTGCCGACCTGCTCGGCAACCGTCCGCTCGATCCGGGCGATGCCATGCGGCGCGACGTGATCCTGGCAAAATTCCGTGAGGGCGAAGCGACAGCCTCCGTGCGGACGAAAGACGAATCCGGAACCATTTCCGAGGCTGTCAAGGAATAACGCTCCAAGAAGAGGATCAGCGTAGATGACCAGGGAAAAGGCTCTTTTCGGGAACGATCTCGAGACGGATTTCGAGTCCGACTTCGAGGATGTGTTTGCCGACGATCCGGCGACCGAGGTGGCAGCGCCGCAGGCGCACGAGTCGTTCGATCCTTCGATGGAACAAACGGTGATGGTGGATCTCGATCCACCAACCCGGCCCGTGGAAACCGATCACGCCGTATTCTCCATGCCGGAACCGCATGGCGGTGACACGATGCTCCCCGCGATCTCGATCAAGCTCTTTTACGAGCGCGAAGAGACGCGCCTTCTGCTCGAAGTCTGCGCCCGCGACCGCCGCATGGGCCGCGCCACGATCGAAGCGCTTCCGGGCGGCATCCCGGCTGCCATCGCCTACATGGCAGCCAACCCGACGCCGAACCTCCTTATGATCGAATCGGCAGCTCGTTCGGCACAGATTCTCAACGAGGTCGATGCGCTGGCGGAGCATTGCGACGAGAACGTCAAGGTGCTTGTCGTCGGTGCCGTTAACGATATCACGCTGTATCGCCAGCTGATGGCACGCGGCGTCAGTGAATACCTCGTGCCGCCGTTCCAGCCGGTCCAGGTGTTGCGTTCGATCTCGAACCTGTTCACCGATCCGGATGCCCCGTTCGTCGGCAAGCTGATCTCAGTGGTCGGCGCAAAAGGCGGTGTCGGTTCGTCTACCGTGGCGCACAACCTTGCCTGGGCGCTGGCCGAGAACGTCCGTGTCAACACGACTCTCGTTGACCTGGACCTGTCCTTCGGAACGACGGCCCTGGACTTCAACCAGGAGACACAGCAGACGGTTGCCGACGCCCTGTTGCAGCCCGAGCGCGCCGATGACTCGGTGATCGAACGGCTGTTGGCCAAGGCTACCGACCGGCTGTCGCTGTTCACGGCACCGGCAACGATCACCCAGATCATGGACATTCCGGACGATTCCTATTCGCTCGTCATCGAGGGTGTCCGCCGCAATGTGCCCTACATTGTGCTGGATCTTCCGCACGTGTGGAGCCGCTGGGTCCAGCGCACGCTGGTCGCCTCGGATGAAGTGATCATCGTCTGCCAGCCAGATCTCGCATCCTTGCGCAACGGCAAGAACTTCATCGACCAGTTGAAGAATGCCCGGCCTAACGACAATCCGCCGCGCCTCGTCATCAACATGGCGGGTGTGCCGAAACGGCCAGAAATTCCGATCAAGGACTTTGCAACCGCCATCGGTGTCGAACCCGACATCATCCTGCCGTTCGAGCCGGAATTGTTCGGTACGGCGGCGAATAATGGCCAGATGATTTCCGAGACGGATGGAACTGCAAAATCGTCGATGGCCATCGATCATCTTGCCTCAGTCCTTTCGGGGCGCAGCGTGGTCAAGCAGGAGAAATCCTTGTTCAAGAAACTTCTCGGCAAGTAGCGGGTAGGGGGATAACGGCGCATGGCCTTCGGCAAGCGATCACTTTCGGACGCGCCTTCACAGACGGCAGCCGCGCCTGCAGCCGCCGTGGCGGCACCCTCGCAGCC
>JBGSKI010000364.1:0-2263 GCA_041741315.1 Hyphomonas sp. | reverse complement strand
GGCGCGGATGATCGCCCGGTCGGCCGGCCCGCCCAGCGTCAGCGCCAGCGCATCGAGTATGATCGACTTGCCCGCCCCGGTCTCGCCGGTCAGCGCCGTGAACCCGGAGCCGGGCTCGATATCGAGTCGGCCGATTAGCACAAAATCACGAATGGACAGAGACAGGATCATTTCTGTTCCCCTATTGTTCCCATGCGTTTATCACAGGAACAAACTGTGAACAACGAGATTCCTGCAGCTCGCCCAATTCCCGCCGCCGGACCCTGCGGAAGGCTTGAAGCCGGGGCCGGGCACGCATACCCAAGGCAAACGCCCTGTGCTGGAGACCCCGATGACGGATGCATGCCGCCGCCCCTGCCCCGCCTGGTTCGCGTCGCCACAGCTCGGCATCTTCGTCCACTGGGGCATCTTCGCCATCCCCGCCTGGGCCCCGCGCGGCCGCGCCATCCACGAGCTGAACGCCAGCGAATACGACCGCTCCACCGCCCTCCTGCCCTATGCCGAATGGTATGAGAACGCGATGCGCATTCCCGGCAGCCCGACCGCCGCCCACCATGCCGAACTCTATGGCGACCGCACCTATCAATCCTTCCGGACTGAGTTCGACGCCGCCGCCGAAGCCTTCGATGCCGGTGCCTGGGCCGATTTCTTCCTCGCCGCCGGGGCGACTTATTGCGTCTTTGTCACCAAGCATCATGACGGCTATTGCCTCTGGCCGACGGAAGTCGAGAATCCCTACCGCCCCGGCTGGCACACCGAACGCGACTTTGTCGGCGAGCTTGCCGCCGCCGTCCGCGCCCGGGGAATGAAATTCGGGCTCTATTATTCCGGCGGCCTCGACTGGACCTTTCGGCCCGAGCCGATTGCCAATCTCGGCGACATGTTCGCCGCCGTGCCGACCGGGGCGGACTATCGCGCCTATGCCAATGCGCAGGTCCGCGAGCTGATTGACCGCTACAAGCCGAGCGTGCTGTGGAACGACATCGCCTGGCCGCATGCCGAAGATGTCCCGGAAATCTTCGATTATTACTACGCGGCCGTTCCCGATGGTGTCACCAATGACCGCTGGTTCGCCATGGCTCCCTTCTTCGAAAGCCTGCACGACAAGGCCACCCGCGCCGGCTTCAACGACATGATGAAGGCCCGAATGGCGGCGGGCGAGCAGATGAGCGCCGGTTCTGACGTGCCGGGCGACTTCCGCACCGTCGAATACGGCATGGGCGAGATCCCGGCAGACCGGAAATGGGAATCCTGCCGCGGCGTCGGCCTCGCCTTCGGCTACAATACGGACGAATGGCCGGAAGACTTCCTGACGCCAACCCAGATGATCGACCTTTACACCAGCGTCACCGGCCAGGGCGGAAACCTGCTGATCAATATCGGCCCGCGCGCCGATGCCTCCATCCCGGAGGAACAGGCCGCACCGCTCCGCGCCCTCGGACAACACCTCTCCGGCTGATCCGCCCGAATCCCGCCACGATGCGGGCTATGATCCGGCGGATTGCCGCCGGAGGGCCCTGTCCGTTGAAATTCCTCGCCCGGATCATCGTCTGGCCCCTCGGTCTCGTCCTTTCGGTCCTGCTGGCCTATACCGCTGCTGCCGTGATGTCGGCCCTGATCCCGATCGATGGCCGCCCGCAGATGCTCTCCGGCACCGAATTGCCGGTCTATGCCTGCGTCACCGACGTGCACGCCGATTTCGCCTTGCCCCTCGATGATCCGCAGACGGACTGGCGCACCGAACTCGGCCCCAGCCTGCCACAGGGCCTGCCCCCCGGCACCTACCTCCTGCTCGGCTGGGGCGATGCGGTCTTCTTCCGCGACGTGCTGCAGATGTCCGACCTGACACCGGAACGCGCCGCCACCGCGCTGGCCGGACGCCACCCCGCCGTGGTCCGCCTCGTCCCGATTGCCCGTCCGTCCGGCGGCGGCGAATGCCAGCCCCTCCCCCTCGACGATGAAGGCCGCCTCGCCCTCGCCTTCCACATTCTCGACAGTCTCGATCGCAAGACCGATGGCGCGCTGACCGAATTGCCAACCCATGTCGAAGGTGAGACCCTGCTGCTCGCCAAGGGCCATTGGGGCGCGTTCAATACCTGCAACCAGTGGGCCTCGCGCGCCCTCGGTGCCGCCGGCCTCCCCCATGCGGCCTTCGCACCCTTCTCTTTTGGTGTAACCTGGCCGCTGAAGCATGCGATCACCGGGGAGATTGAGGACAATGATCAACCATGACGGCACGGCCGCCCTTGTCACCGGCGGCGCC
>JBGSKI010000363.1:0-8521 GCA_041741315.1 Hyphomonas sp. | reverse complement strand
GCCGCGCGCCAAGGTCCGCCCATGTAGGTGCCAGCGCCAGCGACAAGGCCACGGCGGCCACGATACTGCTCATCAGCGACCCCGGCATGCCGGTCGTGATCGCCCCGAGCGACAGAACCACCAGCGTGAATTCCGACCCCTGCGCAAGCAGGAAGGCGAGCTGCGCCGCGCCCGGCACGCTCCAGCCATTGATCCGTGCTGCCGCATATCCGAGCAGCGTCTTCATCATCAGCAGGCCGACCGATGCCAGAAGCACCAGCGGCAGATGGCGCAACAGCGCCTGGATGTTCAGTGACAGGCCGACGCTGATGAAGAAGAAGGACAGCAGCAGGCTGCGGAAGGGAGCCATCTCGGTCTGCACTTCATGCCGGAACGGTGTGCCGGACACCGCGAGGCCAGCGAGGAATGCGCCAAGGGTCAGCGACAGTCCGGCCATCGCCGTCGCACAGGCTGCGGCCAGCACCAGCAGCAGGGTGAATGCCGTGAAGGCCTCCTCGTTGCGGGTCGCCGCCAGCGCCCGGAACGCCGGGCCGATCAGGTACTTGCCCGCCAGAAGGGCTGCGCCGAAGGCAATGCCCGCCTGCACGAGCGACATGCCGAGCGCCGCCGGGAGGGGGATGTCCATCCCGTCCAGAAGGTTCGTGGAAATCAGGCCGGCCAGTCCGGTCGCGCCGGTTTCGGTGCCACCCATCGAGGTGGCAAAGATCATCAGGAAGATCGCTGCGATGTCCTGGAAGATCAGCACATGCGTGGCGGAGCGGCCGATGGGGCAGGAATTCTGCTCCCGTTCGGTCAGGATGCGCGCGACGACGGCGGTCGATGACAGGCCGAGGCTGAGCCCGACCGCAATAGCGATCGGCCAGTCGATATTCAGCAAAGCCAGCGCCCCCGCGCTCGCAAGCCCAGTCAGCAGAAGGTGAAGCGGCGCGAGCTTCAACAGCACGCTCCGGCTTTCCTTCAGTTCACGGAGAGAGACGTGCATGCCGATGTCGAACAGCAGGAATACGACCCCGAGTTCCGCCAGCAGATGGGTCGCCGAGCTTTCCTGGATGAGTTTCAGGAAGGCCGGGCCGATCAGGACGCCGGTCGCCAGATAGCCGACGATCGGGCTGAGGCGCACGGCCTTGCAGAGCAAGGCAGCGGCTGCGCCGAAGCCGAGCAGCGTGATCGCGGGGACCAGCGCGTCGACGGCGTCAATGGACGTGAGTTCGACAGCCACGCGGCTTATTCCCCTTCAGCTGGACAGCAACTCCCAAGATAGGAACACAAACAAGGAAAAACAAAGGCCGCCAGTTCCGGCGGGAACCAGCGGCCTTCACCTGGCTGCGCTTGGACGGAGGGCATTGTCCGCGCGCAGTTTGGGAGGAAACGCGAAAGCCTTAGAGAGACTTCGAGATGCTGAGGACCACGCGGTCGTCTGCGATGGAGGTGGCGTCGACGTCGGTACTCCAGTAGCGCAGGTCGAGATCGATCCCGATCGGCGTCGCATAAGTGCCGCCGAGCGACCAGTTGGTGTAGTCGCCGCCGCCATCGAAGGTGTAATTGCCGAGGCTCACGTCTGCCGAGAAGGAGTCGGTGAACGAGTAACCGGCCGTGCCCTGATAATAGACGTTCTGGTTGTCCGGATCCCAGTAGACTTCGCCGCCGACGGATACGCCGGTTGCGAATTCATAACCGAGCGCGCCTTTCAGTTCGACGAAGTCGTAGTCGGCGGTGTCTGCGTCCGGGTAGGCGTAATAGATCACGCCGACATCCCAGCTGATCCCGTTCGCGAAGGAACTCGCGATGCCGCCGTAGAAGTCCACTTCCATGTTGGTGTCTTCAGCGCCGTCTTCGAAGTCGACATTCGACGCCCAGGTGCCAGCATAGAACATGCCGTTGGCGTAATCGAAGCCGCCGGAGATCGCCGGATCCTCGTTCGACTGCGAAATGCCGCGCCAGACATAGTCCGAGCCGATAGCGACGTTGCCGGACCATTCGCCTTCAGCGAAGGCGCTGCCGGCTGCGGTCGCGAGAACAGCAAGGGCGACCCCCGCCCGTGTAACCTTGGTAACCATGATGGAACTTCCCCGTTCTTGAATCACGCGCTTCTTGAGCGCCGAAGCCAGAATGGCGCGGCACGGGATTTACCGGGAATTAAAAGAATGACACGCGCCGGGCCGGGCGCAGATCGCCGCTGTTTTGAGCAGCCGATAAGGTCGCTGCCTGCTGTTTGTGCGGCTGCGAAGAGTCCCGTTTTTGGTTACCGCGCCGTCAGCGGAGCATAACCAAGGTGCATCCCGGCATCGACCAGCAGCAATTCCCCGGTCACATGGCGAGAGGCGTCGGTGCAGAAGAATACCGCCGAATCTGCAATGTCGTCAGGTCCACTGGCGACATGCAGCGGCACCGAGGCGGCGACGGCGGCTTCCATCTTCTCATATTGCCCGGCGCTCATTTCGTCCTTGAACCAACGCGTGCCGATGAAGCCGGGACAGATCGCATTGACACGGATCGCCGGGGCGAGGGCCCGGGCGAGCGACAGGGTCATCGTGTTGAATGCGCCCTTCGAGGCGGCATAGGCGACCGACGAGCCGATCCCGGTCACCCCGGCAATCGACGACACATTGAGCACGGCAGCGGCACGGCCAGTCTGCTCATACGATTTCACCAGCAACGGCTTGCACGCCTGCATCATCAGGAAAGGGGCGGCGACATTGACGGCGTAGATGTCAAGGAAGTCCTGCCGCGACAGCGCGTCGAGGTCGGCATGGTCGCGGGCGTGCCGGGTGATGCCGGCGTTGTTGACGAGAATGTCGAGCCGGCCCCAGCCGGCGGCGGCCTCGCCGAGCGCCCTGCAGCCGTCTTCGGTCGACACATCAGCCTGAACCAGCCGCGCCTGCGCCCCGAAGGCCTGGCAGTCGGCTACGGTCTGCTCCGCATCGGCCACGGATTTGGAGCAGTTGATGATCACATCTGCGCCGCGCTCTGCCAGGCGCAGGGCAATCGACCGGCCGAGCCCGGTGGCCGAACCGGTAACAAGCGCCTTGCGGCCTTCAAGGTCTTTCAGGTCTGCCATGGCGTCGTTCCCTCCGTCGTTTCTTGTTTCGCTGCCGCTGCTTGTGGCCACAGATTCCGGAAGCGTCAACGAAAGCGAAAGGCCTGCCCCCTAAGCTGTGGAATTCGAGGAAAGGCGCTGACCGTGGTGATGTTGTTCCTGAACCTTGTGGTCGCCAGCGTGATGGTCGCGATCACCTTCTCGATCCACTTTGCCGGGTTGGTCGGCCTCACGGCGGTCCTGCGGCGGATGGGCGGGCATCCCGGCCACCATTCCTCGGTCATGAAGCAGGGAATTTCCATCCTGACGGTCGTGTTCGGCCTGTTCGCCCTGCATTCAGTCCAGATCTGGCTCTATGCCTTTGTCTATCTTGGCGTCGGCGAAATCGGCAGGCTCGAAACGGCACTCTATTTCTCGACAGTGAGCTTCACCACCGTGGGTTTCGGCGACGTGATCCTGTCGGACGAGTGGCGCATGCTCGGTGCGGCGGAGGCGGCGAATGGCTTCCTGCTGATTGGCTGGTCGACCGCCTTCCTGGTCTCCCTCACTGCCCGCGTCCGCGCCTTCGAAGCCGAGATCGAGCATCTCGAAAGCTAAGTCGCCTGCTTCCAGACTTTCAACAGGCGCGGGGTCGCCACGGCGAGGGCCACCAGCGACAGGCCGCCGAGCAGCAGCGTTTCCGGTGAGGCGCCCAGCCGCTCGAAGTATTGCGTGTAGGCATGGATCGCGAGGAACACGAGCGAGGTCATCGACACAAAGCCCCCGCGCTTGGCCTTGAGCAATACCGCCACCAATACGGCAGGCCATGCCAGAACGAAGGCTAGGTCAGGCACCCGGGTCAGGCTGTCATTCCACGCCTCCCAGGTCTGGCTGCCATCCGGGTTCCAGTGCGGGCCGAACGTTTCCCCCCAAAGCGTTCCGACCCAGAAGGCAAAATTGACCAGGAAAAATGCCGTGCGGGCCGCCACGGTGAGCAGGCCGCGCCAGGCAGTGGCGACCCGGTCGCGTGCCAGGTAGAGGCCCGCGGCCAGCAATCCGAACACGCCAATGGTCAGCACGGGCTGTTCCACGAACAGGCCATAGGATGCATGCCAATACCCCGTTCCCGTGCCAAAAACCCCTCCAAATGCGGCCACCGACAGGCCAGCGAGGAAGGCTGAACGGAACCAGGCCGCCCCGCCGCCGATTACCAAAGTCACCAGCAAAGCCGGCGCCGTCACTTCCTCCGCGTCCCGCCATTGCCAGCCGATCCAGCCCGCAAATCCCAATGTTCCCATCAGGGCCAGCCCTGCCGACAGGACTTTCAGCGATTCGTCCTCCTTCAGCCGCCGGATCGCCTCGGCCCCGCCAATCGCCGCAATGGCCAGAACAAGCCCTGTCGTGGCGTTCGGCACGAGCGCAATCGTCGCCGCCGCAACCGCCAGCGCGCCAAGGATAAGGGCCAGGTTGATGAACATCTGCGCCCGGGTATCGGGCACAGCCCGGGCAGCGATCGCGTCCGCCAGGTCCGGCCCGATCAGGCCATCCTTCTGCAATTGCTCAAGATCGATGCGGATCGTCGCCATGGCTGCTGTCTCCGTCAAAAAGTGAGTGCTCACTAACATAAATTGGCGTGCCAGACAAGCCGCTTTGCCGCGCCGTCACACATGGACAAGGCCGGGCACCCGGCGTAACTGCAACGGACTGAAATTTTTTACGGGGCTGCCGGCGTACCGATGTTCAAGAAAATCCTGATCGCCAACCGGGGCGAAATTGCTGTCCGGGTCATCAACACCTGCCGCCGCATGGGCATCCAGACCGTGGTCGTCTATTCCGACGCCGACGCGAACTCCATGGCCGTCGAGATGGCCGACGAGACGGTTCATATCGGCCCGTCGCCAGCTGCCCAGTCCTACCTCGTTGCCGACAAGATCATCGCCGCGGTCAAGCAGACCGGCGCCGAGGCGATCCATCCCGGCTTCGGTTTTCTTTCCGAGAACGCCGGCTTCGCCAAGCGCCTGGAAAAAGAGGGCATCGGCTGGATCGGTCCGAACGCCCACGCCATCGATTCCATGGGCGACAAGATCAGTTCCAAGAAACTCGCCGCCGAGGCGGGCGTTTCGACCGTGCCCGGACACATGGGCCTGATCGAGGACACCAAGGAGGCCGTGAAGATCTCGAAGGAGATCGGCTATCCGGTGATGATCAAGGCGTCCGCGGGCGGCGGCGGCAAGGGCATCCGCGTCGCGTATAATGACAAGGAAGTCCAGGAAGGCTTTCCGGCGGTCAAGGCCGAGGCGAAATCCTCGTTCGGCGACGACCGCGTCTTCATCGAGAAATTCATCCTCGAGCCGCGCCATATCGAGATCCAGGTTCTCGGCGACAAGCATGGAAACTGCCTGTGGCTGAACGAGCGCGAATGCTCGATCCAGCGCCGCAACCAGAAGGTCATCGAAGAGGCGCCCTCGCCGCTGCTCGACCCGGAAACCCGCAAGAAAATGGGCGAACAGGCCGTCGCGCTGGCCAAGGCCGTCAACTATGACAGTGCCGGAACCGTGGAATTCGTCGTGTCGGGCAAGGACAAGGGCTTCTACTTCCTCGAAATGAACACCCGTCTTCAGGTCGAGCATCCGGTGACCGAAATGATCACCGGCATCGACCTTGTCGAGCAGATGCTGCGCTCCGCCTATGGCGAGAAGCTGAAGCTGAAACAGTCAGACATCGGCATCAATGGATGGGCGGTGGAGAGCCGTGTGTATGCGGAAGACCCGTATCGCAACTTTCTGCCATCGATCGGCCGTCTGAAGCGCTTCCATCCGCCTGCGGAAGGAAAGCTCGGCAAGGGCGAGGTGCGCATGGATTCCGGCGTTCGCGAGGGCGACGAAATCTCGATGTTCTACGACCCGATGATCGCCAAGCTGGTGACCTGGGGCAAGGACCGCGACACCGCCCTCGACGTGCACGGCGAGGCGCTCGACCGGTTCCACATCGAAGGCATCCAGGACAATATCCCCTTCATCGCCGCGGTGATGGACGAGAAGCGCTTCCGCTCCGGTAACATCACCACGGCCTATATCAAGGACGAGTTCCCCGAAGGCTTCCACGGCGTCGCGCCGACCAAGGCGCAGCAGACCCAGCTGATCTGCGCTGCCGCCTATGTGCACGGTTTCTTCTCGCGCCGGGCTTCGCTGACGTCCGGGCGAATGTCGCCGCTGCCGGAACCGCGGCGAGACTGGATCGTCATCCTGGGGGAGGGGCAGCATCCCGTGACGCTGGACCTCGGCGAACAGGGCGACGCCGAAATCACCATCAATGGCGGCCGGGCGCACAGCTTCGTCACCGGCTGGCAGCCCGGCCAGCACCTCGTCGAGGGCATGCTCGACGGCAAGCCGTTCGCCGTGAAATTCGCCGACCGGACCGAGGGCTATGTCTTCCGCCATCGCGGCGTCACCCTCCGGGCACTCGTCTGCACGCCGCAGGTGGCGGACCTGCATGCGCGCCTGCCGGAGAAGCCGAAGGCCGACACGTCGAAGTTGATCATTTCTCCGATGCCCGGCCTGGTTGTGTCCGTCGACGTCGCGAAAGGCCAGGAAGTGCAGGCAGGCGAAGCCGTATGCGTTGTCGAAGCCATGAAAATGCAGAACATTATCAGGGCAGAAGCAACCGGAACGGTAAAGACCATCAACGTCAAGGCGGGCGACAGCGTTGCCGCCGACGAAATCATGGTCGAATTCGCCTGAAGGTCAGATTTACCTCCCCATAACCGGATTGCCGCGTTATCCTGCCGCAGGGTACAGACGGGTGACTCGTCCGCCCGAGCAACGTGAGAGGGCCGCGCTGGTGCCGACCCGGAGGGAAATAAAATGATGGAATTGCTGTTCAGCCCCAATGGGCGGATCGCCCAGCCAACCTATTGGCGCGGTGTGATCATTCTGCTGGTGATTCAGTGCCGCACTGACACTGGTCTCGGCCTACGTCTCACCATTCATCAGTTTTATCGGCCTGATCTTCATCTGGCCCTGGATCGTGCTGCATGTGAAGCGCTTCCACGATGCCGGCAAAACCGGATGGATCACGATTGCCATGGTAGTCCTCGCCATCATTGCTTCCATGGTGCTCGGCATGCTCCTGCCACCGCTGTTCGGCGTGAACATGGCGCAGCTTCAGGCCGACATGCAGGCGGAAATGCAGGACGTAATCTCGTCAAACGACCCGAGCGCGGCCATGTCCGTCGCCATGGAACAGGCGCGGAAGGTGTCTCAGGCCCAGCTTCTGCCGAGCATCGTCAACACAGCGGTCGTCACCGGAATTCTCGGTTTCGTGATGAGCCTGTTCAAATCAGATCCAAACGACAACCAGTACGGCGCCGCCCCAGGTGGCGCGCAGGATTCCTTCGTTTAGTCGTGTAACCAAACGGGCGGGGAGTCAGGTTCCCCGCCTCAAATCAACACAGGGGTACCAAATGGTCAGCTTTCCAGATGCAGTAAAAATGTTCTTCGCTCGCTACACCGATTTCCAGGGCCGTTCGCGGCGGTCGGAATATTGGTGGGTCGCATTGTTCAACTTTATTGTCGGCGGGGTCCTTGGCGGATTGGCCTTTGCGCTCGGGGGCAATTTTGAAACCGGCGACATCAACCCCATAGGCATGGTGCTCTTCGGAATTCTCGCTCTCTATGTCCTGGCCGTGATTATCCCGGGCATCGCGCTCTATGTCCGCCGCCTACATGACATCAACCAGACAGGCTGGATCTATCTCGCAATCGTCGTGGCCAGTGCCATTCCATTGATCGGATTGCTTGCCTCAATTGCGTCGATCGTGATTGCCTGCCTGCCCGGTACGGTCGGTCCCAACAAGTACGGCCCTGACCCCAAGGGCGGCGTCTCGGTCGACACGTTCGCCTGATCCGGGCGGCGCCGTCCCAGCATACAATAGAGAGCCGGGCAGCCAGCCCGGCTCTTTTTTCTTGCAGATTTATCGTTTATTGATAAGAAGCCCACAGACAGCCCCGTCAGGGGACAAGGAGTGACATGGACCTGCAGCACGTCCTGCTCAGCACCAGCGGCCGCATCGGCCCGCGCGATTTCCTGCGCGGTCTGGTCCTGCTTACGGGCGCTTGCGTCATCATCATGGTGGCGGCGTCCGTCGTGTCGCCGGAAGCCGGCATCCTCCAGAGCGCGCTTGTGTTTCCCTATGTCTGCGTGTTCGGCAAGCGGCTTCACGATGCCGGGCAGACTGCCTGGCTCTATCTCGTCTTCCTGATGGCCTTTTTCATCTTGTCGAGTGTGATCCAGCTCCTGCTGATGCCGCTGCTCTCACCGGATGCCTACAAGTTCCAGATGGAATTGTTCGGTCATGCCCTCGCAGGCAATGCCGATGCCATCAACAATATGGATCCCCAGCGGGTTCTCGATTTCAACCGCCTGTCTGCCGCAACCAACCTCGCCGCCTTCCTCGCCGCCAGCGCCGTGCTCGGCCTTGTCGGCGCCCGGCTGCCGTCGAACCCC
>JBGSKI010000362.1:0-5099 GCA_041741315.1 Hyphomonas sp. | reverse complement strand
GCCGGCGTGCGGCCGACCACGACCGGCTCGCCCAGCATCATGACGCGGTGCTGCTTGCCGGGCTTGAATTCGGTCGAGGGCGCGGCGAGGTACCAGCTGTCCGTCAGGAAGCCGTCGGCGGTGATGCCGGCCTGCGCCGGGGCGGGATGCTGGGTATCAGCCATTTCGCTCCCTTACACCCGCCGGAAGGTCCGGAAAACCCGGAGAGGCACGTAGGCGGCCCGGCCGGATCAGTCCGCCACCGTGACGGTCAGGCTGTAAGTGCCGGTCGGCGGTTCGCCGGCCTCAAGTTCCCACGGG
Organism: Hyphomonas sp.; assembly: GCA_041741315.1. Classification (GTDB taxonomy): domain Bacteria; phylum Pseudomonadota; class Alphaproteobacteria; order Caulobacterales; family Hyphomonadaceae; genus Hyphomonas. The sequence goes on along the minus strand of JBGSKI010000362.1, from coordinate 4,799 downwards.
CGGCCTTCGACAAGGTTCAGCGTGCCGGAACCGGCCTTGGTGGCCATGAAATCGAAGGACAGGTAATGATTGCCGCCTGCGAAACCGGGCTGGTTCTGAACGTCGGGATCGGTCGGGCGGCCGCCCTCTGCGGCCAGTTCGAGGACATCCGGCTGGTCCTTGATGGCCCAGATGTATCCGGCAGTCGGGATCGATTCGAGTTCGATGCGGAGCGTCTGTTCCGTCTTGAGGGCCACCGACTGGCCATTTGTGTCCATGCCGGCATACAGCACGCCTGTCTCCACTTCGTCGAGGGTGAGCGGGGCAGCGGCATGATGGCATCCGCCAGACCCGAGGACCGGCAGAATTGCCAGCGCCGCCAATAGGTTACGCATTCGATATCCCTTCCGCGCACAAACCGCGAGATTACATCGCCCGGAACAGCAACGCCAGCCCAAGGGCACTTTCCCCCCATGCCAAGCGCCGCTATATCGCGCGGATGACCCCACGCGACAAAATCCGCAATTTTTCGATCATCGCCCATATCGACCATGGCAAGTCGACGCTGGCCGACCGCCTCATCCAGACCTGCGGCGGCCTGACCGAGCGCGAAATGTCGGCCCAGGTGCTCGATTCGATGGATATCGAGAAAGAACGCGGCATCACGATCAAGGCGCAGACCGTGCGCCTGCAATACACCGCGAACGATGGCGAGACCTATACGCTGAACCTGATGGACACGCCGGGCCATGTCGACTTCGCCTATGAGGTGAGCCGGTGCCTGGCCGCGTGCGAAGGCGCGCTGCTGGTGGTCGACGCCTCGCAGGGGGTTGAGGCGCAGACGCTGGCCAACGTCTACCAGGCGATCGACCAGGATCTCGAGATCGTGCCGGTGCTCAACAAGGTCGACCTGCCGGCCGCCGACGTGGGCCGCGTGAAAGAGCAGATCGAGGACATTATCGGCCTCGACGCCTCCGACGCGATCGAGACTTCGGCCAAGACCGGCCTCGGCATTCCCGACGTTCTGGAAGCCATCGTCAAACGCCTGCCGCCGCCCAAGTCTGGCGATGCCGCCGCCCCGCTGACCGCGGCGCTGGTCGATGCCTATTACGACCCGTATCTCGGCGTCGTGGTCATCGTGCGCGTGCATGACGGCGTGTTGAAACCGAAGCAGAGGATCAAGATGATGCGCACCGGCGGCATCTACGAGATCGACAAGGTCGGCACGTTCAACCCGAAACTCACCGAGACCGATGCGCTCGGCCCGGGCGAGGTCGGCTATTTCGTCGCCTCGATCAAGGAAGTCGGCGACACGGCAATCGGCGACACGATCACCGAGGAGCGCCGGCCGGCCGCCAAGGCGCTGCCGGGGTACAAGGAAGTCCAGCCGGTCGTGTTCTGCGGCCTGTTCCCGATGGATGCGGACGATTTCGACGACCTGCGCGCGGCGATGGGCAAGCTGCGCCTGAACGATGCCTCGTTCACCTGGGAAATGGAAACCTCCGCCGCGCTCGGCATGGGCTTTCGCTGCGGCTTCCTCGGCCTGTTGCACCTCGAGATCATCCAGGAGCGTCTCAGCCGCGAATTCGATCTCGACCTGATCGCGACGGCCCCGTCCGTGGTCTACCAGCTGACGCTCACCGACGGCACCGAGACCGAGCTGCACAACCCGGCCGACATGCCGGACGTCGTGCGCATTTCGGAAATCCGCGAGCCGTGGATTTCCGCGACGATCTACACGCCGGACGAATATCTCGGCTCGATCCTGAAACTGTGCCAGGACCGGCGCGGCATCCAGACCGAACTATCGTACGTGGGCGGACGGGCGCTGGTGAAATACGAACTGCCGCTGAACGAGGTCGTGTTCGATTTTTATGACCGCCTGAAATCGATCAGCCGCGGCTATGCGAGCTTCGACTACACGCTGATCGGCCACCGCGCCGAGAACCTCGTCAAGCTGCAGATCCTCGTCAACGAGGAACCGGTCGACGCGCTCGCCATGCTGGTCCACCGCGACCGCGCCGAAGGCCGGGGCCGCCAGATGTGCGAACGCCTGAAGGACCTGATCCCGCGCCAGATGTTCAAGATCCCGATCCAGGCAGCGATCGGCGGCCGCGTCGTGGCGCGCGAAACCATCAGTGCCATGAGGAAAGACGTCACCGCCAAATGCTATGGCGGCGACGCCACCCGCAAGCGCAAGCTGCTCGACAAGCAAGCCGCCGGCAAGAAACGCATGCGCCAGTTCGGCAAGGTCGAAATTCCGCAGGAAGCCTTCGTTGCGGCGCTCCGGATGGATACGGACTAGGCAGTTGCCCGCCTGAGTTCGCATGGGCCGGTCAGCCAGCTCACCGTACAGCCCGCAGCGTTAGACGGGCGATTCTGATAGTCTGGCGACGCGGAGTTCGATTTTCTTTAATTCACGCAACAGCATGAGGTGGTTCGTGCGATTCAGGAACCAGAGCCGCAGCAGTCCGTGTGGAATGAGGCTGGAGATGAAACCGGCGGACCAGAGAACGGTTTCCCTGTCGGTGGTCGCGTGGAACGCCTTCAAGCCCGACCAGATCATCAGGGCAGAGAAGGCAATGACAAACACCATGGCGATGTACGACATCGGTGCCATGGGGCCGACAAAGGCAGCTTTCATCTGGGTGAACATCCCCCGGCCATCTTCCAGGTCACGCAGGAAGGCTTCGTCATCCGTGGAAAGCGCCGACTGAAGGCGGTTGTTGAGGTTGGTCATGATGGATCTCCGGAAAGGTGCGCCTTCAGGTGTTGGCGCGCGTGGAAGACTCGCGACTTGACTGTCCCTATGGGGACATCAGTTGCGGCGGCAATTTCGGCGAGCGTCAAACCCTCGACGAGAAAAAGATAGGCGGCGGCGCGATGGTCTGCCGACAGGGTTGCAAAAGCCTGGCGAAGTGCAACCTTGTTTTCACTCGGCGCATCGACGAGCCAGACATCCTCAAACGCCATTGCAGCGAATCGGTCGGCTCCACGCTTTTTTGCTCGTATGAGGTCTATGCATTTGCGGCGAAGGATCCCGAAGGCCCACGGCGCATAGTTTGACGAGTCCGACAGCCGGATCCAGCTGCGGCTGATACCCACCCAGGCATCCTGCGCAGCTTCGGCGGCCATGTCGTCGTCACGGGTGAGGTAGCGTGCTACCCGAAACAGACGCGGATGCCAGCGCACCCCCAACCTGTCGACAGCCCGCTGATCACCACCCAAAATATGGAGGACCAGCAATTCGTCGATTACGCGATCTGATTCTGTGTAGTTCATCCGCGAGGGCTCATCCGCAATTCAGATGATAGTCGCTGCGAAACACCAAAAGGTTCACATTGATTTTTGAGATATGCGACTATTTCTGCCGGGCCCGGTCCAGTGCCGCGATTTCCTTGTCCAGCGCCTTCACGGCGCGCTGGTTCAGCCACCAGACCGCACCGAAGACGGCGCTCACCAGGCCTGCTGTGATGGCGAACGTGGTCAGCCGCGCCATCAGCGGCAGGCCGGTGTCGGCGACCAGGGTCACGCCGGTGACAAACACCAGCATGCCCGGCACGAAGGGTGCCAGATACCAGTTCCAGACGGTCGCGAGCGCGGCGCGCTGGCGCAGCAGTTCGGCACGGTGGAAATCGGCGAGGCTGGCCGCCTGGTCCACGGTGCCGGTTGAGGCTGCGCGTCCCAACTGGTGCAGTTTCCAGCACACATACAGCGTGCCCGCAACGATCAGCGCCGCGCCAGCCTTGACCACCGGTTCCGGGATCAGCACGGCCATCCATGCAAAGATGCCGATGACGAGCAGGGATGCGGCGTATTCGGTGATGTTCCGTGTACGGATACGCGACTGGAAGCGGTGGGCGCGCTGGTGGATGTCGGCGAGCGTCATGGTGAAGGGTTCCTGTTCCTGTTGATTCCAGAGGGTGAGAAGGGGATCGCGGTCAGTCATGGGCGGCTCCCTTGAAGTCGCGGGTGAGTTGGGCCTTGAGGCGGGATATGCGGGTGGCGACGGCGCCGGGCGAGAATCCCGTGATCTCGGCAATGGCGGTTGCGTCGAGGTCTTCGAGATAGAGCGTGATCACTTGCCGGTCTGGTGGCCGGAGGCGGCGGATCCAGGCGTTCAGCCGGTCGAGCGCATCGGCGCGTTCGAGGTCTTTCGAAAGGCTCCGGCTGTCCGGCAGGTCTTCTGCGTCCTGCAGGGGCAGGCTGCCCCGGTTGCGGCGGCTCTCCCGGCCAGCGTGCGAGGCGGCGGTATTGTGGGCGACACGGTAGACCCATGTGCCGAGGCTGCAGCGTCCGTCATAGCGGGCAAGGCTTTGCCAGAGTGCGACATGCATGTCCTGCAACAGGTCGCGGCGGCGTTCCTCGTTCGCTTCAGTGGCGCGCGCCAGCCGCTGCAGCGCCGGGCCGAAAGTCTCGGCGGCCTGCAGGTAGCGTGCGTCAAGGTCCTCATCCGGGGTCATGCTGTGTTAGTCTCCGGCCGCCGGACTTTCTTACACGGATTTTTGCCGGACGTTCGGTTTGGCGGGTAAGGCAGTCAGGATCCGGCGTGAACGGATATCGGCGCTTCATCGCTGGCGGGTTCGGGGCTATAGGCCCGGCATGGACCGGCCCCTGACCCTCCTAGGCATCGAGACGAGCTGCGACGAGACCGCCGCCGCCGTGCTGCGCCGTGAGGCGGATGGAACGGTCCGCATCCTGTCGGAAATCGTCTATACCCAGCTAGACGAGCACGCACCCTACCGGGGCGTCGTGCCAGAGATTGCGGCGCGGGCGCATGCCGAGATGGTTGACCGGACCGTCGCGGCGGCGATGGCGGA
>JBGSKI010000361.1:0-14629 GCA_041741315.1 Hyphomonas sp. | reverse complement strand
ACGCTCGGTCAGCAGCGTGTCGGTCACTTCCTCGAACCCGGCCTCAACCCAGGCCCACAGCCGCCTTGCCTCGGCCCGTTCGGCAGGCTCCTCCGGCAGCAGGCGGGCTCCCGGGAAGGTTTCCTCAAGATGCTCGCAGATCGCCCGCGTGCCGATGCAAGGGTACTGGCCGGCCGGTGTATCGATCACGATTGCGGGAGCGACCGCGCCCGGCGCGAGCCGTCCGACATCCGGATGCGGGGCCCAGGACGGCGAGTCGACAAGCTCGAATGGCAGGTCCTTCTCGCCAAGGGCGAGGCGAACGAGCCGGCCAGCCGGGTCAAAGGAGGAATGATAGAGACGGAACATCTGCGCGGGACTCTTATCAGTCTGGACGCCCGTGTTAAGCGAGATAGGTAAAAGACATCTATCCGGCCGCTGCTGCCTATGGTTCAAGACCGCCAAAATGATCTTAAGACGAGGGCCATTCCGGATGATGTTCAAGCGTTACGCCGCCTGTCTTGTTGCCGCCGGTTGTATTCTGGCGCTGGCATCCTGCAACGTCGAACCGCACGCCTTGAGCCCGGCAACACCCGTCGCCGTTGAAGATGCGCCGGCCGGACAGCTTCCGAACGGCGTCGCGCCCACGGCCTACCGCCTCGACATCGCCACCGATCCGGACGCCGACGGCTTCTCCGGCACGATCGAGATCGATGTCCACCTCGACACATCGACAAACCGGATCTGGCTGCACGCCCTCGGCCCGGTCGTCTCCTCCGCAAAGGCAGTCCTCGCCGATCGAACAGTCATCCCCGCGACGTTCACCGGCGATCAGTCGCCCGACGGCGTCTCGCGTCTCGATTTCCAGTCGACACTTCCGGCTGGCGACGCGACCCTCGTGATGACCTATTCGGCCCCTTACAACCTGAACCTCGCCGGCCTCTACAAGGCCGAACAGTCGGGCAAATCCTATCTTGCCTCGCAGATGGAACCCATCGACGCCCGCCGGATGTTCCCCGGCTTCGACGAACCGCGCTTCAAGGCCCCCTGGACTCTGACGGTGACCGTGCCGCAGGGCCTGAAAGTCGTCGCCAACGGTGCCGAGACCAGCGCAACCCCTGCCGGCAACGGCATGGTCCGGCACGAATTCGCAACCACGCGGCCGATCCAGTCCTATCTCGTTGCGCTGGCCGTCGGTCCGTATGACCAAGTCGATGCTGCCCCGATCCCGGCCACCGCCACGCGGGCCGAGCCTGTGCCACTTCGCGCCTTCGCTGCCGCCGGCAAGGGTGAAGCCCTGCGCGAGGCGCTCGGCAAGACCGATGAATTCATCCTCTGGCAGGAATCCTATTTCGACTATCCGTATCCATACGGAAAACTGGACCTGATCGCCGCCGCCGAATTTGCCTATGGTGCGATGGAGAACGCCGGCGCGATCGTCTATCGCGAAGCGGCCCTGCTGATCGACGACCGTACGACTTTCGGCCGCCGCCGCGGCATCTTCACGACGCATGCCCACGAACTCGGCCACCAATGGTTCGGCAACCTCGTGACGCCGGCCTGGTGGGACGATATCTGGCTCAACGAAGCCTTCGCCACCTGGATCAGCTACAAGACCCTGAACGCGACCGACCCGGATGGCAGCTGGGAACTGGCGCCGATCAAGGCCGGCCTCACCGCCATGCCCGCCGACAGCCTGATGAGCGCCCGGCAGATCCGCAACCCGATCCTGAAGACGGGCGACATCAAGGACGCCTTCGACAGCATCACCTACCGCAAGGGCGGCAGCGTCCTGAACATGTTCGAGACCTATCTTGGTGAAGCAGCGTTCCGCGATGGCATCCGCCTGCACATGCGCCGTTTCGAAGACGGTGTCGCTACCGCCGACGATTTCCTGCAGAGCCTGGCCGACGGCTCGAAACAACCGGACGTCGTGCCGAGCTTCCGCAGCTTCCTGATGCAGCCCGGCATTCCCTTCCTGAATGTCGAACTGAGCTGCCCGGCGGCGGACGCGGGCCTCCTCCGCGTCACCCAAAGCCGCTACGCACCCCTCGGATCGCAGATCGACACCGAAGGCTCGCTCTGGGAAATCCCCTTCGCGGCGCACGTGAAAGGCACCTCCGGCGAGCGCACGATACGCCGCATGCTGACGGACAGGACGACTGAAATCGCGCTCCCCGGCGATTGCCCCGACTGGGTCATGCCGAACGCCGGCGGCGCGGGCTATTGGCGCTTCACGCTCGACCCGAAGACAGCCGATGCGCTGAACCGGGATTTCGCCAGCCTCCCCACCGGGGAGCAGATCATGCTGGCCGACTCAACCGTCGCCGGCTTCCAGGCGGGTGCTCTGCACACCGACGAGATGCTGGCCGCGCTTGAAGCATCCGCAGGCGGCGCCCCGGACGCGGTGTCAGTTCCTTTCGGCATCATTCCGGCCATTCGCAGTACGCTGGACGATGCCGGGCAGGCACAATTGTCGGCCTGGGTCGAAACGACCTATGCCCCCCTCTACAGACGCCTCTCCACTCAACCAGCAACCGCCCTTGGCGACAGCGAGCGCCTGCTATTGCCCGAACTGCACACGATGCTCCTGCAAAATGGGCAGCGCACGGACGAGCGCCGGGACATGGCGGCTCGTGCACGCGAATTCCTCGGCATTGGCCAGGAAGCCGACACGGCCGCCCTGGCGCCCGAAGACCTTCCCATCTCTATTGACATCGGCGTCCGCGAAGACGGACAGGCTTTCTTCGATGGCGCGCTCGCTTTCGTGCGTGGGTCAACCAACCAGACCGAGCGCGCTTCGATCCTGCAGGGCCTTGCCCGCAGCGGCACAGCCGCGCAGGCATCGGGCCTTCTGGCGCTGATGCTCGATCCGGAATTCTCCGGGAACGAACTGTACGCGGTCTACCTGTCCGCCCTGTCGAACGAGGCCGCCCGGCCGGATGTCTGGAAAACCTTGCTGGAGAATTTCCCCGCCATCGTCCGGAAAGTGCCGACCATCCGCCAGCCCCAACTGGCCGGCGCTGCGGCCAGTTTCTGTGACTCCGAAGGCATCACCAATGCCGAAGCCTTCTTCAATGCGCAGGCCAGTCTGACTCCCGGCTACGAGCGTTCGCTGGCCCAGGGCCTGGAGCGCGCCCGTAACTGCGCGGCCTTCCGTCAGTCGAAAGGCAGCGACATCGCGGACGTGTTCGCGCAATAGGCCGCCCCGGTCCGCGACGGCCTATCTGGACAGGAACCGCCGCACAGCATCCGCCGACAGGGCGAATTTTGCGAACGTCCAGGACTTCTCGCGGGTCAGGGCGCCGAGCGAGGTCAACAGCGTCCGGCGTTCCTCGTCCCGGCCGTCGAGCCAGGCATCTGCTCCGCCTTGCGACAGGGCTTCGGCCGCCGCACCTGTCTGCAGGCGGACGAGTTCGGCGATCAAGCGGCGGCCCGCAACGCGGTCCCAATAGCCGGCACCGGCAAGCCCTTCGCGAGCCGATTCCCGCAGCCGGTCGAGCCGGAGGGCATCGCCGATCAGGTAGAAGCACTCGCCGGCTTCCGCCACACCGGCATCCGCCTGCGCTGCCAGATCGACCACGACGAGGCCCTGCGCAAATTGCTGCATCGCGGCGGCCCAATGGGCGAGACTGTCCGGCGCGCCGCGCTTGATGAAGGCCCGCGCCGCGCGTTCGATCCGAGCCGCCGGGAACGGCGAATGGATGCTCGCCAGGGCTGCCTTGAACGTGTTCAGCGGCACCAGCACATCTCCGGCCACATCCGCAATATCGCCGTCCGGCCGGAACTGGATGAACCATCCGGCGGCCTCCGCCATTGCATGCGCGGCCTCAAGACGCAGGTCCGCCTGCAGGCTGGCATCAGCCTTCGTATCGAGGGCATCGACTTCGTTGCGGAAATGATCGAAGTCGAGCACCGTGCGCGCCGCCTCCAGTCCGCGCACCGCCGCGACATTATCCGCACCCGTCAGTTCCCTCAGGCGCAGCAACGCGACCGGCCCGGCCATGTCGATCGTCCGGTTGGCGATCACCGTCGCGATGATCTCGCGCTTCAGCCGGTGGTTCTGCATTGCCTCCCCGAATCCATCGATCGGGCTCGGGAAATAGGCTTTCAACACCGACGCAAGATGCGGATCGTCCGGCAGGGCCGACGCAACCAGATCGTCGAACAGGGTTATCTTCGACCAGGCCAGCAGCACGGCAAGCTCCGGCCGCGTCAGCCACTGGCCCTGCTCCGCCCGCACCCGCATGTCGCCCGTATCCGGCAGGCCCTCGATGGCACGGTTCAGCACGCCGCGCTCTTCCAGCGACACCATCAGCCGTTCCAGCGCCTCATGATCCGCAGCAGCAGTCGCCTGCGCCAGCGACAAGGCTGCGGTCTGGTCGTAATTGTGGCGCAGCACGTGCGCCGCTACATCGCTGGTCATTCCGGCCAGCAGGTCGTTGCGGGCGTCGGCCTTCAGCTTGCCCTCCCGGATGGCTTCGGCCGCCAGGATCTTGATGTTCACTTCGTGGTCGGACGAATCGACCCCGGCGGAGTTGTCGATCGCGTCCGTATTGATGCGCCCGCCGGCGAGCGCGAACTCGATCCGTGCCGCCTGGGTCAGGCCGAGATTGGCGCCCTCCCCCACGACTTTCGCGCGAAGCTCACGCGCATTGACCCGGATCGGATCGTTCGCCCGGTCGCCGACATCGGCATGGGTTTCCGCCGAAGCCTTCACATAGGTTCCGATGCCGCCGAACCAGAGCAGGTCCGCCTGCGTCTTCAGCAGGGCGTGGATCAATTCGTCCGGCGTCGCGGTGTCACTGGCGAGGCCCGTCAGAGCCTTGATTTCCGCACTGAGCGGAACCGATTTTGCCGACCGCTCGAAAATCCCGCCGCCCGCCGAGATCAGCGACCGGTCATAATCCGTCCATGTGGATTGCGGCAGGTCGAACATGCGCTGGCGCTCGGCGAGATTGGCGCGGGCATCCTTCGGATCGGGATCGACAAAGATGTGCAGATGGTTGAACGCCGCCAGAAGGCGGATTTCCGGTGACAGCAGCATGCCATTGCCGAAAACGTCGCCGCTCATGTCGCCGACGCCGATCACGGTGAAGGGCTGGGTCTGGATGTCTGCGCCCGCTTCCCGGAAATGACGCTTCACCGCTTCCCATGCGCCTTTTGCCGTGATGCCCATCTTTTTGTGGTCATAGCCGGCCGAGCCGCCCGAAGCGAAGGCATCGCCGAGCCAGTGATGCTTCGCAAGGCTGATCGCATTGGCGGTATCCGAGAACGTCGCCGTGCCCTTGTCGGCTGCCACGACGAGGTAGGGATCTTCCCCGTCCCAGATCACCGTGTCCGCGGGATGGGTCACCGCGCCGTCGACGAGATTATCGGTCAGCCCGAGCAGCGCCGTGATGAATTCCTTGTAGGCATCGCGCCCGCTTTCGAACCAGGCGTTGCGGTTCGACCGGTCTGCCAATTGCTTCGGGAAGAATCCGCCCTTCGAACCGACCGGCACGATCACCGCATTCTTGACTTGCTGGGCCTTTACCAGCCCGAGCACTTCGGTCCGGTAATCCGCTGCGCGATCCGACCAGCGCAGGCCACCCCGCGCCACCGGGCCGAAACGCAGGTGTACGCCCTCGACCATCGGGCTCGACATGAAGATTTCGCGATACGGCTTCGGCTCCGGCAGGTCCGAAACCTCGCGGCTGGCAATCTTTATACTGATGAACCGGTGCGGCTTGCCGCTTTCGTTGCGCTGGTAAAAGTTCGTGCGCTGGGTCACTAGGATAAGGTCGGCCAGGCGCCGCAGCACCTGGTCATCCGCAAGGGCAGACACACCGCGCAGGGCATCGGTGATCTGTTCCCGGATCTCTTTTCCCGCCGCCTCGCGCGCATCGCGCGACTTGCCCGCCGACGGATCGAACCGCACTGCGAACAGGTCGAGCAGCAGGCGTGCGATGGCCGGATACCGCGACAGCGCATTCTCTTGTACGTCCTGCGGCTGGTCCTTGCCGGTCTGCCGCCGGAACGCGCACAGCGTACGGAACAGCGCCGCCTCCCGCCAGGTCGCTGCCGCCGTCAGGACGAGCCGGTTGAACCCGTCATTCTCGGCATTGCCGCTCCACACGGCCACGAAGGCGTCTTCGAGCAGGTGCGACAGGCGTCCAAGGTCCAGCGGCGCACCGGACACCGTGCGCATCGACAGGTCGTGCACCCAGTACGTATCCGGGGCATCCGCCACCGGCTTGCCGGTCGGCCGCACCGGATATCCGGTCTCGTAGGCGACGAACAGGCCCATTTTCTCGAACACCGGCACGCAGCGCGACAGCGGAATGGCCCCCGTCCGGGAATAGATCTTCACCCGCACCTTGTCTTCATCGTCGCCCTGCCCCCGGAACACCCTGGCGAGAATGGTCTGGCTTGCGCTGAGGTTCGCCATGGCGGCAACATCGCGCATCGCCTCTTCCGGCGAGAAAGCTTCCCGGTAGGCGGCATTGAACGCCCCCGCAAAAGCACGCGCGCCGTCGCGATCGATCTCGTTCAGTTCGGCATCCATCAGTGCCGTGCGGAACGACTGGTCCCAGGTCCGCGCCAGCAGCGCGATGTCCTTTTCCAGTTGCTCCGGGTCCGGCTCCGGATGGCCCGGGTCGAGCGCGATCTGGAAATGGACGCGCGCCAGCGGGCTTGTATCGAAATAGGGCTGGAACCGCGTCAGGCGGCCGGCATAGGCCTGCTCCAGCGCCGCCCCGATCCGGGTACGGAGCGCCGTGTCATAGGCTTCGCGCGACACGTAGACGATGGCCGACACGAACCGGTCGAACTGGTCGCGGCGCAGGAACACCCGCGTGCGCGGCCGCCCGATCAGGTGCAGCGCCCCCATGATCATCGGCGCCAGGAATTTCGACCCGGTCTGGAACAGTTCGTCGCGCGGCCAGGTCTCGAGAATGTTGGCAATCGCCTTTTCGGTGTGCCCGCCGGGCGTCGCGCCGGAGGCTGCCATGATCTTGCGCACCCGCCGGCGGATGAACGGGATCGTCCGCGCCGTCTCGTCATAGGCTTCGGCCGTGAACAGGCCGAGGAAGCGCACTTCCCCGTTCACCCGCCCGGCCTCGTCATATTTCTTGACGCCGACATAGTCGCATGCCACCCGCCGGTGGACGCGGCTGATCAGGGTCGCCTTCGCGACGATCAGGGGGAACGGCTCGGCCAGAAGTTCGCCGATCTCCGGTGTCAGCACCAGCGGCTCGGCATCCCGCGACAGGACGTTCAGCGACTCGTCCCTCAGCAGACCGAGATTCGAGCCCTCGACCATGATCGGCTCTTCCGGAAGGACGCGCCCCTCCCCGTCGGTCTCGAAGCTGTACTCGCGGCAGCCGAGGAACACGAAATGCTCCTTGGACAGCCATCCGAGGAAGGCGATAGCCTCGTGCGCATCGGCCTGGCGCGAGGAATCGAGCAGCGACAGGCGTCGGATTTCCCCCTTCATCCGTTCACGCATCGGCTTGAAATCGTTCACTACGAGCAAGGTGTCTTCCAGCGTCCGCTGCGCACCCGCAACGAGACGTGTACCCTCATCAGCGGTCAGGCGCGGCAGGTGAATCTGGATGACTGACACCATCCGTCCATCGGCAAGTGACACGACCGGATGGAACAGGGTGCGCACTTCAAATCCCTGCGCCGCGCATTCGCCAAGCAGGGAATCGACCAGGAACGGCATGTCCGGGCTGACGGTTTCGAGCACCGAGCGCGGCAACTGGCCCGCCGCACCGTCCGGCACCAGGCGGATGCGCGCCTCCTGCTTGCCGGCCGGCACTTTCGCCGCCCATTTCCACAGGTCCCGGCCGAGCGCCTCGACATCGTCACCGGTCAGTCCGGTTATGTCCTCGTTCGCGCAATCGTGTCGAAGCTGCAAAAGCACCTGATCGAGCGGATCGGCGGCATGGGTCTGGAGGGTCATGAAGGGCTCGCAAAGCGTGACTGCAAATTGTGCATCTAACCTGACGGACTTCGCCCATCAATGGAATAGTTACAACTGAAACCTTTGTGATCCGGTGCCGTCATGCTCCAGAACAAGACGGGCCCGCCGAACGGGGACGTGTCCGGCGGGCCCTACAGGCCTTGATCCGCAGGCTGGGTGGGGGGACGCAAGCGGAGGCCTGATTTCTTGTTGCGTATCTCGTGTCGAATATTTTATGCGCAATGACCGGAAGCAGTCAGGAAGATTAACTTTCAGAATTGTTTCTGAAGGACCTGTCCGGTCGACGGGCCCGCCGATTGCCACGAAACCGGTTCACTCTCCAGTGTGCAGTGCAGCATCAACTGCATCTTCCCTGCCGGCCGCCCCCGGATTCGCCGGCTGGCCAAGCCCCTTGCCCTGCGGATTTCCGTCTGCCGACAACAGGATCGCCATCCAGCGCGTCGCATCCGACTGGGCGAACAGGATCATCATCAGAACGGTCAGCGGCGCCGACAGGAACATGCCGGGAATGCCCCAGATCACGCCCCAGACCGCCAGCGCGATCAGCACGATCAGCGAGGACAGGTTCAGCGATTCGCCCGTCATCCGCGGCTGCAGGAAGTTGCCGATCGAGAACTGCCAGAAGCTGACCGAAGCGAAAACAATCGCGGCATAGATATAGGTATCTTCCGGCGGCGATCCCGGGCACCAGTCAGGCACCGCCGGCTGGACCAGTGCGAACAGCGGCGGCACGACCGCTGCGACAATCGATCCGACGGTCGGAATATAGTTCAACACAAAGATCAGCGCCGACAGGAACAGGGCATTGCTGACGCCCAGTGCGATCAGCGTGAGATAGGTCAGGACGGTGATCAGCGCGGAAATCACGGTCTGCGTCCACAGGTAGGTCTCGATGCCGCGCCGCGCTTCCTCGCCGATTTCCCTGACCCGCGAACGGGTTTCGAAATCCGGGAAGATATTGTCGAGCTTTTTCGTCCATCCCGATTGGGCGACAAACAGGAAGGCGACATAGATCAGGATGATCACGATATCGCCCGACAGGTCTCCGGCGGCATTCGCAATTGTCGCGAAGAAGCGCTGTCCGGTCTGGTTGAAGACCAGGTGCTGCAGGGTCGGCGCATCCGTCATGTGCACGACGCCATACACATCGCGGATCAGGCCGTTGATCTTCTCCTCATAACTGCCCGCATCCCGGCCGAACTCGGCAAGACCATTGGCCAGCAGCGCGATAAACCCGATAAAGCCCGCCATCACGAAACTGATCGCGATGATCCGCGCCGCGCCGATCTTGATCGTGCGCGACGAATTGTCGATCTGGCTGGCAAAGCCCTCGATCGTCAGGAACAGGAACACCGCCAGTGCGAATGGTGCCAGGATCTCCCGGCCGACATACAGGAAGGCAATGATCACCCCGGTCGCGATGATCCAGATTCCGGTCGTGACGGCACGGTTCATTATGGTCCCTCTCATGGTCGCGCCAAGCGTGAAAGGTGCCTGCCGGTCCGTCAAGCGCCTCGCAGCGCCGTTTTCACCGTGCAGGCCTTGCCGATTTCGCTGGAGTGTCTAGCGTTCGCGCAGAATCAGGGAGACCGGCGGCATGACGGACAGCATTTTCATTGGCGGTGCAGACAGCGACGGCACGGGTACGCCGGATTCCGCCCAGGAACTGCTCCTCAAGATCGCCAACCGCCACGGCATCGTCGCGGGCGCCACCGGCACCGGCAAGACCGTCACCCTGCAGATCCTCGCGCAGGGCTTTTCCGATGCCGGCGTCCCGGTCTTCTGCGCCGATATCAAGGGCGACCTGTCCGGCATCTGTGTCGCCGGCAGCGAGACCCACCCCCTGCACGAGAAACTCGTCTCCCGCGCCGCAAAGATCGGGCTGGAAAACTACACATATTCCGCCGCGCCGGTGATCTTCTGGGACCTGTTCGGCAAGAACGGCCACCCGGTGCGCACCACCGTGTCCGAAATGGGCCCCCTGCTCCTGTCGCGCCTGATGGGCCTGTCGGAAGCGCAGGAAGGCGTGCTGAACATCGCGTTCGAATATGCCGACGACAACCAGCTCCTGCTGCTCGACCTGAAGGACCTGCGCAAACTGCTCGCCCATATCAGCGAAAAGGAAGTGCGGGACGAACTGGGCAAGGAATACGGCAATGTCGCCGCCGCCTCGCTCGGCGCGGTGCAGCGCAACCTGCTGGTCATGGAACGCGAAGGCGCGGAGAATTTCTTCGGCGAGCCGGCGCTCGAACTGCCGGACATCATGCGCACCACCACCGACGGCAAGGGCATTGTCAGCGTGCTCGACGCAACCCGCCTGATCAACAGTCCGAAACTCTATTCCACCTTCCTGCTCTGGCTCCTGTCGGAACTGTTCGAACAGCTGCCGGAAGTCGGCGACCCGGAAAAGCCTAAACTCGTTTTCTTCTTCGACGAGGCCCACCTCCTCTTCAACGATGCCCCGCCTGCCCTGCTGCAGAAGATCGAACAGGTTGTCCGCCTGATCCGCTCGAAGGGCGTCGGCGTGTTCTTCGTCACCCAGAACCCGCGCGACCTCCCGGAAACCGTCCTTGCGCAGCTCGGCAACCGCATCCAGCATGCCTTGCGCGCCTACACGCCTGCCGAACGCAAGGGCGTCCGCGCCGCGGCCGAATCCTTCCGCGTGAATTCCGGCTTCAAGACCGAACAGGTGATCACCGAACTTGGCGTCGGCGAAGCGCTCGTCTCGACTCTCGACCCGAAAGGCGCGCCGGGCATTGTCCAGCGCACGATGATCCGCCCGCCTGCGTCCCGCCTCGGACCGGCCGAACCGGAAGAGCGCAAGGCACTGATCAAGGCGAGCCCGGTTGCCGGCAAGTATGACAAGGTCATCGACCGCGAGTCGGCCTACGAAATCCTCGACGCGAAGGAGGCCAGGGCCGCAAAGGAAGCCGAAAAGCTCGCCGCCGCCGAAGCGAAGGCCAAGGAGCAGCTCGACAAGAAGAAACAGCGCGCCCCAAGTACGCGGTCGCGCCGCATGTCGCCGATCGAACGAGCCGGCAACCAGGCCGCCCGCTCCGCCGCGCGCGAAGTCACACGCTACGTGCTGCGCGGCATATTGGGCGGGTTCAAACGCTGATTCAAACGCTTGCGGACGACCGGTAGCGGCGCGACCGGCTGGACCGTGGGCTCAGCTCGTATCGGTCGGCTTGTCTTTATCCGGATTGTTCATCGCCAGTTCGAAATCGTCGTCGCTTGCGAACACCGTTTCGGGCGGGGGACTTGGAGCAGCTTCAGCAGCCGCCGGCGGAGCGGGCTCTGGCTCGGGCGCAGCCTCTGCCACTTCCGGCGGAGGCTCCATCTCCTCAACCTCGTCAAAGCTCTCGGGCTCATCGAAGCTGTCCGGTTCGCTTGCCGCAGCAGCCTTGGCAGCCTTTTCAGCTTCCTTCTCGGCCCTGAGCGCAGCTTTCTCGGCTTCCTTTTCCGCCTTCAGCGCTTCCTTCTCGGCTTCGCGCGCGGCTTTCTTGTCGGCTTTTTCCTGGGCCTTCAGGGCTTCGTGTTCCAGCTGTTCCGGGGATTTGCGGCGGCCAAGCGGACCGCTGAGATCGGCTTTCCGGTCATACTGCATCGAATAGTATTCGGCCGCCGTATGGGTCAGCGGGCTGGGCGTCAGGTGCAGGCCATAGGCGCGCAACCGTTCGACGACTTCGTCCCGCAGGAACATGCCGGGCAGCGAGTTCTGGGTGAACACATGCCCCTTCATCCAGTCGCGCACATGCCAGGACCGCACGCTGCCGACATCAGCCGGCCGGGCGCCCTTGTGCACTTCCCACATGTAGAGGGCCGCGATGCCATTGATCGTGGCGTCCATGGCGTCATCCAGCGCAATCGATGGATCCCGCCGCTGCGCCAGCGCCGCCCGCAGCGCCATCTTGCGCGCGTCCAGCTCCTGATAGGTCGATCCGACCACGGCAAGACCATTGCGATTGGCGCGGATCAGCGAGGCATTGACGCCGTCCAGCTGCGGATGGCGCACCGGCAGCAGCACATCCGGACCGGCTTCCCGGTTGGAGTGCACTTGCACGATCTCGTTGACGAAGCGCTGCAGGTTGATGCGCATCTCGTGCGCGACCCCCTCAAGCGCCGACGCAGCCCCATCGCGGGCATCGTCATGGATGCGCCAGAGCTGCCAGGCGATCAGCAAGGCTGCCGCTGTCAGGAGGCCGAGGCCTCCTGTGAAAAACGTATAGAATTGAGATTCGCTCATTCTGAGGTCCCCTGCCAATCTCCCCTGTCCGGCGAGCCCCTCGACCGGATCGGGTTAATGGAAAATGAACCTTAGCTGTTGAGGGCGCGCCCGGCAATAACCTGCAGTATTTTCAGTGTTTCCAGGTTTCTGGATGCGGGCGCGGTGATCAGTGCAAAGTCGAGACAGGTGTCGATGCCATCGGGGCTCGGCGTCCGCGGCCGACCCGCCAGCCCCTCCGCCAGTTTCACCACCGCCGCCCGCGCCACGGCGCTGTTGCGCGCCATGATTTCGAGCACATTGGTCACCGTCACCGCCTCTTCCTCTTCCCGCCAGCAATCATAGTCCGTCACCATTCCGAGAATGGCATAGGGCAGCTCGGCTTCGCGGGCGAGCTTGGCTTCCGGCATCGCCGTCATGCCGATGATGTCGCATCCCCACTGCCGGTAGAGCTTCGATTCCGCCAGCGACGAGAATTGCGGGCCTTCCATGGCAAGATAAGTGCCGCCCCGATGCACCCTGGCCCCAACCGAAACGGCCGCATCTGCAGCAAGTTGCGTCAGGCGGGAGCAAACCGGCCGGGCCATCGAGACATGCCCCACCATGCCCTCGCCGAAGAAGGTCTTGGCGCGCGCCGTGGTGCGGTCGATGAACTGGTCGGCGGCGACGAAATCGCCCGGTGCATATTGCGCCTGCAGGCTGCCGCAGGCCGAAATCGCCAGCACGTCGGTTACCCCGGCCATCTTCAGCGCGGCAATATTTGCCCGGAACGGCACTTCCGTCGGCGTCAGGCGGTGACCTTTGCCGTGACGCGGCAGGAAAACCAGTTTCACGTCCCCGATGCGGCCATGCACCAGCGCATCCGACGGTTCGCCCCACGGCGTCTCCACCCGCTCTTCGCGCCGGTCCTGCAGGCCGTCGATCTCGTACAGGCCGGAGCCGCCAATGATGCCGAGGGTCCAGGTGCTCATGGGTCAGTCCTTGAAGGTTTTGCGCATGCCGATGGGCGGCGGCGAGCGCGGATTGGGAGTTGTCAGTTCGACATCGCCGGCGCGGACATAGCCAAGCGCCTCGTAGAAGTCGATCAGGCGCGGCTGGTCCAGCCGGATGGCAAGCTGGGCCCCTTCAGCTCCGGCCTGCCGGCCCGCCGCTTCCAGGTGCCGCAGTATACGTTCGCCGAACCCTTGCTTGCGATACTCCGCCAGCACGCCGATCCGCTTGATTTCCATCCACAGCCCTGCGCCACCCGGCCCCGGAACCGGCACCCAGCGCCCGGACCCGACCGGCGTGTCGCCATCGAACAGAATGCTGCCCCCGCCCTTGCCCAGCTGCGCCGCCACGCTGTCCGGCGTCTCGCCGAACACGGTCGACTCCGGCGACACCCGCCCGGTCCAGATGCGGCGGGTCAGGCCCTCAACGAGACCGCCATCCGCCGGGCTTGCCCTGCGGATGGCGATGAGGCGTGTCATGCGAGGCAGAGGTTAGTGTTCGACCTTGCGCCAGATGCGCTTGTAGGAGAACCACAAGAGGATCGTCAGGATGCCGAGATACGCGATCACCGCGATGCCGAGCGACTTGCGATTGGTCTGCTTTGGCTCTGCCGCCCATGCCAGGAACTGCGCAACGTCCGCAGCCATCTGGTCGACGGTCGCTTCGGTGCCGTCCATGTACTCGACCCGGCCAGGCGTCAGCTGCGGCGGCATCGCCAGGAAGCCGCCCTTTGGCGGGTGACGCGGATCGCCCTCGAAGTTCGGCGTCGTGTCGCCGGCCATATAGGGGTTGTAGTACTGTCCTGCATTCACGAGGAGCAAGCCTTCACCGGCCTCGCCACCGTGTGCGCCGTGCAGTTTCGACATGTCGATCAGGGTCTCGTACACCGCTGGCGCCTTCACCTCGGCAATGTCATCGCCCGGATCGTCCGGCGTACCATTGTCCGAATATGCCGTGGTGACTGTTTCCGGCGTGACTTCGCGTTTGATGAATGCCTCTTCCGGCGGGTAGCCGGAAAGCAGGCTGTAAACATAGCTGGCACCGCCATGGCGGGCCTTGGTGATGACCGACAGGTCAGGCGGGGCAGCGCCGCCATGGGCGGCGCGCGCGGCCTGCTCGTTGGCATACGGGCTGCGGAACTTGTCCGCCGGCGTCGCCGGACGGTAGTCGAAATCGCCGGCATCGTTCGGGGTCGGGCTCAGGATTTCGTTCTGGGCCGCAAGCGCCTTCACGTACGGATTGTCGTTCGGGTTCGGGTATTCCGGATCGTAGAACGGCCCGCCCGGTTCGCCGAGATTGCGGTAGCTCAGCAGCTTCAGCGAATGGCACGACGCGCAGACCGTGTTGTAGACTTGGTAGCCGCGCTGCAGCGATGCCTGGTCGAACTGGCCCGTGATGCCTTCGAACGGCCAGCCGCCCTCCGGCGCGTGCGGGTGCGCTGCACCGCCCTCGGCATGGGCAGCTGC
>JBGSKI010000360.1:0-1804 GCA_041741315.1 Hyphomonas sp. | reverse complement strand
GCGCCGATGCCCTCAAGGCGGCGGTCGCCCGCCTGCCGGGCACGTCCGGCCGCATCCATTTTGCCGAACATATCGAAAGCGCCGTACTCGGCCGGCTCGCCCGCAAATATCCCGGCCGCCGCCTCGAGACGAATGTCGAATTCTACACCGCGCTCCTGCTCGAAGCGCTCGGCATTCCGCGCGAGGCCTTCACCGCCACCTTCGCCTGTGGCCGGATCCTCGGCTGGACCGCCCACGCCCGCGAACAGATCGCCGAAGCCCGCCTCGTCCGCCCCCGCTCCGTCTATCGCGGCCCGGTCCCGGAACTGGCCTAGAACCGCAAAGGCCGCACTTGTTCCCCTCTCCCTTGGGAGAGGGGAGACAAAAATCTATCCTCCCCCCACCGGAACCATGCCAAACTTCCGCACATGGACCCGCACTACATCCCCTTCTTCCGGCACGTCTACGCCCTCTGCTGGCCCTGGCTCTGGTGGAATCTCGTCCGCCTCACCGCCTGGCGGCTGAAGACAGGAAGGCAAGTCTTCGTGCAGGTCGACAGGTTCGGGAACGTCTACGTGCGCTATATCGGCGATGCGCCGAAGCCGGACGATCTGTACACTTACGAGCCGCCCGCAGTCCCCCGCTGGGAAACCCAGGCCGCGCGCACCAGCCTGCCCGTCTGCGTCCCCGCAGGCGTGTCCATGAACTTAAGTACAGTTTTCCCTGTTTTATGGACAGGTTCGGAACTCTTTATGGACACTTTCCATCCGCCGAAAGCGCCTCCCTAGGTCCGCCCAAACCCGAATCCAGCTCCAAGCACCGGACGGCCCCGCCGCTCCGGCCGCATGTGCTCGCGGCGGCGTTACCCCTTGCCGCCGCGCGCCTCCGGCATATGAGTCTCTCAAAACAGGGGAACGCCATGACTTATGAAACCGTCTATTCGATCATCAACCTGGCCGTGCTGCCCGGCTGGCTGCTGCTCGCCATCCTGCCACGCGCCGCGATCACCCGGACAATCGTGCATTCGGGCCTTTATCCGCTCTGCCTCGGCATCTTCTATATCGTGACCCTGTCGATGACCCTGTTCTTCGGCATGGGTGCGGAGGGCGGCGGGTTCAATTCTGCCGCCGGCGTGTCGCAGATCTTCTCGCATCCGCTCGGCATCCTGGTCGGCTGGTCGCACTACCTGGTGTTCGATCTCTTTGTCGGTTCCTGGCAGGCCCGCGATGCCCAGCGGCGCGGACTGCCGCATTGGCTGCTGGTGCCGTGCCTGTTCTTCACGCTGATGCTCGGCCCGGTCGGCCTGTTGCTCTACCTCACCGCCCGCGTGCTGGCCGGGAAGGGCGGCTGGAGCCTCGTCGAGGCCTAGGCGTCCGGCGCCTGCTTGAACAGGTCGAGCTGGCGCGGGTCGACATAGCGGCGGCGCGACGGCTTGGTCCGGCCTGACCGGAAGTAGAGATCATCCGTGTGGTCCTCGACCGGGGCCGGCTCTGCCGTTTCCTTCACGGCCTTCTTCTTCGGGGCCTTGGCCGGTTTCGCCGCCGGGTCCGCCAGTTTCCACCAGATCACCGCGACAACCGGATGGCCCTTGTCATCCTCATAGCGCTGCAAATGGCCGTGGGCCGCGCCGCCCTGTGCCGCGAACATCGCCTCGGCCTCCGCTTCGGAGACGTTCAGCCAGTCGGTGGTCAGCGCTTCGACCCGCACGCCCTCCGACAGCGCTTCGGCTTTGCCACGGCTACCGCTGCCGCGCACTGGTTGACAACAACGCTGGATACCACCTATGCGATTCCCGTGCAGTCGGTCGATCGCCTGGTGATTAGCG
>JBGSKI010000359.1:0-6199 GCA_041741315.1 Hyphomonas sp. | reverse complement strand
GCGGGCCGAACGGCCGCAACGCCCGGATCGTGGCCCGAGACCGGATCGCAAGGCCGGTCCGCCAAGGGGCGACCGCAAGCCGGGTCCGCCGTCCCGTATGGGCAAGCCCGGGGTCGTGAAACCCGAAGTGAAGCCGGTCGATCCGACCAAGGGCGAAAAATTCAAGCGCACCAAACTCGCGCCGCGCAAACGGTCGCCGATCAAGTGAAGGACCTGGTCGTCATCATGGGCGTCGCCGGGTCCGGCAAAAGCACGACCGGACAGGCGCTGGCCAAATCGGGCGGCTGGCCGTTCATCGAGGCGGACCGGCACCATTCGGATGCCAACCGCGCCAAGATGACCGCTGGTACGCCCCTGACGGATGCCGACCGTGTAGACTGGGTGGCCTCGATGGCGGCAGCCGTCGCCACATCGGCCGCGCCACGTGTCGTGCTGGCCTGCTCGGCGCTGACGCCCTTTGTCCAGACTAGCCTGCAGGACCAGTGCGGGCGGGCGGTGCATTTCGTCTGGCTGGATGTTCCCAAGGAGGTGCTGGCGAAGCGCATGACCCGCCGGAAGGGGCATTTCATGCCTGCCAGCCTGCTCGACAGCCAGCTGACCGCGCTCACGGTGCCGCCGGATGTGCACCGGGTTGACGGAACCCTGCCCATCGATGCCGCCCTTTCGGTCATTGTGGCAACGTTGCCGCCGGCTGACCCGGCGTGACGGCTCGACGGGCAGGCGGACAGGCGTAACGTGACCGGATGGATGGTTTCCCGACAAAGACCCTGAAGCGCCCGGGACTTGACTACCCGCACGGCGGCACGACGCCGGCACTAGGCGAGACAATCCGCGTGGCGGAGGGGATCGAATGGGTCCGGCTGCCGCTGCCGTTTTCGCTGAAGTTCATCAATGTCTGGCTGCTCGACGATGGCGACGGGTGGACGATTGTCGATACCGGGCTTCCGCTGGCCGAAACCAAGGATGCCTGGCGGAAGATCCTTGCGGATCGGGTGACCCCTGAAAAGCCGCTGAAACGCGTGATGGTGACCCATATGCACCCCGACCATGTCGGAAGTGCTGGATGGCTCTGTCTCAAGCATCAGGCGGACCTGTGGATGAGCCGCCTCGAATACACGACGTGCCGGATGCTGGTGGCGGATACGGGCCGCGATGCGCCGCAGGCCGGGATCGACTTCTACCGCCGCGCCGGTTGGGACGAGGCCATGCTGGCGCAATACAAGGCCCGGTTCGGGGGCTTCGGCCGGGGTGTCAGCCAGATGCCGGATTCGTTTGTCCGGCTGGCAGATGGCGACACGTTCGACATGGCGGGCCAGACCTGGGAAGTGATCACCGGAAACGGCCACTCGCCGGAGCATGCCTGCCTGTATTGTCCCGCACTCAACGTGATCATCTCGGGCGACCAGCTGTTGCCGCGCATTTCATCGAACGTGTCGGTGCATCCGACTGAACCGGCGGCCAATCCGCTGCTGGACTGGATGTCGAGTTGCGAAAAGTTGCTCGGACGGCTGCCGGAGGACGTTCTGGTCCTGCCGGCCCATAACGAGCCGTTCCGGGGGGCTCACAAGCGCCTGCGGCACCTGATCGACGGGCATGAAGTGGCAATGGAACGCCTGAAACAGAGGCTTGCAGCCAACCCGATGACCGTTCTGGACACGTTTGTTGCGATCTTCGGGCGGAAAATTGAGCCCGATGAAGTCGGCATGGCGACAGGCGAGGCTATCGCCCACCTGAACTGCCTGATCGAGCGCGGGGAAGTGTCGGCAGCTGCCCGTCCGGATGGCGTGACATTGTACCGGCTGGTGTCCTGACGGCCTTTTGCAGCGTCCCGGCAGTTTTGCGCTTCGCAAGCCGAGCCGGTTTCGTCTAAGAGTGGGCCCCAATGTCGGGAACAGCGAGGCCTTCATGGCAAAAGATGACGTGAAGGCTGCAGAGGCGCAGGACGAAGCGCCGGCATCGCTCGGCGACAAGGTCAAACAGGAACTCCGCGAATGGGGGGCGACGCTTGCCGTGTTCATTCCCCTGTTCCTGTTGTTTTCCGGCCTGATCTACGAACAGCGTGTGATCCCGTCCGAAAGCATGGTGCCGACCCTGCAGGTCGGCGACCGTGTTGCGGTTGCCAAGTTCGCCTATGGTTACGACCGGTATTCGCTTCCGTTCAGTTTCGGCCGCTACCTGCCACTGCCCAAGGGCCGTATCTTCGCCAGCATGCCGAAGCGCGGCGATGTGGTCGTGTTCGAGCATCCGCATACGGGCCGGGTGATGATCAAGCGCCTCGTCGGCCTTCCCGGCGACCGGATCCAGATGATCGGAGAGGAACTGATTGTCAACGGAGCGCCGATCGAGAACGAGTTCGTGCGCACGGTCCGCTACCCGCCCTACAAGGAAAACCGCATCGTTACCGCCTATGAATGGCGCGAAACGGCGGAGAACGGCCAAAGCTGGCTGACCAACCGGCAGGAAAAGGGTGATCGCGGCGACAACACCGTCCTGTTCATTGTGCCGGACGGCTATGTGTTCATGATGGGCGACAATCGCGACAACTCGCTCGACAGCCGGTTTACGTCCGGACATTGCCCGCCGGTCGACGGCGTGATCGATAGGGCCGGATGCACGCCCGCTGTCGATCCGAAGAAGGCGTCGATCGGATTCGTGCCGCTGGATCACCTGATCGGCCGGGCCGACACGGTTCTGATGACCTTCCACCATTGCAAACTCCTGGATGGGGAAACCTGTCCGAAGCGGGTGTGGAAAGGCCTCTAAGGCCTTGTTCTGAGGGCCTTTGATGGATGGGTCCGGCACGTCGCGCACGGGTTCCGTGAGATGTTGCGTCCGGGTCGCCGAAACACGCCTTGCCGCGCCCGGTTATCCTCGCTAGGGCAGTCGCTCGGACGGGAAGTCGCCGGACCCCGAAGCACAGGTTTACGTCAGGATCGCGATGCCAGAGACGACATCGACAGACTCCCGCCGCGGCCCGATCGTGGTGTCCCGGCACGGCAAGCCGGTACTTGACCGTACGGCTGGCCCGCGGCTCGACTGGCGCGAGTACAAGGACTGGTGGGCTCGCTACGAACTGAGCCCGCTGACGGACGGACAGATGGCCCCTCCGGAGCTGATGGACGCCGTCCGGGATGCGGACATTGTGCTTGCCTCTGGCCGGATCCGGGCCCAGCAGACCGCCGAACGCGCGGCACCGCACCTGCAGGCCCTGCACGATCCGGTCTTCAACGAGGCACCGCTGCCGCCGCCCCTGTTGCCGGGGGTGCGTTACCTGCCCAAGACCTGGAACATCCTGGCCCGCGCCGCCTGGCTCAACGGTCATGCGCTTGACGGCGAGAGCGTCTCGCAGGCGCGATTGCGGGCGGCTGCGGCCGCTGCGAAACTGCACGAGGCTTCGGACGGCGCGAAAGTCTACCTTGCAGCCCATGGCTGGTTCAACCGGATGCTGCGTCCGGAGCTGAAACGCCTTGGCTGGCAGTGCGTCCGGGATGGCGGCGATTCCTACTGGAGCTTCCGGGTTTACGAATACCGGTGAAATCGGTCCGGAAAAGGTTGTGATGGCCGACTCGCCGCTCTAGTGTCGGGCGTGTTCAGAACGCGCGAGGCAACATGGCAGAGTCCAAGGAAAAGCCGGTCGACAAGAT
This sequence comes from Hyphomonas sp., assembly GCA_041741315.1. Lineage (GTDB taxonomy): Bacteria > Pseudomonadota > Alphaproteobacteria > Caulobacterales > Hyphomonadaceae > Hyphomonas. The sequence goes on along the minus strand of JBGSKI010000359.1, from coordinate 2,555 downwards.
GAGTTTCGAGGAGGCCCTGGCCGAACTCGAAGGCATCGTGCGCCAGCTTGAAGCCGGTGAAGTCGAACTGGAAAAGTCGATAGCGATCTATGAGCGCGGTGCCAAACTGAAGGCGCATTGCGAGGCGCGGCTGAAATCCGCCGAGCTGAAAGTCGAGCAGATCGTGCAGGGCGCGTCTGGCATCACGACCGAACCCGCAGCGTTCGACTAGGGCTTGCCATGGGGGGGGTGATCGACTTCGACCAACGCCTGAAGGAGGTTGCCGACAAGGTCACCGTCGCGCTCGACCAACTGATCCCGCCGGCCGGCGGTCCCGAAGCAAACCTGATGCGCGCGATGCGCCATGCGGCGCTGGCCAATGGCAAGCGGATGCGGCCCTTCTTCCTGCTGGAGACTGGTGCGATGTTCAACGCACCGGAAAAGTCGCTGCTGCGGGCGGCGGCGGCGCTTGAATGCGTGCATTGCTATTCGCTGGTGCATGACGACCTGCCGTGCATGGACGATGACGATTTCCGGCGCGGCCAGCCGACGGTCCACAAGGCCTTCGACGAAGCGACAGCGGTGCTGGCGGGCGACGCGCTGCTGACCCTGTCCTTCAAGATACTCGCCTCCAGCGAGACCCATGACGACCCGGCGATCCGGACCATGCTGATCGAGCGGCTGGCCGACGCCGCGGGCGCAAGAGGCATGGTTGGCGGCCAGATGATCGACATGCTGGAACATGACAGCCCGCGCGATCTCAACACGATTACCCGCATGCAGCGGTTGAAGACCGGTGCGCTGATTTCCTACGCCACCGAGGCCGCCGGTATTATTGGAAGAGCCCGGGAAGGCGAACGTAATGCCCTGGCGGGGTTCTCGAACGATCTCGGGCTCGCCTACCAGATTTCGGATGACCTGCTGGACGCCACCGGCGACGAGGACGCTGCCGGCAAGCCCCTGGCCAAGGATGCGGATGCCGGAAAGGCCAATTTCGTGACCCTGCTGGGGGTGGACGGGGCGCGCCAGCGTGTGCGGCTTCTGGCCGCCCAGGCGAAGGAACATCTCGCAATATTTCGCGAAAAGGCCAATATACTGCTTGAATCAGTCGATTTTGTACTGGATCGAACGCATTAGCAGATAGAAACCTGCCCAGAGGCCCATCCGGAATATGACCGACGCCAAGCCCAACCGCCTGCTGGATGCGATCAACTCGCCTGCAGACCTGAAAGGCCGGACCCGCGCGGAGATCAAGCAGATCGCCCAGGAAGTGCGCGACGAGGTCATTGACGTCGTCTCGGTGACCGGCGGGCATCTCGGATCCGGCCTTGGCGTGGTCGAACTGACTGTTGCGATCCATTCGGTGTTCGACACGCCGAAGGACAAGCTGATCTTCGATGTCGGACACCAGTGCTATCCTCACAAGATCCTGACCGGGCGGCGCGACCAGATGCGCACCCTGCGCCAGGGGGGCGGCCTGTCGGGCTTCACCAAACGGTCCGAAAGCGAATACGACCCGTTCGGCGCGGCGCACGCGTCGACCTCGATCTCCGCCGGGCACGGCTTTGCCAAGTCGCGGGACCTGCAGGGCGAGGACGGTCACGTTGTGTGCGTCATCGGGGACGGGTCGATGTCGGCCGGCATGGCCTATGAGGCGATGAACAATGCCGGGGCCGACAAGTCGCGCCTGATCGTCATCCTCAACGATAATGACATGTCGATTGCCCCGCCGGTCGGTGCGATGAGCAATTACCTGTCGCAGCTTGTCTCGTCACGGCCCTACCGGGGCCTGCGCCGGATCGCCAAGAAGGTGGTCGGGCCGATGGGCCTCGAAAGCCCTGCGCGCCGGGCCGAGGAATACCTGCGCGGGTTCGCCATGGGCGGCACACTGTTTGAGGAACTGGGCTTTTACTATATCGGCCCGATCGACGGGCACGACCTCGATGTGTTGATCCCGATCCTCGAGAACGTGAAGGCGATGCGCGAGGGGCCGATCCTCATCCACGCCGTCACGCAGAAGGGCAAGGGCTATGCCCCGGCCGAGAATTCCGCCGACAAGTATCACGGCGTGTCGAAATTCTCGGTCATCACCGGTGAGCAAGCCAAGTCGAAGCCGTCGGCTCCGGCCTACCAGAAAGTGTTCGGCCAGACGCTGACCGAACTCGGCGAGACCGATGACCGGATCTGCGCGATCACGGCCGCCATGCCGTCGGGGACATCGACGGATATATTTGCGGCGCGGTTCCCGGAACGCCATTTCGATGTCGGCATTGCCGAACAGCACGCGGTGACCTTTGCGGCGGGCCTTGCGGCAGACGGCATGAAACCGTTCTGTGCGATCTATTCGACCTTCCTGCAGCGCGGCTACGATCAGGTTGTGCATGATGTAGCGATCCAGCGCCTGCCGGTGCGGTTCGCCATCGACCGGGCCGGGCTGGTCGGGGCGGATGGCGCGACGCATGCCGGAAGTTTCGACATCGGCTATCTCGGTGCGTTGCCGGGCATGATCTGCATGGCGGCGGGCGACGAAGCGGACCTTGCCCGCATGGTGCTGACGGCGGCGATGATCGACGACC
>JBGSKI010000358.1:0-1666 GCA_041741315.1 Hyphomonas sp. | reverse complement strand
GCTCTTGCCGCGCGGCAGGTCGAACTTCTGCCGGGCCAGCCTCAGGCGCACCGGGCTCATGCCCGCCACCGTGCGCTCCGCGTTCCGGATCGCATCGGCCAGCCAGCCATCCGGTTTCAGGGCCACCGTCATCGCAGCACCCGATAGGTCCGCGCCCGGGCGATGTCCTGCAGGCGGCAGGTCAGGATGTCCGTCCCGTAGTCCGCATTTCCGGTCCGCACGCGGTCGAGCAGCCGCGCCGAAAATTCCGGGGTCGGAAGATCCTCGAATCTCGACTGCGTCACCAGTTCGGCAATCGCCGCCGCCGTCCCGTCCCAGACCGATCGGCCGAATTCCGCCTGCGACAAGAGGCCCAGTTTCGGGTCCGCAAGCCGGAAACTCATCAGCGCCCGGACGACGACCGGCACGGCATCCGCCGTGACAAGGCTGTGCCCGTCCGTCTGGTAGAATTGCACCCGGCGCTCGCACAGCAACAGACTGTCGAGGAATGGCAGTTTCCAGCACAGGCCGGGATGCACCGTGCGGCAATACTTGCCCATGCGCATCAGGATGCCCGCCTTGTCCTCCGTGACGATCTGGACGGGCAGCAGGGCGTTGCCCGCCGATTGAATAATCGAGATCAGCTTGTCGAACATTCCCCATCTCCCTTGATCGTGACGGTCGGCGCAGCCGGGCGGATATCGACCAGCCCGGCATGATCATCATTGCGGATCGTCATCCCGCTCACCGTGACGGGACGGGCCGCAAAGTCGTCAAAGACCAGTTTGATCGGCCGGTACCGCGTCCGCCAGGTCCACGGCTTCCACCAGACCTTCCGGTCACGGACCGAAACCTCGATCCTGCCTTGTTGCCGAATGGCGCTCATGGCTCCGGCCTCCCGTCATGCAGGACGCCATCGAGCAGGCGGCCGGTCTTCGACTTGAGGTCAGCCATCCAGAGCTTCCCTCAGTGCTGCCTGGAGGTGCCGGGCCTCAATCTCGGTAACCAGGTTTTCGGAGACGGATGCCGGACCCTCGATCACGATACGTATCTGGCGGCCGCGCTCATTGATGAATGTTCTGTCGACTGTTCTCGGCATGGATACGCTCAGCAGCGAAAACGCGCAGAAGCCCCTGACCAGTCCGAATTGCCCACCCTGAAAGACGTAGCCGATTCGAAACAGCAATTTCCGGCCGGTTGGCTGATTGTCATCAGATCGCCGCTCGTTCTTCTTCAGCTCGACCAGCTCGACAAAGTCGCCCGTCTGAAAGTTCCTGTCGTTCCGGCGAACCTCGAAGGTTTTCACGCCCTTGGCGACCTCTTCGAAATACTCAGGCCACGTGTCGAGCCGATGCAGGAACCCGCCCCCCATTGAGAAGCCGCTCATTGCCCTGCCTCCGGATTGTTCGCATCCGAACAGTCGAGGCACGGCGAGACCGGCTGCCCCACCGGCCAGTCGCTGGTCATCCCCGGCAGCTTCCAGCAGGGCGGGTCGCCCATGGCCGCGCAGCGGTCGGCGCAGCGCGCCCGCTCGGCCGCATTCATCTTCACCGCGACCTCGCCGCCGAGAATATGCTCTACCCTGATCATCTCAGTCGACGGCCTGCGGTTCCACGCAGCTGCTGCCAGTTCACGCGATGCGAAGCCGGGCAAGGCGCCGGCATCCACGCCTTCGAGCAGGTCGCGC